>JBNKHC010000060.1:0-29261 GCA_050290145.1 Kiloniellaceae bacterium | reverse complement strand
GACCACGGAGGAGACCTTGCCGTCGTCGAGGCGGTAGACGCCCGGCTCGTCGACCTCGATGCCGTTGCGCCACAGCCCCGGCTCGGCCTCGCGCAGTTCGACTGTCGACGTCTCGCCGGAGGGGGTGGTGACGGTGACGGGCGAGACGGTCTCGGCCATGGTCCGGCGCTCGATCGAGAGGTTTCCGCCGTTGTGGGTCGCGGTGAGCGCCTCCTCCTCCAGGTCGGGCTCCTTCATCAGCCAGTGCGCGAGGCGGCGGAGAAGCTCCGCCTGGGGGCCGCCGCCGTCGTAGCCACGGGCCCACAGCCAGGCGTGGTCGGACAGGAGCTGGGCGACCCGGCCGTCGCCCTCGCGCTTCAGGATCATCAGGGGCTTGCCTTCGGCGCCGGACATGACGGTATTGCCGCCATTGGCGTCAACGTCGATCAGCCGAAGCCAGCGGCCCCAGCTTGGGGTCGCTCCCTCGCTGCCGGGCAGGTGGCGGGTGACGGGATGGCGCCGGCCCTCGTCGGTAATTTCCGGGCGGTAGGGCAGGGTTGTGACCGCCCCGGTCGGGGCGCCGGGCAGCACGGTCGCCAGTGGCGTGCGGTAGAGGCTGAGCGGCGTCGCGAAGGCGGGCCCGGCCGCAGCCAGCACCGCGCCGCCGCGGGCGACGAAGTCGGCGACATTCGACAGATAGATCAGCGGCAGAACGCCCCGGCGCTGGTAGCGGTCGAAGATGATCAGGTCGAACTCGTCGAGCTTCACCTCGAAGAGCTCGCGGGTCGGGAAGGCGATGAGCGACAGCTCGCGGATCGGCGTGCCGTCCTGCTTTTCCGGCGGCCGCAGAATGGTGAAGTGCACCAGGTCGACCGAGGGATCGGACTTCAGGATGTTGCGCCAGGCGCGCTCGCCGGCATGTGGCTCGCCGGAGACCAGCAGCACGCGCAGGCGGTCGCGCACGCCGTTGACGACCACGGCGGCACGGTTGTTGGAGAGGGTCAGCTCCTGCGGGCCGCGGGCGACCTCGATCTCCAGCACCGCCGGGCCGCGGTGGTCCAGCTCGAAGGTCATCTGCTCCTCGACGCCGATGCGCGCGTCGATGCCCTGGGTGGCGACGCCGTCCTGGCGCAGCACCACGCGGGCGCTGCCGGCGGTCTCGCCGGCCGGCAGGTCGTCGACGCGCAGGCTGAGGGTCAGCTGGTCGCCGACGATGCCGAAGCTGGGCGCTTTGGTGATGGTCAGGCGCCGGTCGCCCTCGTCGGGCCGCCCGGTGAGCAGCAGGTGCACCGGCGCCTCGATGCCGAGGCTTTCCACCGACTCCGGCAGGTCGTGGATCTGCCCGTCGCTGACCAGGATGATGGCGGAGACGCGCTGGCGCGGCACCTTGGCCAGGGCCTGGCGCAGCGGGGCGAAGAGGCGCGTGCCCTCG
The DNA here is from genome assembly GCA_050290145.1 of Kiloniellaceae bacterium. GTDB lineage: Bacteria > Pseudomonadota > Alphaproteobacteria > Kiloniellales > Kiloniellaceae > Pelagibius. The sequence continues at coordinate 27,850 of JBNKHC010000060.1, read as the reverse complement.
ACGTCGCGCGAGCCGGCGGCGTCGCCGGCGCGGATCAGGCGCACCTCGGTGTCCTCCAGGGCGCCGATCTGGGTCAGCAGGTGGCTGACCGCCAGTTCGGTCTGGCTGCCGCGGTTCTCGATGTCCTGGCTGGTGCTCTCGTCGGCGACGATGAAGACCACGTCGCTCAAGGGGTCACGCTGCTCCTCGATGATGGAGGGGTTGGCCAGCGCCAGCAGCAGCACAGCGAAGGCGCCCAGGCGCCACAGCACGCCGCGCGCACGGCGCCAGAAGGCCAGCGCGATCAGCAGCGCCGCGGCGATGCCCAGCCCGCCGATCAGCCACAGCGGCAGCATCGGGGCCCACTGAATGGAAAGCGCGCTCACGGAGCCGCCTCAAACAGTGGTGGTTCCCACGTCATTGTCCCAAGCGCTCCAAGATAAAAGGGATGTGGACTTGATCCGCTTTGTAGTTGCCGGTCAGCGCGTACATCACCAGGTTGATGCCGAAGCGGTAGGCCATTTCGCGCTGGCGCGGGCCGCCCGGCACCACCGCGTTCAGCGGGCGGCCCAGTTCGTTCACCGCCCAGGCGCCGGCCCAGTCGTTGGAGCCGACCAGCACCGAGGCGACGCCGTCGTTGACGTTTTCGCCCGGCGCTTCCAGCCACAGGGTGCCGCCCACGAAGCGGCCCGGGAAGTCTTCCATCAGGTAGAAAGCCTTGCGCAGCACGTGGTCGACCGGCACCGGCTCCAGCTGCGGGATGGCGATGCCCTGGGTCAGGCGCTGCAGGTGCTGGGTGCCCTGGCTGCCGCCGCCGAAGATCTGCGCGCCGGCGCTGGCCTCGCGCAGGTCGAAGAGGATGGTGCCGCCGTGATCCAGGAAGAAGTTCACCTGGTCGATGGCGGCCTGGCTCAGCGTCGGCTGGGAGGCGGTCACCGGCCAGTAGACCAGCGGGAAGAAGGCCATGTCGTCGCGCCCCAGGCGGATGCCCAGCGGCGGGCCGGCCTCCACCGAGGTGCGGCGCTCCAGCACCCGGGTCAGGCCCATCAGGCCGGCGCGGCTGATCTCGTCGACGGCCGGGTCGCCGGTCTCGACAAAGGCCAGGCGGGTCATCAGCGTCGCTTCCAGGGTGCGCGCGTCGTCGCGCCCCTGCGCCAGGGCCGGCGTCGACAGCGCAAGGCCGGCCGCGCTCAGCCCCAGGCCCAGCAGCAGGGCGCCCGCGGCGGTGGCGGCCGCGCCGCTGGGGCGCAGCAGGCCGCGCAGCGCCAGGGAGATCAGCAGGTCGAGCAGGGCGAGGAAGAGGGCGGCGGCCAGCAGCCAGGGCTTGAGGTCCTGCTCGGGGCTGCCCTGGTACAGCGCCGTGGTCACGCCGGCGGGCAGGCCGCGCAGCGGCGTCAACTCGGTGACGAAGCGGCTGAGGTTATGGGCCTGGCGCAGGCTGTCGTTGCCGTAGTATCCCGGCGGGTGGCGCGGCCCCAGGGTGCTTTCCTGGCCTTCGCCGGTCTCCAGCGCCAGCACCGTGGCCGGCGGCGCGCCGAGGCTGCCGAAGCCGTCCATCACCTCGATGGGCGGCAGGGCGGCGCCGCCGGCGCCGCCGTCGACGCCCTGGCTGACCGCCATGACCCGGCGCAGCATCTCGACGAAGAGGCCGGAGATCGGCAGGTTCGACCAGTCGGTATTGGCGGTGGTGTGGAACAGCACCAGCCAGCCGTCGCCGCGCCGGTCGGCGGTGACCAGGGGCGTGCCGTCGCTGAGCCGCGCCCAGGTCTTTTCGGCCAGGTCGAGCGAGGGTTCGGCCAGCACCTGGCGGCGGATGACGACGTCGTCGGGCAGGGCCAGGTCGGCGAAGGGGCTGTCGGCGGCGAAGGGGGCGAGGCGCGCCGGAGTGTCCCAGGTCAGCGCACCGCCCAGGATGCGGTCGCCGCCGCGCAGGCGCACCGGCAGCAGGTCGTCGGCCCCTGCGGCAGCGGCCTGGTCGGCGGTGGACTGGGCGACGCTGTGCGGTCCGGCGAAGCGCAGCAGCAGGCCGCCGCGGCTCACCCAGTCGACGATGCGCCCGCGCTCGTCGGGGCTGAGGGTGATGCCGTCCGGCACCGCCAGCACCGCGAGCTTGCGCTGCAGCAGCTCCTCGACGGTGCCCTTGCGCAGCTCGGTGAAGGGCTCCAGCGCGCTCTCCAGGTAGTAGGTCTCGCTGAGCAGCGGCTGGGCCTCCTGCTCGCCGCCGATGGAGACCAGGCCGACCGGCCGCCGCCGCCAGCGCTCGTCCAGCAGCACCGTGGCGCCGGCCGTGGTCTCGCCTTCGATGGAGAGCAGCGCGATGCGATTGCGCATCTCGGTCGGCAGGTCCAGCAGGGCGCGGGCCTCGGCCTCGCCGGCCTCGAAGGGCAGCGGCGCGCGGGCGATGATGCGCCCGTCGCCGCCGATGGCCAGAATCGCGGCCTGGCTGGCGCCGCCGCTGTCGGCGCGCAGGGCGCGGGCCACCAGGTCGACGCCCTCGGTATCGGGGGCGAGGGCGAGATGGGCCAGGCCCTCGCTCTCCTCGCGCAGCACATGCAGGCGCCCGAGGCGCTGCAGGGCGGCGGCGAAGTCGGCACTGCCCGCGCTGTCCAGGCCGTCGGACAGCCAGACCACGTGGGCCGAGCCCTCGATCTGGGCGTCTGCAAGGGCGGCCAGGGCGGCTTCGCGGTCGACCGGCCAGGGCTTGGGCTTCAGGCCCTGCAGCAGGCGCCGCGCCTCGGCCGCCGGCAGCAGGCCGCTGGCCTCCGGCGGCGCGTCCTGGGCCCCCGGGGCGGTGGTCAGCAGCACCACCGGGCGGTCTTCGCGCTCGGCCTGGGCCAGCAGGTTGCCGGCGGCGATCTGGCGCGCCGGCCAGAAGCGCGCCGAGGCCCAGCCGTCGTCGATGACCAGCACCATCGGGCCGCTGCCGGAAAGCTGCGCCGCCGGATTGAGCAGCGGCTGGGCGAGGCCGAGGATGATCAGGGTGACGATCAGCAGGCGCAGCAGCAGCAGCCACCAGGGGGTGCGCGCCGGGGTTTCCTCCGGCACCTTCAGGCCGGCCAGCAGGCGCACCGCGGGAAAGGCCATGCGCCTGGGCGCCGGCGGCGTCAGGCGCAGCAGCAGCCACAGCAGCGGCAGCCCGGCCAGCGCCAGCAGCAGCCAGGGTTGCGCGAAGGCGAGGAGGCCGAGGTTCAGCATGGCACGGCCTGGGAGAGCGTCGTGTAGAGCCGCAGCAGCGCGGCCTGCGGCGGCTGGTCGCTGCGGTGGAAGTCACAGCCCCAGCCCAGCGCCCGGCAGATGTCGCGCAGCCCCTCGCGCTGGGCGGCGAGGCGGCGGGCATAGTCGCCGCGCACGGCCTCCACCTTGGAGACCAGCCAGGAGGGCTCCTGTTCCAGCCCGTCGAAGCGCACGCGCCCGTCGTAAGGCAGGCTTTCTTCCGCCGGGTCGAGAACCTGCAGCAGCGTGCCGCGCAGGCCGGCCTCGCCGTAGTAGCGCAGGGCCTTGTCGATCTCTTCCAGAGGCGAGAGGAAATCACTGATGAAGACCACCTGGGCGCTGCGCGGCAGCGGCAGGGCCGGCGGCAGGTTGTCGCTCGGGGGAACGTCGCCTTCGGCCACTTCGTCCGGCTTCGGGCCGCCCGCCTCGGCCCGCGCCGCGGCGCTTTCCACCAGGGTGGCGATCTTGGTGAGGGTTGCGCGGCTGGCCGAGGGCCTGAGGCCGGAGCCCAGCAGGGCCACGTGCTCGCCGCCGCGCATCAGCAGCACCGAGAGGGCGAGGGTCAGCAGGTCGGCGCGCTGGCGCTTGCTCTGGTGGTTGCGGTCGGAGGTCCAGGACATCGAGGGCGAGGAGTCGCGCCAGATCCACACCGACTGCGCGGCCTCCCACTCCATCTCGCGCACGAAGACCATGTCGGACTTGGCCGACTGGCGCCAGTCGATGGACTGCGGCTGGTCGCCCAGGTCGTAGTGGCGGTACTGCCAGAAGGTCTCGCCCTGTCCCACCCGGCGGCGGCCGTGCACGCCCTGGGCCACGCTGGCGGCAACCCGCTCCGCGGCCACCAGCAGCGGCGGCAGGGTGGCGGCCAGTTGCTCGGCGCGATGCCGCAGCGGGAGGGTGTTCGTCATAGGCCGGTCGGAATCTCCGTCGCCGTTCAAGCGTAGGGGGCGGCTAGGTGGGCGATGATGTGATCCAGGGTCACGCCGTCGGCGCGCGCCGCGAAGCTGAGCGCCATGCGGTGCTTCAGCACCGGGCGCGCCAGGTGGATCACGTCGTCGACGGAGGGCGCGAGGCGGCCGTCCATCAGCGCCCTGGCGCGCACCGCCAGCATCAGCGCCTGGCTGGCGCGCGGGCCCGGGCCCCAGGAGACCTGGCTGCGCACCTCTTCCAGCTCGCTGACTTCGGGGCGGCCGTTGCGCACGATGGCGAGGATGGTCTCGACCACGCTCTCGCCGACCGGCACGCGGCGCACCAGCTGCTGGGCGGCCATCAGTTCCTCGGGCGTCATCACCGCCTTGGCCTGGCTTTCCTGGGCGCCGGTGGTCTCGATCAGCATCTGCCGCTCGGCCTCCAGCTCCGGATAGCCGACGTCGACTTCCAGCAGGAAGCGGTCGAGCTGCGCCTCGGGCAGGGGATAGGTGCCTTCCTGCTCCAGCGGGTTCTGCGTCGCCAGCACGTGGAAGGGCGTCGGCAGGTCGTGCGGGTGGCCGGAAACGGTCACGCGGCGTTCCTGCATCGCCTGCAGCAGCGCCGACTGGGTGCGCGGGCTGGCGCGGTTGATTTCGTCGGCCATGAGAAGCTGGCAGAACACCGGGCCGGGGATGAAGCGGAAGGCGCGCCGTCCGGTTTCGCTCTCCTCCAGCACCTCGGAGCCGAGGATGTCGGCGGGCATGAGGTCGGGCGTGCACTGCACGCGCTTGTCCTCCAGCCCGAAGACGGTGCCCAGGGTTTCCACCAGCCGGGTCTTGGCCAGACCCGGCACGCCGATCAGCAGGGCATGGCCCCCGGCCAGCAGCGTGATCAGCGTTTGATCGATCACCTCCTGTTGGCCGAAAATGACCTGGCCGATAGACTGCCGCACGAGGCCGAGCTTGTGGCCCAGCTCTTCGATCTGGCCGGCCAGCTTGGCGTCGTTGATGTCATCGGTGGGTAGCGTGGGCGTCGTCGTCACGGGGTGGTATCTCCCAGCGGTTACAGGGGGCCGTGGTCATCAGACCGATCAACGTCTGCTGACCGATAATCTGGGCCCCCGTGGCTGAAGGGACCCCGGCAAAGGCGCTGCCGGACTGTCACCCGGCGGCGAATCGCAACCTAAATCGCGTACGCTAAACATAAAGATAAGGCTTTCCATGCCCGCTGACCAGTCGCCAGGACAGAGAGACTTTCCGCCGGTCGGTGATTTCGATATTCGCATCGCCCGGGACGGCACCTGGTATCACGAGGGCGCGCCGATCCGGCGCAAACCCTTGGTGAAGCTTTTTGCCTCGGTATTGTGGCGAGACGATGACGGCGGCTACTGGCTGCGCACGCCGGTCGAAAAGGGCCGCATCGTGGTCGAGGACGCGCCCTTTACCGCGGTTGAACTTTCCGTGAAGGGCGAGGGGCGCGACCAGGTCCTCGCCTTCCGCACCAACCTGGACGACTGGGTGGAAGCCGATTCGGCCCACCCTCTACGGGTGGTTGAAGACCCTGACAACGGCGAGCCCGCGCCCTATATCCTGGTGCGCGACCGTCTGGAGGCGCTGATCCTGCGTCCGGTGTACTATGAACTGGCCGAGCTGGCGGTGGAGTCGCCGCCGGCCGGGGACGAATCAGTGAAGGAGTCCAATTGTCTGGGTGTCTGGAGCAAGGGTGTGTTCTTCCCGCTGGGCGCGGCGCGGTGAGCGGGGTCGCTGCGTGAGCGGAATGTGGCCTACGGAGGATCTCCTGGCGCGGCTGTCGCGCCTGCCGGAGCCGGGCACGCGGGTCGCGCCCAGCGGACCGGCCTCGGCGGAAGAGGACATGGAGCAGGTGGCGCCGCGCGGCGATCACGATCTCAATCCCGACCTCTACGACCCCGACGCGCCGCTGCGCGAGGCCGCGGTGCTGGTGCCCATCGTCCGGCGGCCCGGCGAGATGACGGTGCTGCTGACCCGGCGCGCCAAGCACCTGCCCGACCACCCGGGCCAGATCAGTTTTCCCGGCGGCAGCGTCGATCCCGGCGATGCCGACGCCGAGGCGGCGGCGCTGCGCGAGGCGCAGGAGGAAGTCGGCCTGCCGCCCGATTGCGTCACCGTCGTGGGGCGGCTCGACACCTATCTGGTGCGCACCGGCTTCCGGGTGGTGCCGGTGGTCGGCCTGCTGCAGCCGCCCTTCGAGCTGCGGCCGGAGGAAGGCGAGGTGGACGAGATCTTCGAGGTGCCGCTCGCCTTCTTCCTCGATCCCGCCAACCGCGAGCTGCACAGCCGCATGTTCCGTGGCACCGAGCGCTTCTTCTACGCCTACCCCTTCGGCGACTATTACATCTGGGGCGCCACCGCGGGCATGCTGTCGAACCTCTCGGAGGTGCTGCTGCAGCCGGACCTCTTGAAGTCGTGAAGGGCGATCCATGCTGCGTGTTCTCCTGACAGTCCTCTTGCCGCTGGCCGCGCCCTTCCTGATCTACGCCGCCTGGGCGTGGCTGGTGGAGCACAAGGTGAAGGGCGGCGAGTTGGTGCTGGACTGGCGGGAGTCGCCCTGGCCCTGGATGCTGGCCGCGGGCCTGGCCGGCGCCTTCGGCGGCCTGCTCTATCTCTATCTCACCACCGGTTACCCCGCCGGCACCGAGCTGGTGCCGCCGGCGCTGGTCGACGGCGTGGTGGTGCCCAGCCATCCGGCGGAGCCATGAACCGTCATCCGGCCGATCCATAGCGCATCGACGCGCACAGCGGTTGCAAGGCGGGCAACGGCCCGGCAGGCTGCCTTCCGCTTGAACCGGACCAGAGGACCTTAATGACCGCAGGCAGCACAGCGCAGCGGCTCGAGCCGCAGCCCTGGATGACGGCGCCGGAAACCCAGGCGGTGGTGGAAGCGCTGACCGCCCAAGGGGCCGAGGTGCGTTTCGTCGGCGGCTGCGTGCGCGACGCCCTGGCCGGGCGCCCGGTGAAGGACGTCGACCTGGCGACGCCCGACCGCCCGGAAAAGGTGATGGAACTGCTGAAGGCCGCCGGCATCAAGGCGGTGCCGACGGGGCTCGACCATGGCACGGTGACCGCCGTCAGCGGCCACCATCCCTTCGAGATCACCACCCTGCGCATGGACGTGGAGACCGACGGCCGCCGCGCCGTCGTCGCCTTCACCGACGACTGGCTGGCCGACGCGGCGCGCCGCGACCTGACCTTCAACGCCATGTCCTGCCGGCCCGACGGGCGGCTCTTCGATCCCTTCGGCGGGCTGGCCGATCTGGCCGCCGGGCGGGTGCACTTCGTCGGCGATCCGCGCGACCGCATCCAGGAGGACTACCTGCGCCTGCTGCGCTTCTTCCGCTTCCAGGCGCACTACGGGCGGGTGCCGCCGGACGCGGCGACGCTGGCGGTGGCGCGCGAGCTGGCGCCCAAGCTGAGCGGACTCTCGGGCGAGCGCGTGCGCAGCGAGATCCTGCGCCTGCTGGGCGCCCCCGACCCCCTGCCGGTGCTGGAGCTGATGCTGGCCGAGAACATTCTGGAGCCGATCCTGCCGGAGATCGCCGGCACCGCGGTGCTGCGCCGGCTCATGGCCCTCGAGCTGCCGGAACGCGAGGACGCGGTGCTGCGCCTGGCCACGCTGCTGCGCCCCGGCGCTGCGGTCGCCCGCGCGGTGGCCCAGCGCCTGCGCCTCTCCAACGCCGAGACGGCGGAGCTGGAACTGCTGGGCGCGCCGGAAAAGGCCTTGGGCGAGGCCGCGGCGGTGCTGGGCCGGGGCGCGGACGATCCGGCGGTGCGCCACGCGCTCTCGGCCGCGCTCTACCGTGCCGGCGCGGCCCGCTTCCGCGTCGCCCTGGTCGTGGCCTATCTGCGCCTGGTCTGCGGCGACGAGGCGGCCGAGCCGGCGGCGAAGGCCGGGCTCGAGGCGGCGCTGGCGGCGGCCGAGGCCTGGCAGCCGCGCAGGTTCCCGCTCAGCGGCGCCGACGTGCTGGACCTCGGCTATGCCGCCGGGCCCGACGTCGGCACTCTGCTGCGCGCGGTGGAGGACTGGTGGATCGGCGAGGACTTCCTGCCCGACCGCGAAGCCTGCCTCGCCCGCCTGGCCGCGCTGGCCGGGCGCATCTCTCCCGAACCGCCGAAGGCGCCGGGGACCTGACGACGCGGAAAAGCGGATCCTACGGCCAGGCGGCCTCGGGCGGCAGGCTCATGAGGATGGCCTCGACGTTGCCGCCGGTCTGCAGGCCGAACTTGGTGCCGCGGTCGTAGAGCAGGTTGAACTCGGCATAGCGGCCGCGGCGGAACAGCTGGTGGCGGCGCTGCTCCTCGGTCCAGGGCTCGGCCATGTGACGGCGCACGAGCTGCGGATAGATTTCCAGGAAGGCGCGGCCGACGTCCTGGGTGAAGGCGAAGTCGTCCTCCCAGTCGCCGCTGTCCAGGTAGTCGTAAAAGATGCCGCCCACACCGCGCGCCTCGCCGCGATGGGGAATGAAGAAGTACTCGTCGCACCACTTCTTGAACTTGGGATAGTACTCCGGGTCGTGCCTGTCGCAGGCGGCCTTGAAGGCGGCGTGGAAGTCGGCGGTGTCCGCTTCGACCGGGTACATGGGGTTCAGATCGCCGCCGCCGCCGAACCAGGACCTGGTGGTGACGATGTGGCGGGTGTTCATGTGCACCGCCGGCACCAGGGGCGAGCGCATATGCGCGACCAGCGAGATGCCGCTGGCCCAGAAGCGCGGGTCTTCCTCGGCGCCGGGGATCTGCTTGGCGAACTCGGGCGAAAACTCACCGAAGACGGTGGAGACGTTGACGCCGACCTTCTCGAAGACACGGCCGCGCATCAGCGACATCACGCCGCCGCCGCCCCCTTGTCCGTGCTCGGCGGGGCGCTCCCAGGCCTTGCGCTCGAAGCGGCCCGGCGGCACCGCGGCGAAGCGCTCGGCATTGGCGCCGCTCAATTCGTCCTCCAGGGCCTCGAAGGCGGCGCAGATCCTGTCGCGCAGCTCTTCGAACCAGGCCCGGGCCCGGGCCTTGCGCGCTTCGACGGTTTCGGGGGCTGGGGCGTCGGTCATCGTCGGATCACTCTGCATCTGTCTCTGTCGGGCCCCGAAGTTCCCCGGAAGCATCCCCGGGGAAGGCGCCGGTCTGGCGCAGGGCCTCGCCTAGGACCATGGCGGCGGCCTGGGCCACATTCAAGGAGCGGCAGCCGGCCCGCAGCGGGATGACGAGGCGGACATCCGCCGCCGCATGCACTTCTTCGGGCACGCCCGCCGATTCGCGCCCCAGCAGCAGGATGTCGCCGGGCGCATAGGCGAAGTGGGTGTAGGGCCGATCCCCCCTGGTGGTCAACAGCAGCAGGCGGCCACCGGCGGCGCCCGCGGCCTGCCGGTTGGCCTGAAAAGCGGTCCAGGAGCGGTGCCGCTGCAGGCTGGCCTGGGCGTGGTAGTCCAGCCCGGCGCGCCGCAGCCGCTTGTCATCCAACAGAAAACCGCAGGGCTCGATGATATCCAGCCCGACGCCCAGGCAGGCGGTGAGGCGGATCAGGGCGCCGCAGTTTTGCGGGATGTCGGGCTGATAAAGGGCCAGGCGCATGGTCGGGTAGAATGATCTCTCTAAGCGGTTCAATATCTAGGCGATTCGTATCATCCGGCTTGGTGCGAACGGGCTTTGCGTTCGCCGTGAATTTCCTCTATATCCAGCCCCACAGAGGGGCATTCGGGCCTCGGCTGCGGCAGCTTGTCGCACCCCCGGGGCTTTGTCGCGCGCTAGGGTCAGGATCATCCCGCCGGGGCGCAAGCCTCGGAAGAGATTGGTCTGAGCCCTGTGCCACAGGGCTCCAAAAGAGGGATCGTAGGGGAAAAGACGCATGGCAGATACCGCCACACCCGCGCAGGCCGGATCCGGCGAGACGCGGCGCGATTTCTTGTACCTGGCCGCGGGGGCCATGGGCGCTGTCGGGGCCGCGAGCGTGGCCTGGCCGCTGATTGATTCGATGAACCCGTCGGCCGAGGTGCTGGCCCTGGCGTCGACCGAGGTCGACCTGTCTCAGATCGAGGTGGGCCAGCGCATCACGGTGACCTGGCGCGGCAATCCGGTGTTCATCGACCACCGCACGGCCGGGCAGATCCAGGAGGCCGAGGCCGTGCCGCTGGATGAACTGCCGGACCCGCAGTCCGACGAGGCGCGCGTGGAGAAGCCCGAATGGCTGGTGGTCATCGGCGTCTGCACCCACCTGGGCTGCGTGCCGCTGGGCCAGAAGGCCGGCCAGAGCCGCGGCGAGTTCGGCGGCTGGTTCTGCCCCTGCCACGGTTCCCACTACGATACCTCCGGGCGCATCCGCAAAGGCCCGGCTCCGCTCAACCTGCCTGTGCCTCCCTATGAGTTCACCGGCGACACGTCCATCGTGATCGGCTAAGGGGAGGTCATAAATGAGCGAGTTTCAGACCAACAGCCGGGTGATCAAGTGGATCGAGCACCGCATGCCGGTGTTCTCCTTCCTGGATCACTCCGTCGGCTCCGGCTATCCGGCGCCCAAGAACCTCAGCTACCTGTGGAACTTCGGTTCCCTGGCGGGCCTCACGCTGGTGATCATGATCGTCACCGGCATCGTGCTGGCCATGCAGTACACCGCCCACGTCGACCTCGCCTTCGATCAGGTCGAGCGCATCATGCGCGACGTGAACTACGGCTGGCTGATCCGTTACATCCACATGAACGGCGCCTCCTTCTTCTTCATCGTCGTCTACATCCACATCTTCCGCGGGCTCTACTACGGCTCCTACAAGGCGCCGCGCGAGCTGCTGTGGATGCTGGGCGTGGTGATCCTGCTGCTGATGATGGCCACGGCCTTCATGGGCTACGTGCTGCCCTGGGGCCAGATGAGCTTCTGGGGCGCCAAGGTGATCACCAACCTGTTCTCCGCCGTGCCGTTCTTCGGCGAGGGCATCGTCACCTGGCTGTGGGGCGGATTCAACGTCGACAACCCGACGCTCAACCGCTTCTTCGCCCTGCACTACCTGCTGCCCTTCGTGATCGTGGCCGTGGTGGTGCTGCACATCTGGGCGCTGCACCAGTTCGGCTCCAACAACCCGCTGGGCATTGATCCCAAGGGCCCGCAGGACAAGATCCCCTTCCACCCCTACTACACGGCCAAGGACGCCTTCGGCCTGGGGGTCTTCCTGATCCTCTTCGCGGCGGTGGTCTTCTACGCCCCGAACTACATGGGCCATCCGGACAACTACACTCCGGCCGACCCGCTGGCGACGCCGGCGCACATCGTGCCCGAATGGTACTTCCTGCCGTTCTACGCGATCCTGCGCGCGATCCCGGACAAGCTGCTGGGCGTGATCGCCATGTTCGCTTCCATCGGCGTGCTTTTCATCCTGCCGTGGCTCGACCGCTCGCCGGTCAAGAGCGGCAAGTTCCGCCCGATCTTCCGGCTGTTCTTTGTGCTGCTGATCGTCGATGCGGTGGTGCTGGGCTTCGTCGGTGCCAATCCGCCGGAGGGCTCCTGGATCACCATCGGCCGCGTCGCAACGGCCTGGTACTTCATTCACTTCCTGATCATCCTGCCGCTGCTCGGCGTCTTCGAGCGGCCCAAGCCGCTGCCGACCTCGATCAGCGAGCCGGTGTTGAAAGGCGGCGGCTCTATGGCCGGGGCCTCAGCCAAGCCGATGGAGAAGGCCTGATGCGCAAGGGACTGATTTTCGGACTAGCGGCCCTTGCCGCGATCGCGACCGCTTCTTCCGCCGCCCGCGCGGCGGGGGAAGGCCCGGCCCTGCCGCACGTCGAGTGGAGCTTCGACGGGCCTTTCGGCACCTATGACCGCCGTGCCATGCAGCGCGGCCTGCAGGTCTACCGCGAGGTCTGTGCCGGCTGTCACAGCCTGAAGTACATCGCTTTTCGTGATCTGACCGATCTCGGCTATAACGAGGACGAGATCAAGGCCATTGCCGCCGAGTACACGGTGACCGACGGCCCGAACGACGAAGGCGAGATGTTCGAGCGCCCTGGTCGGCCCTCGGACTACTTCCCTTCGCCGTTTCCGAACGAGAAGGCCGCCGCGGCCTCCAACGGCGGCGCCGCACCGCCGGACCTCTCGCTCATGGCCAAGGCGCGCATGGGCGGTCCGACCTACATCCATGCGCTGCTGACGGGCTATGAAGATCCGCCGGCCGACTTCCCGGGCGACAACTACAACCTCTACTTCCCGGGCAATCAGATCGCCATGGCGTCGCCGCTCTTCGAAGACGGCGTCAGCTATGCCGACGGCACCCCGGCGACGGTCGACCAGATGGCCAAGGACGTCTCCCACTTCCTCATGTGGACGGCCGAGCCGAAGATGGAGGACCGCAAGGGCATGGGCATCAAGGTGCTGATCTTCCTGGTGGTCTTCACCGGCGTGCTCTACGCCGCCAAGCGCAAGGTCTGGGCCGACGTCCATTAGGACAGGCGCTCGGCGCTGCAGATCAGGGAAAAGGCCGCCTCTTCAGGCGGCCTTTTTCCGTTGATCAGGAGGGGCCGCCTTGGCAAGGCGGGTTCCGTCGAGTAAAGGGAATCCCTGAAACAGGCAGAAAAAGGGGGGCAGCGCATGGCGGAGCCCGGAACCCCGCCGGTGATCGGCATCATCGGCGGCAGCGGAATCTACGAGATCGAGGGGCTGCAGAACGCCGAGTGGCGGCGCCTGCGCTCCAGCTTCGGGGAGCCCTCCGACGCCTGCCTCTTCGGCGAACTCGACGGCCAGCGCCTGGTGTTCCTGCCGCGCCACGGCCGCGGCCACAAGATCCCGCCCTCCGAGCTGAACTTCCGCGCCAACATCGACGCCCTGAAGCGCGCCGGGGTGACCGAGATTCTCTCCCTGAGCGCCGTGGGCTCCCTGCGCGAGGACCTGCCGCCGGGCACCTTCGTCATCGCCGACCAGTTCATCGACCGCACCTTCGCCCGCCACAAAAGCTTCTTCGGCACCGGCATGGTGGCCCACGTCTCCATGGCCGATCCGGTCTGCGGACGTCTGGGCGACCAACTGGAGGCCGCGGCGGCGGAGCTCGGCCTGCCGGCCAGGCGCGCCGGCACCTATATGGTCATGGAGGGCCCGCAGTTCTCGACCCGCGCCGAATCGGAGCTCTACCGCTCCTGGGGCTGCGATGTCATCGGCATGACCAACATGCCGGAGGCCAAGCTCGCCCGCGAGGCCGAAATTTGCTACGCGACCGTGGCCATGGTCACCGACTATGACTGCTGGCATGACGAGCACGATCATGTCACCGTGGATCAGGTGGTGAAGACGCTGCTGGACAACGCCGACAAGGCGCGCGCCCTGGTCAAGCAGGTGGTGCCGAAGCTGGCGGGCCGCACGGCCGCCTGCGACAAGGGCTGCCACCACGCCCTGGACGCCGCGCTCATCACCCACGGCGACGCCCGCGATCCGGAGGTGCTGGCCCGCCTGGACGCCGTCGCCGGGCGCGTGCTCGGCGACTGAGGCGGGCGCGCCGGGCAGACCTGCCTGGCGGCCCGGCGGCCGGAGGAACAGATGCCGGAGGAGGCGCGGGATATGAAGCTGATGGTCGGTGAGAAGGGTGTCGAGGCGGCGCAGCCGCTGCGCGGCATCGACCACGTCCTGGTCGGCGTGCGCGACCTGGAGGCGGCGCACCAGACCTACACGCGCCTCGGCTTCACCGTCTCGCCGCGCGGCCGCCACATCGGCTGGGGCACCGCCAACTACTGCATCATGTTCCCCGACGACTACATCGAGCTGCTGGGCATCGTCGATCCCTCGCAGTTCACCAACAATCTCAACCGCTTCCTCGAGACCCGCGAGGGCCTGCTGGGCCTCGCCTTCGCCAGTGACGACGTGATGCTGGCCAAGCGCGCGCTGCGCCGCGCCGGCATCGAGCCGGGCGAGATGCGCGACCTGAAGCGCATCCTGGAGGCTCCCGAGGGCAAACTCTGGCCGCGCTTCAAGCTGCTGCACCTGCCGCCGGAGGCGACCCCCGGCACCTCGGCCTTCATCTGCCAGCACCTGACGCCGGAGCTGGTGTGGCGCCCCGAGTGGTGCAAACACGCCAACAGCGCGCGCGGCCTCATCGCCATGACCTCCGTGGTCAAGGACCCTTCTGCCCTGGCGATTCCCTACGCCGAGCTCTTCGGCTTCGACCGGGTGCGCGCCGGCGACGGCGTGGTGGAGGTCGACTGTGGCGGTGCCAAAGGTCCCGGGGGGGACAGCGTCTGGCTGCGCTTCACCACCGCGGAGATGCTGGGCGCGCTGCACCCGGGCCTGGTCGGCGCGCCGCGCCAGCCGACGCCCTGGCTGGCCGCCCTGCGGGTCGCCGTCGAGGACCTGGGGCTTTGCGCCAGCACGCTGGAGCGCAACCATATGCCGGTGCACTGGGACGGCCCGCGCCTGCTGCGCGTCCCCGCCCAGGCCGCCTGCGGCGTGCTGCTGGAATTCGCCGAAGAGGCCTGATCTCCCGCACCACGACCTTCGCGGGTTCTACCGCACCGGGCGCTCGATGCGCGGGGCGAACTGCTGGTAGGTGGCCTGGGCGTCGTAGACCTGGAAAGCGCCCCGGCCGTCGCCGGGCAGGCGGCCCGAGAAGGGCTCGATGGTCAGCTGCGCGCGGAAGGTGGTGCGCTCACGCTGGTAGGTCGGCGGCGGGTAGGGCCGGTAGTAGCGGTAGCGGTGGTCATAGGGACCGTAGTAGTAGGGATCGCCCCAGCCGTCGTAGGCCCTCCGCGTTACCTGGGTGTAGCGCTCGACCAGCTTGTCGTGCACGGCGAACTTCTCCGCGCCCAGCTCCAGGGTCAGCTCGGCGGCGCGGAACAGGCAGTAGTCCTGTACCCGCTCGCGCGAGGTCTCCGCATTACCCTGGAAACTTACCTGGTAGAGGCCCTTGCCCAGGGCCTCGTCCGCATAGCCGTCGCGGCTCGCCTTGGGCGCATAGAGGCTCGGCTGCGGCGCGGCGCAGGCCGCCAGCAGCAGCGTCAGCAACAGGGCGGTGACGCGCGGAGCCATGCTTTAGCAGATAGGCACGCGGCTGTGCCGCGGCAAGTTCTCAACCGATGGTGCGCTTGAGGAAAGTGAGGGTCCGCTCGCGGGCCAGGGCCGCGCTCTCGGCGTGGTAGGAACCGCGCATGTCGCAGTTGAAGCCGTGGCCCGCCGGATAGGTGTAGAGCTCTTCCTCCGGATGGGCCTCGCCCACCGTCTTCACCTGGTCCATCGGGATGCCGGCGTCTTCCTCGCCGAAGTGGAAGACCACCGGGCAGTTTGGCTGCTCGTCGCGGAACTCGTAGACGTTGCCGCCGTAGTAGCAGACCGCGGCGGCGGGCTTCAGGCGGGTGGCGGTCAGCCAGGCCAGCGAGCCGCCCCAGCAGTAGCCGACCACCCCGGCCTTGCCGGCCCCGGCGACGAAGCCTAGGGCGGCGGCGATGTCGGCCAGCGCCTGGTCCCAGGCGATCTTGCCGCGGATCTCGCGGCCCTTGGCGACGTCGTCGGGATCATAGCCCAGCTCGATGCCCGGCCCGACCCGGTCGAAGAGGGCGGGGGCGATGGCGAGGTAGCCCTCGGCGGCAAAACTGTCGGCGACGCCGCGGATGTGCACGTTGACGCCGAAGATCTCCTGGATGATGACCAGGCCGGCTCTCGGTTGCTCGGCCGGCCGCGCCACGTAGGCGTCGAAAGAGTGCCCGTCGTCCGCCGTCAGTTTCACCGTCTCGCCCATGCCAGCCTCCCTTAGATCAATCCTCGTTCAGGTGGAATCACCTGATCGAGGATAAATTGATCAATCGATAAAGGTTAGAGCAACTTGTCCACGTCTGTCAGGACGCGGGTTGTTCTAGGGTGATCTCAGTCCACCATCCATATCAGACGTTGAAGCGGAAATGGAAGACATCGCCGTCTTTCACCACGTAGTCCTTGCCTTCCGCGCGCATCTTGCCGGCATCCTTGGCGCCCTGTTCGCCGCCGCAGGCGACGAAGTCGTCGTAGGCGATGGTCTCGGCGCGGATGAAGCCGCGTTCGAAGTCGGTATGGATGACACCGGCGGCCTGGGGCGCCTTGCTGTGGCGGCGTACGGTCCAGGCGCGGGCCTCCTTGGGCCCCACGGTGAAGAAGGTGATGAGGTCCAGCAGCTGGTAGCCGGCGCGGATGACGCGGGCCAGGCCGGTTTCCTCCAGGCCCAGGCTCTCCAGGAACTCCTTCTTCTCCGCGGGATCGCCGAGGGCGGCGACTTCCGCCTCGATGGCGGCGGAGACGACGACGCAGGCCCCGCCGGTCTCAGCGGCGCGCTGCTCGACCAGGGCGGAGTACTGGTTGCCGCTGGCCGCGGAGTCCTCGTCGACGTTGGCGGCGTAGAGCACCGGCTTGGCGCTGAGCAGCTGCAGTTGCCGGAAGACCGGCAGCTGGTCGTCGCTGATCCGCACGCTGCGCGCGAGCCTGCCGGCCTCCAGCGCTTCGATCACCGGCTCCAGCACGGCCAGGCGCTCCTTGGCCTCCTTGTCGTTGCCGCGCGCCTTCTTGATGGCGGCGTCACGCTGCTTGGTGGCCGAGTCCAGGTCGGCCAGCATCAGTTCGGTCTCCACCGTCTCGGCGTCGCGGATCGGGTCGACCGAGCCGTCGACGTGGGTCACCTCGCCCTCGAAGCAGCGCAGCACGTGGACGATGGCGTCGACCTCGCGGATGTTGGCGAGGAACTGGTTGCCCAGGCCCTCGCCCTTGGAGGCGCCGCGCACCAGCCCGGCGATGTCGACGAATTCCAGGAAGGTCGGGATGGTTTTGGCCGACTTGGCGATCGCCGCCAGTTTGTCGAGCCGCGGATCGGGTACCGGCACGCGGCCCACGTTGGGCTCGATGGTGCAGAAGGGATAGTTCGCCGCTTCCGCCTGCGCCGTTTCGGTCAGGGCGTTAAAGAGGGTGGACTTGCCGACGTTGGGCAGTCCGACGATGCCGCAGTTGAAACCCATAGGTCAGTCGTCGCTTTTGGTAGGGGATACGGAGGGGGAGGGCGCCGAGCCGCCGGCGTCATCGGCCTTGGGCGCCGGCTTCGGCTTTTTCGGCCGGGGTGGAGCGGTCAATTCGGCGACCCGAGACATGAAGCGCGGGGCGTCGCCCTCGACCAGGGCGGGGATCTCGCCGGCCACGGCGTCCAGCAGCTTCTCGAGCCAGACCTTGTCGGCCTTGGCGAAGTCGCCCAGCACGTGGCCGTGCACCAGTTCCTTGTGGCCCGGATGGCCGACGCCCAGGCGCACCCGCCAGAAGTTGTTGCCGATGTGGGCTTCGATGGAGCGGATGCCGTTGTGGCCGCCGGCACCGCCACCCTGCTTGACGCGGACCTTGCCGGGGGCGAGATCGATCTCGTCGTAGAGCACGATGACGTCTTCCGGGGCCAGCTTGAAGAAGCGCAGGGCCTCGCCGACCGAGCGGCCGGACTCGTTCACGTAGGTCTGGGGCTTCAAGACCAGCACCTTCTCGCCGCCCAGGCGGCCTTCGGCGCAGTCCGCCTGGAAGCGGTTGCGCCAGGGCGAAAAGGAATGGCGGCGGACGATCTCGTCCACCGCCATAAAGCCGATGTTGTGCCGGTTGTCCGCGTAGCGGGGGCCCGGGTTGCCGAGCCCGGCAAGCAACAGCATGCTGGCCACCCCCTTTGGGTCGGCTTAGTCCTCTGAGGACTCTTCCTCGGCGGGCGCTTCGGCAGCCGCCTCGGCTTCGCCTTCGCCCTCGGCCGCCGCAGCCTCCTGCTCCTCCGCGGCCTCTTCGCGCACCACGGTCGGGGCGGCGATGGTCGCGATGGTGAAGTCGCGGTCGGTGATGGTCGGCGTCACGCCGTCCGGCAGCTTCACCATGGAGATGTGCACGCCGTCGCCGATCTCGAGGCCGGCCAGATCGATGTCGATCTGCGCGGGGATCGCGTCGGCCCGGCAGGCGAGCTCGATCTCGTGCCGCACCACGTTCAGCACGCCGCCTTCGCGCAGGCCCGGGCAGTTATCTTCATTCATGAAGTGGACCGGCACCTCGACGGTGACGCTGGTGGTGGCGGAGACGCGCAGGAAGTCGATGTGGACCGGGAAGTCGGTCACCGGATCGAACTGCACGTCGCGGGCCAGGGCCCGCTCGCTCTTGCCGTCCACCTTCACGTCGAAGAGGGTGGAGAAGAAGCCGCCCTGGTGCAGCAGCTTGTTCAGCAGCCGCTCCTCGACGGAAATCAGGGTGGGGTCCTTTTTCGCGCCGTAAATCACGCCCGGCACCTGCCCGGCGCGACGTGCGGCACGGGCTGGCCCCTTCCCGGCCCGTTCCCGCGAAGCCGCGGGAAATTCAACTACGTCAGCCATTGTCTAACTCCTTAACAGGATTGAACCGGACGCCGGCCCCTTGCCGGCCTCCGCCTCGCCCGACCCGGCCTCCAGGGGTGCCGGCATCGGAAAAGCTCAGAAAAAAGGTTCTAACGGCCTTACATGGCCGGAACGTTAAACAAACTCGAAACCGAGCGCTCGTCGCTGATGCGCTGCATGGCATCGCCGATCAGCGGGGCGATCGAAATCTGGCGGATGTTCTGGGCCACCCGCACCGCCTCGGTCGCCTGGATGCTGTCGGTCATGACCAGCTCCTCCAGCGGGGAGGAGGACACCCTCGCCACGGCCCCGCCCGAGAGCACCCCATGGGTGACATAGGCGGAAACGGAGGTGGCGCCGGCTTCCTTCAAGGCGACGGCCGCATTGCACAGGGTCCCGGCCGAGTCGACGATGTCATCCACCAGGATGCAGCGCCGCCCCTGCACGTCGCCGATGATGTTCATCACCTCGGAGACCCCGGCGCGTTCGCGGCGCTTATCGATGATCGCAAGGTCCGCGTCAAGCGGTTTGGCGATGGCCCGGGCCCGGACCACGCCGCCAACGTCGGGGGAGACGATGGTCAGGTCGTCCTTGCCGTTGCGCTCCAGGATGTCCTTGGTGAACACCGGTGCGGCATAGAGGTTGTCGGTCGGAATGTCGAAAAAGCCCTGAATCTGCCCGGCGTGGAGCTCCAGGGTCAGCACCCGGTCGGCGCCGGCCGAGGTGATCAGGTTGGCAACCAGCTTGGCCGAAATCGGGGTCCGGGGGGCCGATTTGCGGTCCTGGCGGGCATAGCCGAAGTAGGGCAGGACCGCCGTGATGCGCCGCGCCGAGGCCCGCTTCAGGGCGTCCATGGCGACCAGCAGTTCCATCAGGTTGTCGTTGGCCGGATAGGAGGTCGACTGGATGATGAAGACGTCCTCGCCACGCACGTTCTCGTGGATCTCGACGAAGACCTCCATGTCCGAGAAACGGCGCACGCTGGCCTTGGTCAGTTCCAGGTTCAGAAAGGCGGAAATCGCCTCGGCCAGGGGCCGATTGCTGTTCCCGGTCATGATTTTCATGGCGGTATCCCTAGAGCCCGTTTTGCTGGGCGCGGACCATCGGGCGCGGCGAAAACTCGTCCGTCATGCACTCCCCCTGGGGCCCAGGCGGGCGGACCATATCAATGCGTTCCGGCCCTGTAAACGGCCTTGGCCGGACTTTCTGGGGACATCCCGGCGCGGGCCCCCCAGGGTGTCGGGGGGTCGCCGCCAGGGGGAGGAAACGGCGGAAAACCAGCCTCCCGGCTGTGCATGCGGGGGCGCCGGCCGGGGGCGCCGACGGGCCGGCCTAGATCAGGAAGCAGCTGGCCAGCAGGCCGAGGCAGAGGAAGAGGACGAAGATGGTCAGGTACGGCATGGCCCAGGACTTTCGATGGCGGCTCCCGAGTCGCCCCGCCGGGCGGCGCCGAAGGCCTTAACCATAGCGGTTTCCCCTAGCGGTTTTCCAGGTCCAGGGAAGCCTGGGACAGGGGCTCCGCCGCCCCCTCGGTCACCAGGCTGGTGCGGCCCAGGGTCATGGCCACGCCTTCCTCGGAGTTGAACAGGATCATGTGGCAGAAGATCGCCATGCCCGGCTCGAAGGGCACCGGATTGCCGTGGTAGAGCATCGGCCAGTCCATCCACACCGGGGCGAAGGTGGTGCCCTGGGAATAGCCGCAGGCATTCATGCGGTGGGCCTGGTAGCCGGCGGCGTCCATGACCCGGCTGTGGGCGTCGAAGGCCTCGCCGAAGGTCTTGCCGGGGCGCAGGTTCTCCTCGACGGCCAGCAGGGCGTCCCGGGCCACGGCGTGCATCTCCCGGTGCAGCGGCAGGGGCTCCCCGATCGGCAGGGTGCGCATCATGGCGGCGTGGTAGTGGTGGAAGGTGCCGGCCCACTCCAGGGTCAGCTGGTCCTGCGGGTCCAGGTGGCGCCGCCCGGAGTAGTAGCGGCACAAGAGGGCGCCGGGGCCGGAGCCGATGATGAACTCGTTGGAGGGGTCGTCGCCGCCGCGGGTGAAGATGGCGCCGTGCATGGCCGCCAGGATGTCGCCCTCGAAGGCGCCGGGCCCGGCGGTGTCGAGGGCAGCCTGCCAGGCGGCGTCGGCCAGCCCCGCGGCCGCGCGCACGTAGGCGATCTCCGCCGGGCTCTTCACCACCCGCAGGCGGCTGACCAGGCCGGAAGCGTCCTCCAGCGCGCAGAAGCCCTCCAGGGCCGCCTCCAGGCGCTTGCCCTGGGCGGCGGTCAGACCGTAAGCGTCGTACTCCACGCCCAGCTTCTTTCCGGCACAGCCGAAGCCGCGCAGGATCTCGCGCAGCTCGGCGGTGGGCTCGGCGTCGGGGCGGTCGACCCAGATGCGGATGTCCTGGATCATTGAGGTCTGCTGCGCCTGGCGCAGGTCCGGCGCCCGGGTCAGCAGCATCAGCCGGCCGTCGGCGCCCAGGTAGAGGCATTGGAAGAAGCAGTAGCCGAAGGTGTCGTAGCCGGTCAGGTAGTACATGCTCTCCTGCCGGAAGATCAGCAGGCCGTCCAGGCCGGCTTCGGCCAGCAGGCGGCAGGTCCGGTCCCGCCGCTGGGCGAGCTCTTCTTCGCTGAAATGCAGAGGCATGACTTACGGTTCCAGGTAGATGGCGGAGAGGCCGCGGCCGTAGTCCGGCTCCTTGCGGTGGCAGGACCGGCGGTAGCTGTAGAAGCGCTCTTCCTCGGCGCAGGTGTCGCAGGGCAGGGTCTGGACGGTCTTGAGACCGGCGGCGCCGAGGCGCCGGGCGACATAGCCCTTGATGTCGAAGTGGGAATGGCCCTCGCGCTGGCCGGGGCAGAAGAAGTCGGCGCTGCGCGGGTCCTGCTCCAGGAAGGGGGCGGGGAACTCCGGGCCGACTTCGTAGGAACGCTGACAGATCGCCGGGCCGATGCCGGCGACGATCCGCTCGGCCGTGGCGCCCAGCTCCACCATGGCCGCTACGGTGGCAGCCACCACCCCGTTCAGCGCGCCTTTCCAGCCGGCGTGGGCGGCGCCGACGACCCCGGCCTCGGCGTCGGCGAAGAGCACCGGCACGCAGTCGGCGGTGAGGATGCCGAGGGCCAGGCCGCGCTCGCGGGTCACCATGGCGTCGGCCTTGGGGGCCGCGTCGCGGGCCCAGGGCGCGCGCACTTCCACCACGTCGGGCGAGTGGATCTGGTAGGCGGTGACCAGGCGGTCGCCCTCCAGGTCGATCATGGCCATGGCGCGGCGCCGGTTCTCGGTGACGTTCTCCGGCTTGTCGCCGGAGCCGTAGCCGCAGTTGAGGCTGGAGAAGAGGCCCTCGCTGACGCCGCCGGTGCGGCAGAAGAAGCCGTGGCGCACGCGAGGCAGGTCATTGAGGCGGCCGGTGGTCAGCATGGGCGGCACTCTAACGATCTTGGCCGTCTGACGATAGGGGGGCCGGCGATTGGGGGGAGGCCGCCTCGAAGCCGGCCGGCGGGCCCTGGTCGAAGGGGGGCCCGTGCGAGGTGAGCGCCAGCGCCTTGAAGAGGTCGCCCATCTCCGCCGGGTCGATCAGGCGCCGGCGCGCGGCGCTGATGGCCTGGGCGGCGCCCGGCGCCGCGGCGGCCAGCTGGGCGGCGCGCAGCTCGATGCCCAGCGCCCGCAGGAAGACGCCCTGGCGCACGGGCCCGTGGGTCCGGCAGCCGGCGCTGGCCGCCGCCTGGGCCAGGCTCGCGAAGTCCACGTGGGCGGTCAGGTCGGCGCTGCCCGGGGCTTCCAGCACTTCGTGGCGGCGGTGGTGGCGCAGCGCCTGCAGGGTCGGACCCGGCGCCGGCTTGGCCGGGCCGTAGTCGATGATGAGGGCGGCCCCGGGCTGGCGCGCCAGGCGGTGGCCCAGGAAGGCGGCGATGTTGAGGGCCGCCGGGCAGACCTCCACCAGGCTGCCTTGCGGCAAGTCGCGCAGGGCGGCGGGGATCAGCGGGCGGTTGGCCGCGCTGGGCGCCGCCAGGGCGAAGGCCAGGTTGCCGTCCGGCCCCAGGACCACCACGCGCTCGGCCCAACCCTCTTCTGTCTGCTCGAACTGGCGCACCGGCAGGGCATCGAAGAACTCGTTGGCGATCAGCAGCAGCGGGCCTTCGGGAATCTGCCCGACGTTGTCCAGCCAGGTGATCTCGTGGGCGCCCAGGGACTCGCGCTGGCGTTCGCGCAGGGCGGGGCTGATCTCGACGAGGTGGACGTCGAGGGCGTCGTGGAAGCCGGGCACCTGGCGGGTGGCGCGCAGGGCGTCGGCCATCAGCGTGCCGCGCCCCGGGCCCAGCTCCACCAGGGCACAGCGGGAGGGCTGGCCGAGGCGCATCCAGGTGTCGGCGCACCACACGCCGAGCAGCTCGCCGAACATCTGGCTGATCTCCGGGGCGGTGACGAAGTCGCCGCCGGAGGGGCTGGGCGCACCGAAGGGATCGCCGCGCATGTAGTAGCCGCCCAGCGGATGGGTCAGCGCCTCGCCCATGAAGTCGGCCACGGTCAGCGCCCCTTCGCGGGCGAGGCGGGCGCGCAGGTGGTCGAGCAGAGAGGTCATGACGCCGGGAGTCACGGCTTGCGGCGCAGCGCCCAGATCGTCAAGGCGATGCCGATCAGCACCATGGGGAAGGACAGCACCTGGCCCATGGTGGTCCCGGGCAGTACGAAGGACAGGAACTCGTCCGGCTCGCGGAAGAACTCGGCGACGATGCGCGCCAGGCCGTAACCGATCATGAAGGCGCCGGAGATCAGGCCGGTGCGCTCCAGCGCGCCCTTGCGCACCATGACGTGGAGGACGAGGAACAGCACCAGGCCTTCCAGCAGCGATTCGTAGATCTGGCTGGGATGGCGCGCGATGGGCCCGGCATGGGGAAACACCATGGCCCAGGGCACCTGGGTGGAGTCCGTGGTGCGGCCGTAGAGCTCGCCGTTGATGAAGTTGGCGATGCGCCCCAGGCAGAGGCCGATCGGCGTCGCCGCGCCGACCAGGTCGGAAAGGGTGAAGTAGCTGACCCCGCGGCTACGCGCGAAGAGGCCGATGGCCGCCAGCACGCCCAGCAGGCCGCCGTGGAACGACATGCCGCCGCGCCAGATGAAGACCACCTCCAGCGGGTTCGCCAGGTAGTAGTCGGGTTTGTAGAACAGGACGTAGCCCAGGCGCCCGCCCAGCACCACGCCCAGCGTCGCCCACAAGAGGAAGTCGTCGAAGTCGACGGGCTTCAGGCGGTTGGGCGGCAGTTTGGTCATCCAGCGGCAGTACAGCCAGGCCAGCACCAGGCCGGCGATATAGGCCAGCGCGTACCAGCGCACGTCGAAGATCCAGATGGAGAAGGCAACCGGGTCGAAGTCCGGATGCTGCAGGGCCATCAACATCTGGCCGAAGGTGGTGGCGGCGGACTCAGCCGGGGATGCCATGAGACCTCAGCGGTAAGGATCGGGTTGCGAGAGGTAATCCTTCACGTAGCGGGCGACGCCCTCTTCCAGCTCGGTGAAGGGCTTGTCGTAGCCGGCCGCGCGCAGGCGCGCCATCTTGGCCTCGGTGAAGTACTGGTACTTGTCGCGGATGTTCTCCGGCGTCGGCACGTAGCTGATGTTCTCCGGCCGCTCCACGGCGGCGAAGACGGCGCGCGCCAGGTCGGCGAAGGAACGCGCCTTGCCGGTGCCGACGTTGAAGAGTCCGCTGACCGCTGAGTTTTCGAGCAGCCACAGCATGACGTCGACGCAGTCGCCGACCCAGATGAAGTCGCGCAGCTGGCCGCCGTCGGCATAGTCCGGGTGGTGCGACTGGAACAGCTTGGCCGGCTCGCCGCGCTGAAGCTGGCCGAAGAGGTGCCAGGCGACGCTGGCCTGGCCGCCCTTGTGGTACTCGTTGGGGCCGTAGACGTTGAAGAACTTCAGGCCCGCCCACTGCGGCGGCGCCAGGGGTTCGCCGCTCTCCGCCGCCTTGGTCAGGCGCCGCACGGCCCAGCGGTCGAAGAGCTGCTTGCTCCAGCCGTAGCCGTTGAGGGGTCTGAGGCGCGCCAGGTAGTCCGGGCGCGCGTCGTCGTCAAAGCCCTCGGCCCCGTCGCCGTAGGTGGCGGCGGAGGAGGCGTAGATCAGCGGGATCTTCTCGCGGGTGCAGTGGTCCCACAGCACCTTGGAAAGGCGGAAGTTGTTGGCCAGCAGGGCGTCGCCGTCGGTCTCCGTGGTCGCCGAGATGGCGCCCATGTGGAAGACGCCGGTCAGCCGTCCCTCGGCCCAGCGCAGGAAGCCCGGCAGTTCCTCCGGCGGAATCACGTCCTCCAGGTCGTGGTGGGCGAGGTTGCGCCACTTGTCGCCCTCGCCCAGGCGGTCGCAGACGATGACGTCCTCGCCGCGTTCGCAGAGGGCGGCAACCAGGTTGGAGCCGATGAAGCCGGCGCCGCCGGTGACCAGAAGCATTGTGAGGCCGATCCTTAACTAGAGGCGCCTTCTTATAGAGGCCGGGCCGAAGCCTCCGCAACCCCGCGGCCTCTTTCGCTCCTAGTTCCCGAGAGGGGCGATGCCCGCCGTGCCACCGCCCTGGCCGGCGGGCTGGGGCACCAGGCCGCGGACGGTCAGGTAGCCGCCGGGCCCGGCGGCCGCGGGTCCCAGGATCTCGGACAGGAAGCCGTTCAGGCCGGGGGTGTCCTTGGCCTGGCCGGGCTTGGCGTAGACGTAGAGCGGGCGCGCCGGGGCGTAGCGGCCGTCGGCGATGGCCGCGGCGCGTGGGTTCACGCCCTCGACCGCCAGACCGTTGAGGCGCCCGCCCTGCCGCTCCAGGAAGTTGAAGCTGAAGATGCCGAGCGCGCCCGGTTTTCGGGCCAGGCGCTGGGCGGTTTCCGCCTCGTCCTCGCTCAGCTCGCTGAAGACGCCGTCGGCGCGCAGCGCCCCGGCCAGGGTGGCGCGCTGCTCCGCTGTCCAGCCGCGCAGTTCGGGCAGACCCGCGGCCGCGGGCTCCATCACCAGCTCGACGAAGGCGTCGCGCAGGGGGCTGCCCGGCGGCGGCCCGTAGACCTCGATGGGCGCCACCGGCAGGGCGAAGTCGATGTCGCTCCACAGGCGGTAGGGGTTGTCGACGAGCCGGCCTTCGAGGGGCACCTGCCGGGCCAGGGCCAGGAAGATCTGGCGCAGGCTGAGGCCGACCGGCGCGCCGCCCGGAAGCTGGCCCAGCACCACGGCCTGGTGGCCGATGACCGCCTCGTTGACGGCGATGTTCTTGCGCCGGCAGGCGCTGAGCTCGGCCTGTGTCATGCGCCGTTCGGCGACGGCGGCGTCGGCGAAACGCGGGCCCTGGCCGGCGCAGAACACCTGGAAGGCGCGCGCGCTGCCCAGCCGCTCGACAACCGGCATGGCCTGGGTCTGCTTCAGGCTGAACTGCTCGGCCGCGGCGACGGCCAGGGGAAAGGCGGCCGTGCCGCTGACCACGCTGACCGCCTCGCGGGGGTCGGCCTGCGCCCGGGCCGCCGGCACGGCGGCCGGCAGGAGCGAGGCCGCCAGGAGCGGCCCCACCAGGAACGGCAGGGCGAGTCGCGAAAGCTTCGGCATGGTCCCCTCTTGAGTGCGGCGGCAGTCAAGCGCCTTCGCGCCCGGCGCGCAAGCGTACTTACGCGCGCCCTGCGGCAAAGTGCGCGCCCGCAGGCGCCCTGTTACCCGAAGCCGCCCTGTTGAAGGTGCCGGGCGGCCCCGTCATAGTAGGCACCGGACGCCGACGCGCGAGGCCCAAAGGCGAGGAAGGACACCCGATGCAAAGCCAGAACAAGATCCTGGACGACATGGCCAAGGTGGCGAGCAGCGCCATGGGCGTGGCCGCGGGCATGCGCGCCGAGGTCGAGGCCCGCTTCCGCGAGCAGATGGAGCGGCTGCTCTCTCAGATGGACCTGGTGCCGCGCGAGGAGTTCGACGCCATGGCGGCCGTCGCCGTGGCCGCCCGCGAGGGCCAGGAGGCCCTGGCCGAGCAGGTGGCGGCCCTGGAAAAGCGCCTGGCCGCCCTGGAAGCCGCCCAGAAATCCTCCCAAAAAGCCTCGGGGAAGGCGGTCGCCAAGGCCGCCGGCAAGGCGGGCGAGCCGCCGGCGGGCGACGGCTGAGCCGCCCCGACGGCTTGGGGCCCCCGTCCGTCCACAGCTTTCTGCAAATCCCCCCGGATTTGTGTCTAATCCTTTGTTGCACAGCGGAATCAATTGAGGCTACGCTACATGTGGTAGCGGCGGCGTCGCCTTATTCCATATATCGGGCCCAAGTGGGACGCTCGACCCTGCCACCGCCAACCGAAGAGGCTGTATCGCAATGGTCGAACTCGTTTCCGAATACCACCATCCGATCAACCCCCTCGACCTCCTGGAAGAACTCGGTACCGCCAACGACTGGACCCTCGACCGCCACAGCGAGTCGGAGCTCTTGATCGAGATGTCCGGGCATTGGTGCGAATATCACATGTACTCGGTCTGGCAGGCGGACGTGAGCTCCATGTTCTTTTCCTGCCACTTCGACATGAAAGTTCCCGCCGCGCGCCGCGGCGAGGTCTGCGAGTTGCTGGCGCAGGCCAACGAGCGGCTGTGGCTCGGCCACTTCGATCTGATGTCCGAGGAAGGCGCCCTGATGTACCGCCACACCATTCCGCTGCGCGGCCTGCCTGGGGCGTCGCTGGAGCAGCTCGAAGACCTGGTGGAGGCCGCGCTCATGGAGTGCGACCGTATCTATCCGGCCCTGCAGCTGGTGGTCTGGGGCAATTCCCCGGTGCGCGAGGCCCTGGACGCGGCAATGCTGGAGACGGTTGGCGAAGCCTGACGCCATGCCGGGGATGCCATGAAGCCCATAGTGTCATGAACCTGGGTGGACCGCTGCTGCTGGTCGGCTGCGGCAAAATGGGCGGGGCGCTGCTGGAAGGCTGGCTCAGCCAGGGCATCGCCCCCGCCGACGTCTGGATCGTCGAACCCAACGCAGAGCCCTTGCAGGGCTTCATCGCCCGCGGCGTCCACCATGCGCCCGACGCCGCCGCCCTGCCCGGCGACCTGAAACCCGCCCTCATGGTCTTCGCGGTGAAGCCGCAGATGCTGGCCGCGGCGCTGCCCGCCTATAAGGCCTTCGCCGCAGCGGGCGCGGCGGCGCTCTCCATCGCCGCCGGCTGGCGCCTCGCCGGCTTCGAGGAAGTGCTGGGCGCGGCGACGCCCATCGTGCGCGCCATGCCCAATACTCCGGCCGCCGTGGGGCGCGGCATGACCGTGCTCTGCGCCAACGCCAAGGCCGACGCGAAGCTGCAGGAGATCTGCGGCGAGCTGCTGGCGGCGGTGGGCGAGACCGCCTGGGTCGACGACGAGGGCCTCATCGACGCGGTGACCGCCGTCTCCGGCGGCGGCCCGGCCTACGTCTTCCTGCTGATCGAGTGCCTCGCGAAAGCCGGCGTCGAGGCCGGCCTGCC
>JBNKHC010000059.1:0-10344 GCA_050290145.1 Kiloniellaceae bacterium | reverse complement strand
AAACGGCAAACCGCTCTTCTAGACCACGACATTGACGATCCGGTTCTTCACCACAATGATCTTGCGCGCCGCCTTGCCGTCCATCGCCCGCTGCACCGCGGGCTCGGCCAGGGCCGCCGACTTGGCGTCTTCCTCCGCCGCATCGACCGACAGGCTGATGGTAGCACGTTTCTTGCCGTTCACCTGAACCGCCAATGTGGCTTTTTCGTCGCTGACCAGGGCGGCTTCGGCTGTGGGCCAGGGCGCGTTGACCAGATAGCCGTCGTGACCGAGCTGCGCCCACAGTTCTTCGGCCAGGTGCGGCATCATCGGGCCGATCAGGCGCACCACCAGCTCCAGCCCCTCGCGCAGCGCCCAGAGGCTGCCCGCGTCCGACGCCTTGAAGGCGGCCAGGCTGTTGGCCAGCTCGTAGATCCGCGCCACCGCGCGATTGAAGCGGAATTGTTCCAGGTCTTCACCGCAGGCATCGACCGTCTTGTGCACCGTGCGGCGCAGGTCGACGGCCGCATCGGAAAGCGCTCCGGGCAGGGGTGCGCCGACCGGCGGCAGGTTTTCCAGGTTCTCGGTGACCAGGCGCCACAGCCGCTGGGTGAAGCGCCAGGCGCCCTCGACGCCGGCGTCGGTCCACTCCATGTCGCGCTCTGGCGGCGAGTCCGACAGCATGAACCAGCGCGCGGTATCGGCGCCGTAAGTGCTGATGATGGCTTCCGGGTCGACCACGTTGCGCTTCGACTTGCTCATCTTCTCGGCGCGACCGATCGTCACCGGATCCTTGCTCTCCACGTGAACCGCCTTGCCGTCGCCGCTCTTCTCGACCTCCTCGGGGAACAGCCACTTGCCGTCGCTGTCCTTGTAGGTCTCGTGGCAGACCATGCCCTGGGTGAACAGCCCGGCGAAAGGCTCGGCCACCCCGACGTAGCCGACCTCGGCGAGGGCGCGGGTGAAGAAGCGGGCGTAGAGCAGGTGCAGAATCGCGTGCTCGATGCCGCCGATGTACTGGTCGACCGGCAGCCAGTAGTCCACGGCGCCGCGGTCCATGGGTCCCTCGGCGCGCGGGCTGCAGAAGCGCGCGAAGTACCAGGAGGAATCCACGAAGGTGTCCATGGTGTCGGTGTCGCGCTCGGCCGTGCCGCCGCACTTCGGGCAGGTGGTGTGCTTCCAGGTCGGGTGATGCACCAGCGGGTTGCCCGGGCGCTCGAAGGTCACGTCCTCGGGCAGGCTGACCGGCAGAGCCTCGGCCGGTACCGGCTGCGGCCCGCAGCCGGCGCAATGGATCACCGGGATCGGGCAGCCCCAGTAGCGTTGGCGCGAAATGCCCCAGTCACGCAGGCGGTACTGGATAGTCCCTTCACCGTCCCCCTGCGCTGCCAGCTTGTCGATGGCCGCGCGCTTGGCCTCGGTCACGCCAAGGCCGTCCAGGAAGCCGGAGTTGAAGGCCTTGCCGTCGCCGGTGAAGGCTTCGTCGCCCACGTCGAAAGTGGCAGGATCGGCCTCGGGCGGCAGCACCACCGGGATCACCGGCAGCTGGTACTTGCGCGCGAAGTCCAGGTCGCGCTGGTCATGGGCCGGGCAGCCGAAGATGGCGCCGGTGCCGTACTCCATCAGCACGAAGTTGGCGATGAAGACCGGCAGCTGCAGATCGGCCACGAAGGGATGCTGCACCGTCAGGCCGGTGTCGAAGCCCTGCTTCTCCGCCGTCTCGATGGCTTCCTCGCTGGTGCCCAGGCGGTTGCACTCGGCGATGAAGGCGGCGGCCTCCGCAGAGGTCTCGGCGATCTCCGCGGCCAGCGGGTGGTTTGCCGCGATGGCGCAGAAGGAGGCGCCGAACAGGGTGTCCGGGCGGGTGGTGAAAACCGTCAGGCGGTCGTCGCGGCCCGCCGCATCACCGGCGAAGCGGAAGTGGATGGTCGCGCCCTCGGAGCGGCCGATCCAGTTGCGCTGCATCAGGCGCACCTTCTCCGGCCAGCGGTCCAGCTCGTCGAGCGCGGCCAGCAGCTCGTCGGAAAAGGCGGTGATCTTGAAGAACCACTGCGACAACTTGCGCCGCTCGATGGGGGCGCCCGAGCGCCAGCCCTTGCCGTCGATGACCTGTTCGTTGGCCAGCACTGTCTGGTCGACGGGATCCCAGTTGACCGAGGACTCTTTCCGGTAGACCAGGTCCTTCTTCATCATCTCGACGAAGAGGCGCTGCTGCTGGGCGTAGTATCCGGGATGGCAGGTGGCGATCTCGCGGTCCCAGTCCAGGGACAGGCCCATCAGCTTCAGCTGATCGCGCATGGTCGCGATGTTGTCGTAGGTCCAGCTCGCCGGGTGGACGCCGCGCTCCATGGCGGCGTTCTCCGCGGGCAGGCCGAAGGCGTCCCAGCCCATGGGATGCAGGACGTTGAAGCCCTTGGCCTTCTTGTAGCGGGCCACCACGTCGCCGATGGTGTAGTTGCGTACGTGGCCCATGTGGATCTTGCCGGAGGGGTAGGGGAACATCTCCAGGACGTAGTACTTCTCCCGGGAGGGGTCCTCCTCGACGGCGAAGCAGCGCGCCTCTTCCCAGCGCTTTTGCCACTTCTCCTCGGTTTCCTTGGCGTTGTAACGGCTCATTTCAGGTCATGAACTTGGGGGATCGAAGTCCCGCCGTGAGGCTGACGCGCGCAGGCGCCTCGGCACGAACGGCAGCGAAGGGTGGGCGCGAACGCCGGCTCGCGTCAGCGCCGCCAGCCGGTGTTCGCCGGTTCGCTGTCCTACTGGAGCGAGGCGATGCGAAGCTGGCGCGCCCGCGTCAGAATGGCGTTCTCGATATCGGTCGGGGTCTGCTGCTCGATCGAGGCGTCGATCCAGCTGCCGCTCTGCGGATCGCGCAGCTGGCGGAAGACCGCGGCCCGCACCCCGTCGGCGCGCAGGTCGCGGCCCAGGATGTAGACGTTGATCTTGAAACGCTCGTTGGTCGACGCCGGCGGCGAATACCAGTCGGTGATGATCACCCCGCCGAAGGGGTCGGCCGAGGCCAGCGGCATGAAGGAGACGGTATCCAGCGAGGCACGCCAAAGATAGGAATTAACACCGATCCCGGAATCGCCGCCGCTGGCATCCGGCCGGTCCGCTTCGTTGTTGATGCCGATACGGTCGTCGCCGAGGATCGACCCACCGGTCTCCTCGTATTTTTCCGCCGTTTCGTCGCGGTACTTCGCCTCGCCGCCAAGGCCGCAGCCGGCAACGGTCAGCGCCAGGCCCAGCGTCAGCCAGCGCCAGACGGCGGTTTTCTTGCCAAGGGTCGTCCCAAAGGCCGTCGGTTTCATCGCTTCCATGTCCCTGCGTGCTGCAAAGGGCGGCCTTCCCGCGTCGGTGCGCGCCGGCGGCCGCGAAGTCTCCTTCGAGTAGATATCATAGGGCCCAGAAGCGGGCAAAAAAGAAATAGCGCTAGGCTCTTGACCGCCGGCGCCGCTCCTGCCGGAGGTTCAGGGCTTCAGGAGGCCGCTGCCGGGACTGGGGTTTGCGCAAAAGAATGGGGCGGCACCCGAAGGTGCCGCCCCATCAAACGACGGTATGTCGCTGCAGCGGTCTTAGAAGGAAACCTTCAGGCCGCTGGTGATCGCAACGATGTCGTTGTCGTCGCCGGAGCCGAGGTCTTCCTCACCGACATAGCCGGTCAGGAACACGCTCACGCCCGGGGCGAGATTGTAGCCAACGTTGGCCGAACCGCCGAGCAACGAATCATCGGTAGCGTCATCCTCGGAGTAGATGCCGTTGATGGAGAAGTTCCACGGGCCGGTCGCATAACCGATACCGAGGTCAGCAGCCCAACCGGAATCACCGTTGCCGTCGAAGTCATCGTAGACCGCGCCAGCCGCAATGGTGAAGCCGGCGAAGCTGATCGCCGCGCCACCGCCGATACCGTAAACGGTATCTTCGGGCTCAGCGTCCGCCGAGGCGAAGGCACCAACGAGGCCGAGCTCGACGCCGACGCCGTTGAACTCGCCGTCATAGCCGAGGCCGAGGCCAACGTTGTCATGGTAGCCAGAGGAATCCTCAGCGTGGAAGCTGTTGCCGTCGTTGCCGTCAGCGGTGTCCGGCGTATAGCTGACGCCGGCGCTGAAGCCGTTGAAGTTCGGCGTGGTGTAGATGATCTTCGTCGCGTCAGACGTGTCGACGCCGCCACGGAAGTCAACCGAGGTGCGCGCGGCACCGCCGAAGGCTTTGTCGAGGAAGTTCGAGGTCGGGTTGCCGACGCCGCCGTAGTCAACGCCGGAGTTCGAGCCGTTCACCATGAAGGTGTCTTCGGACCCGTCGTTGTTGCCGAACTCGAGCTTACCGAAGCTGCCCGACGCCCAGATGCTGTTTTCGTCGACGTTGTTGGTCTCGCCGGAGTCAGCCTCGAACTCGACGCGGAAACCGAAGGTGATGCCGTTGTCGGCCATGATCGAGCCGTTGACATGCACTTCGGTGTTGGTCGAGAAGGCAAAACCACGGTCCGACGAATCAGCGTCGGCATCGCCGCCGGAAGCCATGAACTGCTGGAAAGCAGACAGGTTGAGCTCCTGAGCGGCAGCAGGGCTGGCCACCAGGGCCGCGGCCCCGACAATGGCACTGCTAGCCATCAATACGTTTTTCATCCGAAAAGCTCCAAATACGGTGTCTATTGTGGGTACCCCAAGCCACGGGATGCCTAGTTGGTACTAGGCTGTGCGGCGGATCGCAAGGCCTGGCAGCCGTGTTAAGTTGTTTTTCCGACACACTGTGTTTTTCCGGCAACAGTGAGGGTTTTGGCCGATAACCCAACGACTTCGCCGCGGCGGCTACGGTTCCGATGTAGAGAGTGTATGCGCTTCTTGCGTTATTATTGATCGTGAATACACGCTTAAAAGGTGAATTCTAAACACCGCGTTAACCTTTGGCGCCGTGACCCTTGCATCGTTGGGCGCATTTGCCTAGAGGGAAGGCGGCGGGTTTCCCGCAAGACGCCGCCTCAGACCGTTCCCAGCAGCCCATTGGTTACAAGGCTCGAAAATCATCATGTCAGGCATCCTTTGGCTCGCCTCCTACCCGAAGTCCGGCAACACCTGGATGCGGGTCTTCCTGGCGAACCTGATCCTGAACGAGCCCGAACCCCTTGCGTTGCAGCGCATCAACGAGGTCTGCTCCAGCGAGCCCAACGAGGTCTGGTTCAAGCCGCTGACCACGAAGCCGGTCGGCGAACTCAGCAAGAAGAAGATCGCCGCCCTGCGGACCAAGGCGCAGGAACGGGCGGCCAGCCTCAACAAGAACATCATCCCGATGAAGACCCACAGTTATTGCGGCAAGGACTACGGCTATCCGACGATCTCGGTGAAAGCGACCGTCGGCGTCATCTACATCGTGCGCGATCCGCGCGACGTCGCGATCTCGGCGGCCGACCATTACGGCCTGTCCATCGACGAAGCGATTGAGATGATGAACGACAAGACCGCGCGCGGCCGCGGCATGCCCGGCAACACCGTCTACGAGCGCATGAGCAGCTGGTCCGATCACGTCAAGTCCTGGACCTCCTGGAAGCACACGCCGCTCCAGGTGCTGCGCTACGAAGACATGCTGGCCGATCCGCTGGGTCAGCTCGGCGGCGTCGCCCACAAGCTGGGCATCACCCGGGACGAAGAGCGTATCCGCCGCGCCGTGGAGTTCTCCTCCTTCAAGCGCCTGCAGGCGCAGGAAGCGGAGACCGGCTTCGTCGAAAGGTCGGTGAACAGCCAGCGCTTCTTCCGCTCCGGACGCTCGGGCGCCTGGCGCGAGAAGCTCACGGCCGCCCAGGCGGCAAGGATCGAACACGACCACGCCGTACAGATGCGCCGTTTCGGCTACCTGCCGCCCGAAGCGGCGCAGAACCAGAAGGCGTCCTGAAGGTGCCCGGAATTCTCTGGCTGGCGTCCTACCCCAAGTCGGGCAACACCTGGATGCGCGCGTTCCTCGCCAACCTGATCTCCGACGCGCCGGAACCGCTGCCGCTGAAGCGCATCGGCGAACTCTGCCCCAGCGAGGCAGCGGAGATGTGGTTCAAGCCGCTCGCCAAGGGGCCGGTCGCCGCGCTGTCCGCCGAGGAGATCGCCGCCCTGCGCACCAAGGCCCAGGAGCGGGCGGTCAGCTTGAACAAGAACATCATCCCGATGAAGACCCACAGCTACTTCGGGGAAGACTGCGGGAAGCCGATCTTTTCCATGAAGGCGACCTTCGGGGCTGTCTATATCATCCGCGATCCGCGCGACGTGGCGATCTCCGCTGCCGATCACTTCGGCAGGACCCTGGACGAGATGATCGTCGCCATGGCCGACCCCCATGCCGCCGGCCGAGCCATGGCGGGGGTCATGGTTCACGAGATGCAGAGCAGCTGGTCGAACCACGTGGAGTCCTGGACCAAGTGGAACCATCCGGGAATCTTCGTGGTGCGTTACGAAGACCTGCTGGCCGATCCCCTGGACCAGTTCGGCCGCGTCGCCCGCCACTTCGGCATCAGCAGCGACAAGGAGCGGATCAGGAAGGCGGTCGAGTTCTCCGCCTTCAAGCAGCTTCAGAAGCTGGAGGCCAGCGAAGGTTTCGTCGAGCGTTCGGTGCATAGCGAGAAGTTTTTCCGCGCCGGACGCTCCGGCGGCTGGCGCGATAAGCTGACTCCGGAACAGATCGCCCGCATCGAGCAGGACCACGCCACGCAGATGAAGCGCTACGGCTATCTCTAGCGTCGAGGACACAGGACAGCACGATGACCGACGCCCCGCAGACCGACATCGCCGGCAATCTGGCAGAGGTGCGCCGGCGCATTGCCGCTGCCGCCGAGGAGGCCGGGCGCGACCCGGGTGAGGTGACCCTGGTGGCGGTCAGCAAGGTGCACCCCGCCGCGGCGGTGGAGGCGGCCCTGGCCGCCGGGCAGACCGTCTTCGGCGAGAACCGGGTGCAGGAGGCGCAGGGCAAGTACCCGGCCTTGAAGGCCGCCCACCCGGAGCTGCGCCTGCACCTCATCGGCCCTTTGCAGACCAACAAGGTGAAGGATGCGCTGCAGCTCTTCGACGTGATCGAAACCGTCGACCGCCCGAAGCTGGCCCGCGCCCTCGCGAAGGAAGCGGCGAAGCTGGGCGTCGCGCCGGCCTGCTACATCCAGGTGAACACCGGCGAGGAGCCGCAAAAGGCCGGCATCGCCCCGGCCGAGGCCGACGCCTTCGTCGCTGAGTGCCGCGACCTCGGCCTCGATGTCCGCGGCCTCATGTGCATTCCGCCGGTCGACGAGGAGCCGTCGCTGCACTTCGCCTTCCTGCGCGAGATCGCCCGCCGCAATGGCCTGGACGGCCTTTCCATGGGGATGAGCGGCGACTACGAGACGGCGGTGCGTTTCGGGGCGACCCTGGTGCGGGTCGGCACCGGCATCTTCGGCGCCCGTCCCGTGCCGGTCTGACCCCGCAAGGCCCTCCCCGTCAGTCGCAGCGCCGCCAGATGCAGTCGTCCTGGGTCACCGGATTGCGGCGCGGCATCAGCTTGCGCCCCAGCAGGCCGACGAACTTCGAGAAGCGCTCGCCGCCGATGTCCGGATTGACGCCGGGCGAACCCTCGGCGTAGGCGACGGCCCGGGTGCCGCGACACACGCCGGCGATGGTCCGCGTCGCCTCCTTGTCGTCCGCCCCGCGCGCCGAGTCCACGGCGGCGGCGCTCATCTCGGCCGTGCAGAGCGTCTGGCCGTTGAAGGCCCTGGGCACGCCGTAGGCGACGCGCAGCACATAGGCGGGGTTTTCCGCGTCCCCCGGATTGCCGGTGTAGTGACGCGGCATCCACGGCGGGCCATGGCGCCGCAGCCCCTGCACCGTGGCCGCGGTCACCGCCTCCTGCGCCAGGTTCGGCGCCGGGCCGCCGTAGGTCTCCACCAGCAGCGGGCCGCTGGCGGCGACGCTGGCCGGCACATAGCCCGCGGTGAAGTTTGTGAAGTAAACGGTGCCGCCGCCCGGTGACGTCGAGGTGCAGGCCGCGAGGCCAAAAAGGCCCGCCGCGGCCAGGCCGAGGGTCAGTCTGGGGCTGCGGAATCTCCTGGCGGGCCTGTCTTCTGCCGGGTGCTGCCGCATGGCTCAGCCTCCTGATTGTTTCAGTGCGATATCTGGTACTTACGCAGCCCGCAGGCAACGGGCGCCATGTTCTGCCGCAAATTGAGGTGCGGCAAAGGCGCACGCACCCCCGAAGACGCCCCTCAGGGCGCCAGAACATCCACGGCGCTGCCCGGCCCGGCGGTCCGCAACACCTCCAGCAGATCCGCCAGCGCCAGGGCGACGCAGCCCTCGGTGGGCCCGTAGTCGTCGTGCGCCACGTGCAGGAAGATGGCGCTGCCGGCGCCGGGCACCACGGGATCGTCGTTGTGGCCCAGCACCACGACCACGTCGTACAGCCCGTCGTCGCGGGTCATACGCTCGTGACTGGCCGCATAGGGTAGGCGCACCGGCCGATTATAGGCCGGGTCGGCCGGATCGTCGCACCAGCCGTCGTCGGGGCCGATCGCCGCGCAGTCGAAGGCGGTCTCGGGCGCCGCCACCCGGTCGGCGCGGTAGAGGACGCGGCGGATCGGCCAGCGCCCCACCGGCGTGACCCCGTCGCCTTCGCGCTTTTCCAGTGCGATGGCGCCGCGGCCGATGGCGCAGCGGAAACTACGATCCCCCCACCGGGCGCGGGCTTCGCCGTCTTTCAGGCAAACCAGCAGGTCGGCAGGGCGGGGTGGAGACGAGGCCGGCATGGCGGCCAGACTAGATCAATCCTCGACCACGTGGAATCACCTGATCGACGATAAATTGATCGATCCTAAAATTTTACAGCAACTTGCCCGCGTCCGCCTGGACGCGGGTTGCTGTAGCGTCAGCCGGCGCTTACCGCTCAGCGGCGGGCTGCCTGGAAAGGTGCGCGGGAAAGCGTCAGGATCCGCCGGCCGGGACCGCCGGGTCGAACCGCCAGGGGTCGTCGGGGGCGGGGTCGGCGCGCCACTGGGCCTCTTCGGCGCGGTCAGCGGGCTCGGCGGGACGGCCCTGCCGGCTCATCGTGCGGTACTTGTCGAGGGCGCTCATCATGCGCTGGGCGATGTCCGCATCCGAGGCGTCCTGGGCCAGGATCAGGGGATGCGTTGCGGCCTCCTCGCCACCCGCGGCCCGGGCCGTGGCAGCCTCAGCCGCCGGGGCGGCCGGGAGGGGCTGTGGAGCCGCACCGCGGCGCGGCGGCAGGGGGTAGGACTTCATGGCGGTGTCCCGCTGGGGCAAAGGCATCGCCGGGCCCGCCGCCGGGGTGCGGCGCAGGTCGCTGAACAGGGCGTTCAGGGCATCCTGGCCGGTCAGCATGCCGGCCATGGCCGGGTCTTGCGACGGTGGCATTCCCGCCGGGCCTGGGGCGGGGCCGGCGGCTGTGGCAAGCGGCGCACCGGCCGGCATCACCATGGCGGGGGCGAGAGCGGCGGCGGGATCGGGCTGGCCGTTGGAGCCGGCGGCCAGGGCTTCACCGTCGCCGGGCGTCTCGCCGCCCGCGAACTGCGTCTCGGCGGCATCCTCTTCGCCGCCGAGGAAGGCCATCACGGTTTCGCCGAGGTCTTCACCGGCGATCTCTTCGTAAAAGGCGTTGGCGGCGGCGGCGATGAAGCCGGAGGGGCCGCCGAACAGGGTGTCGCCCAGGATGCGGGCGTGCGGGCTGATCTCGTCGCCGGTGATCTCGCGGTAGAGGGTGGAGACGAGGGGGATATGCTGCAGCGGATTGATGATGTCGAGGAAGTCGTCGAAGGTGAATTCGCCGTCGCTCTGCCCGTCGAAGCCGAGCTCGCGCTGGCGCGCGGTCAGCGGCTGCGGGTTGCGGTAATCGCCAACGAATTCCAAGTCGACCATAGATCCTCCGACCGCTTTGGGAGCAAGAAGCGGGCCAGCGGCAGGTTTATCTATTTATCAGAGAGTTAGTAAGAGCCTGCCGCAGGTAGGGGCAGCTTCTGCCCGGCGCGGAAGGTCCGGCGGCCGGCCAGAATTGCCGCCTGCAATGCCCCGGCAGACCTAGAACAGGTGGCCGAAGCGCGCCGCCTTGGTGGCCAGGTAGAAATCGTTGTGGGCGTTGGAGGGGAAGCTGTGCTCGACCCGCTCCTCCACCGCGATGCCGAAGCGCGCCAGGGCGGCGACCTTCTGTGGGTTGTTGGTCATGAGCCGCACCTTGCGGAAGCCCAGGTGGTGCAGCATCTGGGCGGCCGGCAGGTAGACCCGCTCGTCGGCGTCGAAGCCGAGCTGCTCGTTGGCGTCCAGGGTGTCGGCGCCGCGGTCCTGCAGGGTGTAGGCGCGCAGCTTGTTGACCAGGCCGATGCCGCGGCCTTCCTGCATCAGGTAAAGCACGATGCCG
>JBNKHC010000058.1:0-1461 GCA_050290145.1 Kiloniellaceae bacterium | reverse complement strand
CGGCTGGGTGAGGTTCAGCCGCGCCGCGGCGCCGTGCATGGAGCCCGCCTCCGCCACTGCCAGGAAGGCCCGGATCTCGGAAATCTTCATGCCGGAAACTTAATGTAGAAGGTGAGATCATGCCAAAGCAGAAAGCCGCCGAGGGGCAGGAACCGCAGATCTTACTTCAACAACGCCGCTTTAAGTATCCGAAGATATCTCAATTAAAACAGTGTATTGATGCCCATTTCTCAACTTAAGACGTGACTTTAGCAGGGCCTTTGCCGGGCCGGCCGGAAGCGCGGGACGCGGCCCCCGGGACGCATTGATCTGGCGCATGGGGCAGGCCGGCGGCGCGGGCGAAGATGACGGATCGCGCCGACAGCAGAGGGGAGGCCCCAGCCGTGAACATCAAGATCGCCGACCTCATGGCCAAGCGGGTGATCTCCGCCCAGCCGCACCATAGCGTCGACCATCTGCGTGACCTCATGGAGCGCAACCGCATCCACGCGGTGCCGATCGTGGGGCCGGAGGGCGAGGCCGCGGGCATCGTCACCACGGCGGACGTGGCGCGCAAGCTGAAGGGGGAGACCCCGGTCAAGCGGATCATGACCACGCGGGTCTATTGCGTGCCGTCCTACAACGACGTCAGCGCGGCGGCGCGGGTGATGCGCAAGCACCGCATCCACCATGTCGTGGTGACCCACGAGAAGCGTGTCGTCGGCATCCTCAGCTCGCTGGACCTGCTGAAGCTCGTCGAGGGCCACCGCTTCACCGCCAAGAACGCCCCGGCGCCGGGCAAGGCCCGCAAGCCCAGCTGAGCCCGGGAACAGGGCCCAACAAAAAGGGCCGCTGCCCGGAGGCAGCGGCCCTTTGCGCGTCGGTCTCGCGCCGGCGCCGGTCAGGCGGCCGGCTTGGCCTCGATGCCGTTGGTCTGCAGGAACTCCTGCAGCTCGCCGCTCTGGAACATCTCGCGGATGATGTCGCAGCCGCCGACGAACTCGCCCTTCACGTAGAGCTGGGGAATGGTCGGCCAGTTGGAGAAGTCCTTGATGCCCTGGCGGATGCCCGGGTCCTGCAGCACGTCGATGCCTTTGAACTTCACATTGAGGTGCGAGAGGATCTGCACCACGGCGGCCGAGAAGCCGCACTGCGGGAACACCGGCGTGCCCTTCATGAACAGCACGACCTGGTTGTCGTCGATTTCCTGCTTGATCCGCGCGGCTACGGTCTCGTCCATAACCCTAACTCCTTTTCCATTTCGCGGCGCGCCAGCAGCTTCGCCGCCAGGCCCCCCAGAGGGCCTTTGTTGATCCTGTGTCTCAGGCTTCAGGCGGCGCAGAGGTCTGCAGCGCCAGGGCGTGAAGCTCGTTGCCCATGCGGCCCTGCAGGGCCTCATAGACCATCTGGTGTTGCTGCACCCGGGTCTTGCCGCGGAAGGACTCGGACACGACGTAGGCCGCGTAGTGGTCGCCGTCGCCG
>JBNKHC010000057.1:0-10357 GCA_050290145.1 Kiloniellaceae bacterium | reverse complement strand
TCCAGCCAGCCGCAGCAGGCCGCCCGCGCGCCGGTTCAGGCGGCGACGCCGAAGATCTCCGCCGTGCAGCGCCAGCAGCTCGAGAACTCGGTGCAGAACCAGATCCGGCGCTGCTGGCGGATCGATGCCGGCGCCCGCCAGGCCGAAGACCTGATCGTCGAGATCACCGTGGACCTGGCCGCCGACGGCCGCGTGATCGGCAATCCGCGGGTGGTTGACACCGCGCGCATGAACCGCGACGCCTATTTCCGCAGCGCGGCCGAGAACGCCGTGCGGGCGATCCTCAAATGCAGCCCCTTCCAGCTGCCCGCCGATCAATATACGGCATGGAAGACGATGAACCTGACCTTCAACCCGAGAGAGATGCTTGGATCATGATGTCGATGCACCGCTTCAAATCCCGTTCGACGGGGTGTTCGCATATCCATAGTCTGCGGATTCTCTTCTGCCTGGCTGTCGGCCTGCTCGGGGCCGTGGTCGGCGCGCCGGCGCGCGCGCAGCTCAACGTCGACATCACCAAAGGCTTCGTCGAGCCCCTGCCGATCGCCATCACCGACCTCTACGGCGAGGTCTCGGAGGAGGCCAAGCTGGGCGCTGACATCGCCGGCGTGGTGGCCGCAGACCTGGAGCGCAGCGGCCTGTTCCGGCCGGTCGACAAGGGCGCCTTCATCCAGGACGCCTCCAGCCTGCGCTACGGTCCGCGCTTCGGCGACTGGCGCTTGATCAACGCCCAGGCGCTGGTCTCCGGCAACGTGCGCCTGCAGGCCGACGGGCGCATGGTGGTGCAGTTCCGCCTCTGGGACGTCTATTCCGAGGTGCAGATGCGTGGCACCCAGTACACCACGCCGCCGGCCAACTGGCGCGGCATCGCCCATCGCATCGCCGACGAGATATACCAGCGCCTGACCGGCGAGCGCGGCTACTTCAATACCCAGATCGTTTACATCGCCGAGCAGGGTCCGCAGAACCGGCGCATCAAGCGCCTGGCGATCATGGACCAGGACGGCGCCAACCACCGCTTCCTGACCAGCGGCAACGAGCTGGTGCTGACCCCGCGCTTCTCGCCGTCCAGCCGCGAGATCACCTACATGGCCTATCAGTCCCTCGGCAAGACCGAGGTGCCGCGGGTCTACCTCTTCAATCTCAACACCGGCCAGCAGGAGGTGCTCGGCGATTTCCCGGGCATGACCTTCGCCCCGCGTTTCTCCAGCGAGGGCAACGAGGTCATCCTCTCCATGGCCAAGGACGGCAATACCGAGATCTACACCGTCGATCTGCGCACCCGGCGCCAGACGCGGTTGACGAATCACCCGGCCATCGACACCTCGCCGTCCTTTTCGCCCGATTCGCGCGAAATTGTATTTAACTCAGACCGCGGCGGGCGGCCCCAGATCTATGTGATGAATCGTGATGGAAGCAACGTGCGCCGAATCAGTCGTGGACAGGGATACTACTACACCCCGGTGTGGTCCCCGCGCGGCGATCTGATCGCCTTCACCCGTCAGCATGCAGGGGAATTCTACATCGGCGTGATGCGCCCGGACGGCACCGGGGAGCGCATGTTAGTGAGGGATTACAACGTGGAAGCCCCTACCTGGGCCCCCAACGGGCGGGTCCTGTCCTACTTCCGAACCTCCCGCGCCGACTCGCGCGGACAGATCACTAGTAAGATCTTTACGATTGATCTCACAGGGTTCAATGAACGTGAGCTTGTGACGCCTCTGGACGCTTCCGATCCGGCGTGGTCCCCCTTGATTCAGTAGGGGGGCGTCGGTATAGTCCGTTAACCATTTTCGGCTGTTAGTTGCCGACGTTGGGGGGCCGTATCAAGCAGGCATGACCTGTTAAGTCACCGGTGGCAGGTCAGCCTCGAATCCAGAAAATCCGGGGATGTGTTTGAGAGGGCAGAATATGCGCTTTTCCCTTGTTACGACTTTCGCTGCAGCCTTGCTGCTTGCGGCGTGCTCTACTCCATCCGAAGAGGGCGGCGCCACGGCCGGCGGCGGCACGAGTGGCACCGGCACGACTACGCAGTCGACCACCAGCGGCACCGATTCCCAGACCATTCCCGGTCCTGGCGCGGGTACCCAGGAGGAGCTGACCGTCGAAGTGGGCGACCGCGTCTTCTTCGATTTCGACAAGTACAACATTCGTGCGGACCAGCGTGGCACGGTCGAGGCGCTGGCGGCTTGGCTTGACACCAACCCGTCGGTCACCCTGAGCATCGAGGGCCACTGCGACGAGCGCGGCACGCGTGAGTACAATCTGGCGCTCGGTGAGCGCCGCGCCAACTCGGTCCGTGACTATCTGGTAGCCCTGGGCATCAATCCCGGCCGCCTCTCCACCGTCAGCTACGGTGAGGAGCGCCCGGCCGTGCTCGGCTCCAACGAATCCGCCTGGGCGCAGAACCGCCGCGGCGTCTTTGTTGTGAACTAAGGGGCGTTTGACGCCTCAGTCGTCTTTGCGAGCCCCGTCCGGCCGAGCGCCTGCCGCTTTGCCGGGCGGGGTTTTCGCATGTCTGGCGCGCCTTTCCGGGCCTGGAACAGGCCAGGCTCCGGCCGCGAAACTGGCCTCCGGCGGGCAACTGCGCCATAAAGATGACACGAAAACCTGCCACAGAAGATGGCCGGCGGAGCCTCAGGATCGTCCCCGGTGCAAGGCTCTCAAAACTGACCATAGAGCGGAGGAAAGAGCGATGGCCGGCAAGGTCCGCAGCTTCCCCTTCACGATTTTCAGGGTGATGTCCTTCTCGCGCGGCGGCGCGCTCGCCCTGCCGCTGGTGATTCTCGCCGGCCTGCAGCAGCCGGTGCTGGCGCAGAGCGTCGACGACCAGCTGGAGCGCCTGCAGCGCGAACTCTCCGACCTGCAGCGCCAGGTCTACGGCGGCGCAGCGCCCCCGGCCGGCGCGGCCGCTTCCGGCGGCCTGGCCCCGACCCAGGCGGCCCGGCTCCAGCTCCAGCTCGACCAGTTCGAGGTGCAGCTGCAGGAGCTGACCGGCCGTGTAGAAGACATGGGCTTCCAGATGCAGAGCGTCAGCGACCGCCTCGACAAGCTGGTCGCCGACGTCGACCTGCGTTTGCGCAACCTCGAGCAGGGCGGCCTGCCGCCCGTCGGCGCCCAAGCCCAGACACCGGGCAGCCAGATGGCGGGCGCCCCGGTGCCGGGCGCGCAGATGGCGGGCGGCCAGAGCGCGGCCCTGCCGCAGGCCGCCGCGCCCTCGAGCTCCGCGCAGCCGGGCAGCATCGGCACCATCAGCGAGTCCGACCTCAGCAGCTTCCAGAGCCAGCAGGCGTCCAACGCCGCCCAGGCCCAGGCCCAGGCTCAGGCCGCCCCGGTCCTCGGCGGCCAGCAGCAGGCCGCCGTCGCGCCGGGCGCGGGAGCGCTGCCGGAGGGCACGCCCCAGCAGCAGTACGACTACGCCTTCGGCCTGCTGCGCCAGGCCAACTACGCCGGCGCCGAGCAGGCCTTCGCGGCTTTCCTGGCCCAACATCCGAACGACACCCTGGCCGGCAACGCCAAGTACTGGCTGGGCGAGACCTACTACGTGCGCGGCAATTACCAGCAGGCGGCGGTGACCTTCGCGGAAGGCTTCGAGACCTATCCCAACAACTCCAAGGCGCCGGACAACCTGCTGAAGCTCGGCATGTCGCTGGCCTCCCTGGGCAGCACCCAGGATGCCTGCGGCACCTTCGACGTGCTGCTGGACCGCTACGCCGATGCCCCGGCCACCATCCTGTCGCGGGCGCAGCGGGAGTCGCAGCGGCTGAGCTGTCCCTGAGCCGCGCCGCCAGCGGACCACAAGCCGATGAGCGCGCGCGCCGCCAGCGTTACCCCTGAGGCCTTCGACCGGCTGATGGCCGAGTTCGGGCCCTTCGAGCCCCGGCCCCACGTGGCGGCGGCGGTGTCCGGCGGCCCCGACAGCATGGCGCTGGCGCTGCTGCTGGCCGACTGGCTGGCGCCGCGCGGCGGCAAGCTCACCGCCTTCACCGTCGACCACGGCCTCAGGCCCGGCTCGGCGGAGGAGGCGGCCTGGGTGGCACAG
The DNA here is from genome assembly GCA_050290145.1 of Kiloniellaceae bacterium. GTDB lineage: Bacteria > Pseudomonadota > Alphaproteobacteria > Kiloniellales > Kiloniellaceae > Pelagibius. The sequence goes on along the minus strand of JBNKHC010000057.1, from coordinate 6,315 downwards.
CAGCTGAAGCCCCACGGCATCGCCCACCACGTCCTGCGCTGGCGCGGCGCGAAGACTTTGAAAAAACCCGGGGCCTCTTACCAGGCAGCGGCGCGCGAAGCGCGCTACGGGCTGCTGCTCAAGGCCTGCGAGGCGCGCGGCATCTTTCATCTCGCCCTGGCCCATCACCTGGAAGACCAGGCGGAGACCTTCCTGCTGCGTCTTGGCCGCGGCAGCGGCCTGGACGGCCTGGCGGCCATGGCGCCGGTCAGCGAGACCAGCGGCCTGCGCCTGCTGCGCCCGATGCTCTCCCTCTCCAAGGCGCAGCTTGTCGCGCTGCTGGAGGCGCGCGGGCAGGAGTGGATCGAGGACCCGAGCAACGCCAATGCCGCCTTCGCGCGGGTGCGCCTGCGCCGCCTGCTGCCGGAACTGGCGGACGAGGGGATGACGCCGGCGCGCCTGGGCAGCGCCAGCCACAACCTGGGCCGCGCCCGCGCGGCGCTGGAAGCGGACGTGGCCGCGGCCCTGGCGCGGGCGGTGCGGCCCGACCCGGCGGGCTTCCTGGACCTGGACCCCGCGATCCTGCGGCGCGAGAGCGCCGAGGTGTCGCTGCGCGCCCTGGCGCGCTGCCTCATGGCCGTGGGCGGCTGTGACTATACGCCGCGCCTGGAACGCCTGGAACGTTTGCATGCCTACTTGGAAAGCGGTCTGGAGCGCGGCGTCACCCTGGGCGGCTGCCGCATTCTTCCCCGTACGACCTCAGGGGGGGACGGGCGCTGGCTCATCGTCCGCGAGGCCGGGCGCAGCAGCGAGGCGGCCCTGAAGCCGGGTGGGGCCCTGCTGTGGGACGGCCGCTTCGAGGTCCGGCTGTCGCGCGCGGCAGCCGCAGAAACGCAGGGAAAGGCTGCCGCCGAGATGACCATCGGTCCCCTCGGCAGCGCGGGCTGGCGCCGCCTGGCCAAGGCCCTGGAAGCGGCGGGGGCCGGGGCGCGGGCCGCGCGCATCCCGACGGCGGCCCGGGGCGCCCTGCCGGCCATCCGCGACCGCCGGGGCCTGGCGGCGGTGCCACCTGTGGGCTATTTTCGGGACCCCGGAACGGCCAAGCGGTTGAAAGAATGCCGTTTTGCCCCCACAAATGGGTTAACCAGCCCTGCTTTTACGGTTGTTTAGACCGCAAGGCGCATTATCTTCTACGAGAGGCGGTCGGGCGGCCGCCGAGGCGCTTTTTGGTGCCTGGACGTTTAACAGGGGTTAGGCCGTGAATTTCAGCCGGAACGCAGCGCTGTGGATCATCATCGTTCTGCTGCTGTTTGCGCTGTTCAATTTCTTCCAGAGCAATATGAGCCGGGGACCGCAGTCGGATATCCCCTACTCGACCTTCCTGGATAACGTGCAGAGCGGTCAGGTCACTACCGTGACCATCCAGGGCAGCGACATCACCGGCATCGACAGCAACGGCCGGGCTTTCGCCACGCGCGCGACGGACGACCTGGGCGGTCTCGTCCCGACGCTGCGCGAGGGCGGCGTGACCTTCACGGTGAAGCCGGTCGACAACAACAACACCCTGCTGAACATCCTCATCACCTGGTTCCCGATGCTGCTGCTCATCGGCGTGTGGATCTTCTTCATGCGCCAGATGCAGGGCGGCGGCGGCAAGGCCATGGGCTTCGGCAAGTCCAAGGCGCGCCTGCTGACCGAGAAAGTGGGACGCGTCACCTTCGACGATGTGGCCGGCATCGACGAGGCCAAGCAGGAGCTGGAAGAGGTCGTGGAGTTCCTGCGCGACCCGCAGAAGTTCCAGCGCCTGGGCGGCAAGATCCCCAAGGGCTGTCTGCTGGTCGGCCCGCCGGGCACCGGTAAGACCCTGCTGGCCCGCGCCATCGCCGGTGAGGCCAACGTGCCCTTCTTCACGATTTCCGGCTCCGACTTCGTCGAGATGTTCGTCGGCGTGGGCGCCAGCCGCGTGCGCGACATGTTCGAGCAGGGCAAGAAGAACGCCCCCTGCATCATCTTCGTCGACGAAATCGACGCCGTCGGCCGCCACCGCGGCGCCGGCCTGGGCGGCGGCAACGACGAGCGCGAGCAGACTTTGAACCAGCTGCTCGTCGAGATGGACGGCTTCGAGGCCAACGAGGGCGTCATCCTGATCGCCGCCACCAACCGTCCGGACGTGCTGGACCCGGCGCTGTTGCGCCCGGGCCGCTTCGACCGCCAGGTGGTGGTGCCCAACCCGGACATCATCGGCCGCGAGAAGATCCTCAAGGTCCACATGCGCAAGGTGCCGCTGGGCCCCGACGTGGAGGCCAAGACCATCGCGCGCGGCACCCCGGGCTTCTCCGGCGCCGACCTCGCCAACCTGGTGAACGAGGCTGCCCTGCTGGCCGCCCGCGCCAACAAGCGCGTCGTCACCATGGCGGACTTCGAGAACGCCAAGGACAAGGTGATGATGGGCGCCGAGCGCCGCTCCATGGTGATGAGCGAAGAGGACAAGGAGATGACCGCCTATCACGAGGCCGGTCATGCCCTGGTCGGGATGTTCGTTCCCGGCAACGACCCGCTGCACAAGGTCACCATCATTCCGCGCGGCCGCGCCCTGGGCGTTACCATGAACCTGCCGGAATCCGACCGCTACAGCCTGAAGTTCAAGGAAATCACGGCGAAGCTGGCGATGATGTTCGGCGGCCGCATGGCCGAGGAGCTGATCTACGGCACCGAGAACGTCTCCACCGGCGCCAGCAACGACATCCAGCAGGCCACCAACATGGCCCGTTCCATGGTTACCGAGTGGGGCATGAGCGACAAGCTCGGCCGCCTGCGCTACGTGGACAACCAGGAAGAGGTCTTCCTGGGTCACTCGGTGGCGCGCAGCCAGACCATCTCGCCGGAGACGGCGCGCCTCATCGACGAGGAAATCCGCCGCATCATCGAGGAGGCGGAGGAGAAGGCCCGCGGGGTGCTGACCGAGCACATGGACGCCCTGCACGCGGTGTCCAAGGCGCTGCTCGAGTTCGAGACCCTGTCCGGCGACGAGGTGCAGATCATCGTCGACGGCGGCAGCATCGACCGCAGCGACGAGACGCCGAGTGGCCCGGCCGGGCGGCGTTCCTCGGTGCCGACCAGCGGCAAGGCGGCCGGCAAGGACAGCGGCGAATCGCCGGGCGGCCTGGAGCCGGAACCGCAGCCCGGAAGTTAGCCATGCCGGCGAAAGCCGATCAGATCAGGGCCTCCGCCGCGCGGAGGCCCTTTTTCTTTGGCCGTTTTCTTGGTGGCCCGGCGCGGATATAAGCAAGGGAATGGACGGTAAGCTTACCCTGAGACCGGTCGGCCTGCGCGGGCCGGCGGAAGTCGATGCGGCGGCGGAGAACCTGCTCTGCCTGGCGGCGGGGCCCCTGCGGTTCAGCCACTGCGAGGCGATCTGGCGGGCCGGCACCGGCGCCCGGCGCGCCGTGCTGCCGCTGGCCGACCTCGCGCCCTGGGCGGAAGCCCGGGCCCCCGGGCGCGGCGGCGCCGAGGCACAGGCCCTGCTGCAGCGCCTCAGTGCAGAGCGCGCGCCGCTGGCGGGCTTGAGTCTCGACCGGCCCCGGGTCATGGGCATCCTCAACGTGACGCCGGACTCCTTCTCCGACGGCGGCGACCGCGCCGCCCCGGATGTGGCCGTGCGCGACGGCCTGGCCATGCTGGCGGCCGGCGCCGACATCCTGGACGTCGGCGGCGAGTCGACGCGCCCGGGCTCGCAGCCGGTCAGCCTGGACGAGGAGCGCGCGCGGGTGCTGCCGGTGGTCGAGGCGCTGGCCAAGGCTGGCGCCATCGTTTCCATCGACACCCGGCATGCCGCCATCATGGCCGAGGCGGTGGCCGCCGGGGCAGCCATCATCAACGATGTCACCGCCCTGGAGGGCGATCCCGACAGCCTCGCCGTGGCGGCCGAGACCGGCGTGCCGGTCATCCTCATGCACATGCAGGGCGAGCCGCAGACCATGCAGGCCAACCCGACCTATGACTCGGCGGCGCTCGACATCTACGGCTACCTCGCCGGGCGCCTGGAGGCCTGCGCGGCGGCGGGGATCGAGCCCGGCCGCGTGGTCGTCGATCCCGGCATCGGCTTCGGCAAGACCCTGGACCACAACCTGCAGCTCTTCGAGCAGCTGGCGCTGTTCCAGGGCCTCGGCACCGCGGTGCTGCTGGGGGCCAGCCGCAAGAGCTTCATCGCCAAGCTGGCGCCCCAGGCCACAGGAAAAACCCTTGCCCCCAAGCAGCGCCTCGCCGGGTCCCTGGCGGCGGCGCTCTTCGGCCTGCAGCGCGGCGTGCAGATCCTGCGCGTCCACGACGTGGCCGAGACAGTCCAGGCGGTCGCCGTGTGGCAGGCCGCCGGTGCCGTGCCCCCACCCGTCGAAGGGGCGCCGGTGGGTGAAACGGAGAGGCCGGCGGACAGGGCCGGCGGCGCTCTGCTATAACGAAATCGCTACCTTTCCCCTTTAGGGAAAGCGAGTCGCAGAACCAGGACCCGCAGATGACACGCAAGCTTTTCGGAACCGACGGCATTCGCGGCACCGCGAACGTGGAGCCGATCACCGCCGAGACCGCCCTGGCGGTGGCCAAGGCCGCCGGCTGCCAGTTCCTGCGCGGGGACCACCGCCACACCGTGGTGATCGGCAAGGACACGCGGCTTTCCGGCTACATGCTGGAGCCGGCCATGGCTGCGGGCTTCATCTCCGTCGGCATGGACGTGGTGCTGCTCGGCCCGCTGCCGACGCCGGCGGTGGGCATGCTGACCCGCTCCATGCGCGCCGATCTGGGCGTCATGATCTCGGCCTCGCACAATCCCTATCAGGACAACGGCATCAAGCTGTTCGGCCCGGACGGCTACAAGCTCTCCGACGAGGTCGAGAAGGAGATCGAGGCGCGCATCGACAACGGCGGCTGCGAGGTGGCACCGGCCCATCAGCTGGGCCGCGCCCAGCGTCTCGACGAGAGCGGCCACGGCCGCTACATCGAGTTCGTGAAGAGCAGCTTCCCGCGCGGCCTGCGCCTGGACGGGCTGAAGGTGGTGATCGACTGCGCCAACGGCGCCGCCTACCGCGTGGCGCCCAAGGTGCTCTACGAACTGGGCGCCGAAGTGGTGCCGGTTGGTGTCTATCCCGACGGCTTCAATATCAATCAGCGCTGCGGCGCCACCGACCCGGCGCGCATGCAGGAGGCGGTGGTGACCCACGGCGCCGATTTCGGTATCGCCCTCGACGGCGACGCCGACCGCGCCATCCTGGCCGACGAGAAGGGCAACGTGGTCGACGGCGACCAGGTCATGGCCCTGGTCGGGCGTTCCTGGCTGCAGGATGGGCGCCTCTCCGGCGGCGCGGTGGTGGCCACCGTGATGTCGAACCTGGGGCTGGAGCGCTTCCTGGGCGATCTCGGCGTGGGCCTGGTACGCACCCCGGTCGGCGACCGCTACGTGGTCGAGCAGATGCGCGCCGGCGGCTTCAACGTCGGCGGCGAGCAGTCGGGCCACATCGTGCTGACCGACTTCGCCACCACCGGCGACGGCCTCATCGCCGCCCTGCAGGTGCTGGCGGTGGTGGTGCAGTCCGAGCGGCCGGCCAGCGAGGTGACGCGGCTTTTCGATCCTTTCCCCCAGTTGCTGCGCAACGTGCGCTTCAATGGCGGCGCGCCGCTGGAGGACGACAAGGTGCGGGCGGCGATCCGCGACGGCGAGACGCGCCTGGGCGATGCCGGGCGCCTGGTGATCCGCAAGTCGGGCACCGAGCCGCTGATCCGCGTCATGGCCGAGGGCGAGGACGAAGCCCTGGTCGACCAGGTGGTGGGCGACATCTGCCAGACCATAGAACAGCGCGCCGGCTGACCAGACAGCAAGGCGGCGCGGGAGCCGAGCGGGGGAGGGGACCATGCTGACGGCGTTGACGGGTCTCCTGCTGTGCCAGCTCATCGGCGAGACGGTGGTGCGCCTCACCCATCTGCCGGTGCCCGGCCCGGTGCTGGGCCTGGTGCTGATGCTGGCCTTCCTGGCCCTGCGCAAAGGCATTCCCGGCAACCTCGAGACCACTGCCGGCACCCTCCTGAAACACCTCTCGCTGCTTTTCGTGCCCGCCGGCGTCGGCGTGCTGCAGCACCTGGCGCGCATCCAGGCGGAGTGGCTGGCACTGGCCGCGGCGCTGCTGGTCAGCTCGGTCGCCACCATCGTGGTCACCGCGGTGGTGATGCGCGCCATGATGCGGCTGATGAAGCTCGATGATGATCAGGAAGCCGCCCGATGATCGCCGAGTTCACCGACATCTGGGTCTACCTGCGCACCGGGCCGCTGCTGTGGCTGACGGTGACGCT
>JBNKHC010000056.1:0-3508 GCA_050290145.1 Kiloniellaceae bacterium | reverse complement strand
CGCCGGCTTCCAGTCGTCCATCTTGTCGAACTTCATCTGGCGCTTTTCTTCGGCCGGGGCGCCCCAGTTGAAGCCGAAGGAGGCGCCTTCCCAGGAGCCGTAGCTGGGGTTGGGCAGCATGATCCAGTCGTGGCCCCAGCGCGCGGCGTTGTCCTGGTACAGCTTCTGCCGCTCGGCCGGGGAGACGTCGACGTCGTCGAGAAAGTCGCCGAGGTTGTCGCCGATCAAGAGCGCGATGCGGTACTTCTCGGCCACCACGCTGCGGCGGGTGCCCTTGTCGGAGCCCCATTCCTCCTTCTCGCCGCGTAGCAGCACCCGGTCGTCCTGGTCGCCGATGGGGTAGCCGAGCTTGGTCAGGTTATTGCGCGTTGGCGCCTCTTCCGGGGCCTTGCGGTTGGAGACGTAAAACACCGCGACGCCCCGGGCGTGGGCGTAGTTGATGAAGTCGAGGCTGCCGGGAATGGCCCGCGAGGTCTCGGTGTGGACGAAGGGCGCCCAGGTCTTGGAGCTGTAGTGCTGGCCGTTCTCCACGATCCAGGACTGATAGAGGGAGTTGTCCAGCACCGTCTCGTCGACGTCGAGGATCACCGCCACCGGCTTCTTCTCGTAGTTCGATCCCTGCTCCAGGGCCGCGGTCCAGCTCTGGTCGGCGATGGCCTGGTTGAGGCGCATCTTCGCCAGGGCATAGAGCGCCGTGGTGTTGGCCTTGTACTCGACCGAGTTCTGCATCCAGTAGGTGGCGTTGGTGCCGTCGTTGGCGGCCGGGCCTTCGGCCTGGGCCGGGGCGGCCAGGAGGCAGCCGGCCAGCACCAGGCAAACCCCGCCAAGCGGTCGTCTGCTGTTGGTTGATGTCATATCCCTCTCCGTTCCTGTCTTTTGCCCGCGGCGCTGGCCGCCGCGCCGGCTTGGGTTGATTTTGCCCGAGCCTTTCGCCCGCGCCAAGCCGCCCCCACTCTTTTGCAGCGGGTTGTCGTTTGCCTGCAGACTTTGCCGGGAGAGGGAGCCGCCGCCTAGAACTGGAACTCGGCGCGCGGCGGCTTGCCGTCCTTGATGCTGTAGGCGGTGCGGCATTCGGGGATCTGGCCCGGGTCGATGCCGTACTTGGCCTGCAGGTACTTGCGCACCGCGGCGCCGCGCTCGGTGGCCAGGGCCAGCAGGGACTCGACCTCCTGGTCGCTGGGGGCGGCGAGCTCGATCTCGGGCCCGATACCCTTGTCGGGCGGCTGCAGGGCGGCGACCGCTTCGTCCACCGTTCCGCCGTCCGCCCCGCTGCCTGTCCCGCCGTCGGCCCCTGCGGCCGTCTCGGCCGGCGGTGCGCCGGCGGGCACGACCAGGTCGCCCGGCATCCCGCCCGGTTCCTCCAGCGGCAGGCCGCGCAGGGCCACAAGGTCGGCGCGGCCCGCCCGCCCGCAGGCGCGGATGCTGATGCCCGGCTTGTTGGTGAAGATATCGCCCATCTGGTCGGCCACCGTCATGCCGTCCACGGTCAGCTCGGCGGTGCCCGGCACGAAGGGCGCGGGCTGCATCTCGAAAGTGTTGCCGTCGGGGCCGAACCAGTTGGTCGGGAAGACCGAGGCCATGGCGCCGGAGATCGCCTTGTCGATGGCCTCGCTGTAGTCGACTTCGGGCGCCTCAACCGTGCCGCCCAGGGGCAGGCCGAAGGCTATGACGCCGTCGGAATCCTTCAGGATGGATACCGCGAAACCGACCGGCAGGCCGATGTCGGCCTGCAGCTTCTCGGCCTGCTCTTCGTCGAGCGGCGTGACGAAGAGGTCGTTGATCTTGAGGTCGATGCCGCCGCCCAGGTCGCCCGCTGCGGCCTTGGCCTCGATCCCGGCGAAGAGCTCGCCGCTTTCGATGTTCATGCCCGTCGCCTTGGCCGCGTAGGAGGAGAGGACGGGCAGGGGCACGCCTTCCAGGTCCGAGGTCAGCTCGAAGTCCGGCTTGGCCTTCAGCGGCGTGGCCCAGCCGGTGAGACGGGCCTTGGAGGTGTCGTTCACCGAGAGGGCGAGGGCCAGGTCGGTGCGGGTCTCCGGCGCGGCGGTGTCGAGGGGACCGGACCGCAGTTCCTCCAGCAGGAGGCTCGCCTGCAGCGGCGGCTCGACGCCGCGGTCGATGATCTCGATGGTCGAGCCGGAGGCCAGGGAGAACTCGCCGAGCCTGAACTGCTTGTCGAAGCGCGGCGGGGCGCTGCTTTCCGGTGCCGCTTCGGTCCGGGTTTCCGCCTGCGCAGCGGCGCTTTCGCCTTCCACCGGGGATGCGGTGACGGCGGCGCCCGGCCCGCCCATGCCGGGCAGCGGCAGGGCCAGCTTGGCGTTCAGCAGGCCAAGCGCGATGCGCTCGGCCGCCGCGCCGCGGGCGCTCTCAGCGTCGAGGCCGGTGATCGAGAGGCCGGCGAGCTCGAGGCTCTGCGGCGTCTCGGACGCCGTCTGCGCGGTGATGCCGGTGACCTCGAGCCCACCCTTGGCCAGGACGCCGGCCGCCGAATAGCCCAGTTCGGACAGCGGCGCCTGCAGGGAGGCCACGGTCGTCTCCAGCGTTTCGCCGCCGGGCAGCGGCAGGCGCGCCGTCAGGCCCGCCAGGCTGGTCTCGTTGGCGAGACTCACGCTGGGCACCGCTTCGTCGAAGCCGGCGGCTTTCAGGCCCGCCATCCGGTTTTCGAGACTGTCGAGCGACAGGGCGAAGGCGTCAGCGCCCGCGCCGGCCGACAGGGCGATCCCGGAAAGGCTCGTGGCGAGGCCGCCTTCGACCGCGGCGGCGGTGTTCAGAGGCGCGACGCTGACGTCCTGCAGCTCGCTGCGGGTCGCGGCTAGCGAGACGGTGAGGGGCGTCTCTCCGTCGCGCTCCAGGGCGAGCCCCGTCAGCTCAAGGCTGCCGGCCACCCGGGCCGCTTCGCCCTGCTTGCCGGTCAGCGTGAAGGTCGAGAGGTTCAGGGCGAGGCTCTCGTTGCTGAGTGCCAGGGTGGCGTCTTCGCCCGGCAGGGTGGCCGAGAAGCCCTCGAGGCCGAGGGTCAGCGGCCCGCCGGCCTCCTCCATCTCCGCCGTCTCGGCGATGCGGAAGCTGTCGGTGACGAGGGAAAAGCTGCCGAAGTCGAGCGCGGCGCCCTGGTCGTCCCTGGCGGCGAGGTCCTTCAGGTTAACCGCCAGGTCGAAGGCGAGGGCGGTTTCCTGCCGCGTGATGTTGAAGTCGATGTTACGCGAGCCGGCTTGGACTTCGGCGAGGCCGGCCTCGGCGCTGCCGTCCTGCCTGGTCAGGCGCAGCCCGGAGATCAGCAGGTCGAGGGCGCCCTGCGCGGTCATGCCGGCATTCAAGGTCTTGCTGGTGACCTCGCCGAGCTCGACATTCGCGGCCTCAAAGCGCAACTCCCGGGCCGCGAGGCCGTTGCGGGCGCCGAGCTTGACCAGGCCGTCCTTCAGCGCCAGGGACGGCTCGCCGTCGATCGAGAGGTGGTAGGTCAGGACATTGCGGCCCAGCTCCCGCGCCCAGCCGATCATGAGCTCGACAATGC
>JBNKHC010000055.1:0-2941 GCA_050290145.1 Kiloniellaceae bacterium | reverse complement strand
AGTGGATGACCCACAAGCTGGCGACCTGGCACGACCAGTTCGGCAGCTCCGGCTGCGTCGGCTGCGGGCGCTGCATCACCTGGTGCCCGGTCGGCATCGACATCACCGAAGAGGTCCGCGCCATCCGCGACAGCGAGCGCGGCCTCACGTCAGAGTCCTGAGGAGAACGGCCATGGAAGGGCTGGAACGCATCGTCAAGGAACATCGCTTCTTCGCGGATCTCACCGACGACTTCTGCAAGCTTGTCTGCGGCTGCGCCAAGAACGTGCGCTTCGAGGCGGGCGACTACCTGTTCCGCGAAGGCGATCCGGCGGACCAGCTCTACGTGATCCGCGAGGGCCGGGTGGCGATGGAGCTGAGCGCGCCGGGACACGGCTCCATGACCTTCCAGACCGTCGGCGAGGGGGAGATCGTCGGTATCTCCTGGCTCATCCCGCCCTACCGCTGGACCTACGACGCCAAGGCGCTGGAGCGGATCCGCGCGATTGCCATCGACGCCACCTGCATCCGCCGCAAGTGCGAGGACGACCACGATCTGGGCTACGAGCTGATGAAACGCTTCGTGCCGGTGATCATCGAGCGCCTGCACGCCACGCGCCTGCAGATGCTGGACGTCTACGGGACCAAGAGCTAGTGGCGGCGCCGGAGACAGCCCCACTCGATCCCATGGCGCCGTTGGTCGCGCGCGTCACGAAGCGCCACCACGACGCGCCGGAGGTCTTCACCCTGGAGCTGGAGCCGGAAGACCCCGGCGCGCTGGCACCCTTCGCGCCGGGCCAGTTCAACATGCTGACCGTCTTCGGGGTCGGCGAGGTGCCGATCAGCTTCAGCGGCGATCCCGCGGACCAGAGCCGCCTGGTTCACACCATCCGCGCGGTCGGCCCGGTCTCCGGCGCACTCACCGAGCTACGCCCCGGGGCGGCGGTCGGCCTGCGCGGGCCCTTCGGCGCCGGCTGGCCCCTGGCCGCGGCGGCGGGCAAGGACGTGGTGGTGGTGGCCGGCGGCCTGGGCCTGGCGCCGCTGCGCCCGGCGCTCTACCGGCTCTTCGCCGAGCGCGAGCGCTACGGCAAGATCGTGCTGCTCTACGGCACCCGCAGCCCGGACGACATCCTGTTCCGGCGCGAGCTGGAGGCCTGGCGCGGCCGGCTGGATGCCGAGGTGGAGGTCACCGTCGACCACGCCATGGCGGCCTGGCACGGCAACGTCGGCGTGGTCACCACGCTGATCCCGCGCTGTACTTTCGATCCGGCGCAGACCGTGGCGCTGGTCTGCGGGCCCGAGGTGATGATGCGTTTCGCCATCGGCGCGCTGATGGATGCCGGCGTCGCGGTGGACGACATCTACCTCTCCATGGAGCGCAACATGAAGTGCGCGGTGGGCTTCTGCGGCCACTGCCAGTTCGGGCCGGTCTTCGTCTGCCGCGACGGGCCGGTGTTCCCCTACGCGCGGTTGCGCGGCCTCCTGGCCTTGAAGGAGCTCTGAGATGGCAGGGGGAGAGAAGAAGCCGCGCCTGGCGGTCTGGAAGTTCGCCTCCTGCGACGGCTGTCAGCTCAGCCTGCTGGACTGTGAGGACGAGCTGCTGGCCGTCGCCGGCGCCGTCGACGTCGCCTATTTCCCGGAGGCGACCCGCGCCGAGATCTCCGGCACCTACGACCTCTCCCTGGTCGAGGGCTCGGTGACCACGGCGCACGACGCCGCGCGCATCCAGGAGGTGCGCAAGCGCTCCAAGTTCCTGGTGACCATCGGCGCCTGTGCCACGGCGGGCGGCATCCAGGCGCTGCGCAACTTCGCCGACGTAAAGGAATACACCTCCGTCGTCTACGCGCGGCCCGACTACATCGAGACCCTGGCCACCTCCACACCCATCGCCGACCACGTGCAGGTCGATTTCGAGCTGCGCGGCTGCCCGATCAGCAAGCGCCAGCTTCTGGAAGTGATCTCCGCCTACCTGGCCGGCCGCCGCCCGGTGACGCCGCCGCACTCCACCTGCATCGAGTGCAAGCTGAAGGGCAATGTCTGCGTCATGGTGGCCCACGGCACGCCCTGCCTGGGGCCCGCGACCCATGCCGGCTGCGGCGCCCTCTGCCCCTCCTACGACCGCGGCTGCTACGGCTGCTTCGGGCCGATGGAATCGCCCAACGCGGTCTCCCTCAGCCGCCGCCTGCAGGACCTGGGTATGGACGAGGCGGCGCTGAAGCGCGTCTACCGCAGCTTCAACGCCAACGCGCCGGCCTTCCGCAAAGAGAGCGAACGCCATGGGAAATAGGACCATCAAAGTCGACTACCTCGCCCGCGTGGAGGGCGAGGGCGCCTTCAAGGTGGTGGTGCGCGACGGCAAGGTGCAGGAGGCCGAGCTGCGCATCTTCGAGCCGCCGCGCTTCTTCGAGGCCTTCCTGCGCGGGCGCTCCATCGACGAGCTTTCCGACATCGTGGCGCGCATCTGCGGCATCTGCCCCGTCGCCTACCAGATGAGCGCGGTGCACGCGGTGGAGAACGCCCTCGGCGTCACCGTCGACGGTCCCCTGCGCGAGCTGCGCCGCCTGCTCTACTGCGGTGAGTGGATCGAAAGCCACGTGCTGCACGTCACCATGCTGCACGCACCGGACTTCCTCGGCTACCAGGGCGGCATCGACATGGCGCGCGACCATGGGCCGGCGGTGAAGCGCGGCCTGGAACTGAAGAAGGCCGGCAACGACATCCTGACCCTGCTGGGCGGGCGCGAGATCCATCCCATCAACGTGCGCATCGGCGGCTTCTACCGCGCCCCGCGGCGGCGCGAGTTCACCCCCCTCGCCGAGACGCTGAAGCGGGCCCGCGACCAGGCGCTGGAGACGCTGCGCTGGGTCGCCGGCTTCGATTTCCCCGACCGCGAGCGCGACTACACCTTCGTCTCCCTGCGCCACCCCGACGAGTACCCCTTCAACGAGGGGCACATCGTCTC
>JBNKHC010000054.1:0-21659 GCA_050290145.1 Kiloniellaceae bacterium | reverse complement strand
ATGCCCAGCGGCCGGCCCATGACGGCGTCGGCTTCCTCCACCGTCACGCCGCGCTCCAGGGCTTCCACCACCGCGCACTGCATCCAGAAGGAGCCGATGCGGTTGGCGACGAAGCCGGGCGTGTCCTTGCAGTGGACGATGGCCTTGCCGAGCACCCGGTCGCCGAACGCGGCCAGCTCCGCCACCGCCTCGGGCCGCGTCCGCTCCCCGGCCACCAGCTCCAGCAGCCGCATGTAGCGCGGCGGGTTGAAGAAGTGGGTGACGAGGAAGTCGGCGCAGAAGCGCTCCGGCATCTCCGCGGTCAAGAGCTTCAGCGGCAGGGTCGAGGTGTTGGAGGAAACGATGGAGCCGTCCTTGCGCACCGCTTCCAGGCGGCGGTAGAGGTCGCGCTTGACCTCCGGGTCCTCCAGCACCGCCTCGACGATCCAGTCGCACTCGGCCAGCTTGTCGAGGTCGTCTTCCAGGTTGCCGGGCGTCACCAGCTTGGCGGCGCGCTTCCACATGAAGGGCGCGGGCTCGGCCTTCAACATGCGGGCGACGGCGCCCTCGGCCAGCGTGTTCCGGTTCTCCGCGTTCTGCGGAACGATATCCAGCAGCAGCACCGGCACCCCGGCGTTGGCGAGATGCGCGGCGATGCCGGCGCCCATGACGCCGGCGCCGATCACGGCAGCCTGTTGAATGGGCATTACGCCGCCTCCAGGATGGTGGCGATGCCCTGGCCACCGCCGATGCACTGGGTCGAGAGCGCGAACTGCTTGCCCTCGCGCTGCAGCAGCGCCGCCGCCTTGCCGGTGATGCGCGCGCCGGTGGCGCCCAGCGGATGGCCCAGCGCGATGGCGCCGCCGTCCAGGTTGGTCTTCTCCAGGTCCAGGCCCAGTTCGTCGGCGCAGGCCAGCGCCTGGGCGGCGAAGGCCTCGTTGAGTTCGACGATGTCGATGTCGCCCACCGAAAGCCCGGCGCGCTCCAGCGCCTTGCGGGTGGCGGCCACCGGGCCGATGCCCATGACGTCGGGATCGCAGCCGGCGACGGCGATGGACTTCACCCGGGCCAGCGGCTTCAGGCCGTGCGCCTTGGCATAGTCCTCCGAGGTCACCAGCACGGCCGAGGCGCCGTCGGTGAGCGGCGAGGAGGTGGCGGCGGTCACGCTGCCGTCCGTGGCGAAGGCGGGCTTCAGCTCGGCCAGGGCTTCCATCGAGGTGTCGGGGCGGATGCAGCCGTCGGCCTCTACCGCCGCGCCGTTGACCTGCACCGGCACGATCTCGTCGGCGAGCTTGCCCTCGCCGCGCGCCACGGCAGCCTTGCGGTGGCTGAGCACGGCCAGCTCCTCCTGGCGGGCGCGGGTGATCTGGTGGCGCCGCGCGACGTTCTCCGCCGTCTCTCCCATGGAGATGTAGGCGGCCGGGAAGCGCTCGGCGAGGCCGGGGTTGAGCAGCGGATTGAAGCCGGCCATGGGCACCCGGCTCATGGACTCGATGCCGGCACAGATGAAAGCCTCGCCGGCGTTCATCTGGATGTTGCCGGCGGCCATGTGGATCGCCTGCATGGAAGAGCCGCAGAAGCGGTTCACCGTGGTGCCGGCGACGGAGATCGGCAGCTCGGCCAGGAAGCCGATGAGCCGCGCCACGTTCAGGCCCTGCTCGCCCTCGGGAAAGGCGCAACCGACGATGAGGTCCTCGATGTCCTTGGGCTCGACGCCGGTCCTCTCAAGCAGGCCGCGCACCACCTGCGCCGCCATCTCGTCGGGGCGCAGCTTCACCATCTCGCCCTTGTGGGCGAAGGTGAAGGGCGAGCGGACATAGCCGGCAATCACAACGTTCTTATGCATCGTCAAAGACCTTTCGTCTCTTCCAGCGGCGGCGACGAGCCCGCCTGGCTCCGGCCATTCTGCGCCGATTCGTTCGGATTCGGGGCATTTTCACCCTCGGCGGCGTGCCTGGCACGTTCTTCGGCAATCAATTCCTTCTTCGACAGCTTGCCGATCATGGTCTTCGGCAGCTCGTCGCGGAAATCCACTTCGCGCGGCATCTCCATCGGGGACAGCTTGTCCGTGAGGAACTCCCGCAGCTCTTCCTCGTTCAGCTCCTCGCCCTGCTTCAGGCGCACGAAGGCCTTCGGCACCTCGCCGCGGTAGTCGTCGGGCTTGGCGCAGACGATCACCTCCGCCACCGCGGGATGGCGGTGGATGGCTTCCTCGATATGGCGCGGATAGACCTTGTAGCCGCCGGAGACGATGACCTCCTTCAGGCGGTCGATGAGGTAGGTGTAGCCGTCCTCGTCCATGAAACCGACATCGCCGGTGTGCAGCCAGCCGTGGCGCAGCGTTTCGGCCGAGGCCTCCGGGCGCTGCCAGTAACCGGACATGACCTGCGGGCCGCGCAGGCAGATCTCGCCGCGCTCGCCCAGCGGCACCTCCTGGTCGCGGTTGTCCAGGGAGCGGATGACCACTTCCGTGCCCGGCAGCGGCAGGCCGATGGAGCCGACCTTGGTGGAGCCCGAGATGGGGTTGCAGGTGACCACGGGCGAGGCTTCCGAGAGGCCGTAACCTTCGAAGAGGCTCCCGCCGGTCAGGCTCTCGAAGCCCTCGTGCACCGGCGCCGGCAGGCCGGCGCCGCCGGAGATGCTGACCGCGATGCAGGAGAGGTCGTAACGCTCCAGCTTCGGGTAGTGCAGGATGGCGTTGAACAGCGTCGGCACGCCGGGGAAGAAGGTCGGCCGGCAGCGCGCGATGGTCTGCAGCAGGGTTTTGATCTCGAAGCGCGGCATCAGGATGATCTCGCCGGCCAGGCGAATGCCCAGGTGCATGTTCACCGTCATCGCGAAGACGTGGAACAGCGGCAGCACCGCCAGCACCCGCTGCTCGCCCGGCTTCACGCCCAGGAACCAGGTGTGAAGCTGGCTGGCGTTGGCGGAGATCGAGCCGTGGGTCAGCATAGCGCCCTTGGGCACACCGGTGGTGCCGCCGGTGTACTGCAGCACCGCCACGTCGCCGATGCCGACCTCGGCGGGCGTGAAGTCGCCGTCGTTGTCGATCAGCTTCGAAAAGCGCAGGTAGCGGTCGTCGTCGCCGGGCATCCGGGCCAGCTCGCCGCGCTTGGCGATGGCAAAGAGCTGGCGCGTGGGAAAGCGCAGGATGTCGCCCATGGCGCCGACAATGACTTTCTTCAGGGCGCACTTTCTCCGGGCGTTGGGGCCCAGCGCCGAGGTCAGCTTGGGCAGCAGCAGCTTCAGGTCCATGGTGACGGCGAACTCGGCGCCGGAATCGGCCAGCAGCTCGTGGACTTCCTCTTCGGCGTAGAGCGGGTTCACGTTGACCACGATGCCGCCCAGCTTCATCACCGCGAAGTAGGCGATCACATAGTAGGGGGTGTTGGGCAGCAGGAGCGCCACCCGGGTGCCCTTGGCGACGCCCAGGTCCTGCAGGCCCTTGGCGGCGCGGGCGACCAGGTCGCCGACCTGGGCATAGGAATAGGAGCGCCCGAGGAAGTCCAGGCAGGGACGATCGCCGTGGGCCGCCACGGCGCGGTCGAGCGCCAGGTCCAGCGGCTCTTGCAGAACCGGCTCATCCCAGGCGATGCCCGCCGGGTAGCTGCGGTCCCAGGGGCGCGCGCCCTGCGCCGCCCGCGGGTGGTGGGCATCCCAAAGGTCGGTTTCGGGACCCAGGGTCATCTTCCAACCTCACACTTCGTCGCCCCCTCAAGACCCATGTGCCGGGGCAGCCCGCCGGGGGTGCAGCTGGCAGCCGGGTCCTAACGCGAGGGTAGCGCCGAAGTCCCTTACGATCGGTAAGGATCGGCTGCCTTAGGTTAAGCAGGCGTTAACCATAAAGGTCGGCACTTTTCCGGACGCTTTCAAGGGAGAGCGCGCCGCGCCCCCCGTGTCATCAGTGGAATATTCAGGGCCGCAGGACCGCCGCGCCCTGCAGGCGCCCCCGGCGCAGGTCGTCGAGGGCCTGGTTGGCCGCGTCCAGGGGGTAGTCACTGACATGGGTCTTGACCGGCACCTTGGGGGCCAGCGCCAGGAATTCCTCGGCATCGCGCCGGGTCAGGTTGGCGACCGAGCGGATTTGCCGCTCCTCCCAGAGGATGCGGTAGGGAAAGCTGGGAATATCGCTCATGTGGATGCCGGCGCAGACCACGATGCCGCCGCGCGCCGTCTGCCTCAGCGCCTCCGGCACCAGCGCGCCCACCGGGGCGAAGATGATGGCGGCGTCGAGCGGCGCGGGCGGCGCCTCGCCGGAGGCCCCGGCCCAGGTGGCGCCGAGGCCGCGGGCGAAGGCCTGCGCCTCGTCGTCGCCGGGGCGGGTGAAGCCGTAGACCTCCCGCCCCTCCCAGAGGGCGACCTGGATCATGATGTGGGCCGCTGCGCCGAAGCCGTAGACGCCCAGGCGCCTGCCCTCGCCCGCCATGCGGTAGGCGCGGTGGCCGATGAGGCCGGCGCAGAGCAGCGGCGCCGCCTCGGAGTCGCTGTAGCCCTCCGGCAGTGCGAAGCTGTAGCGCGCGTCGGCCAGGCAGTAGTCGGCATAGCCGCCGTCGATCTGGTAGCCGGTGTAGCGCGCCGCGCCGCAGAGGTTCTCCCGCCCCGAGGTGCAGTAGTCACATTCGCCGCAGGAAAAGCCGAGCCAGGGCACACCGACCCGCTGGCCCGGGGAGAAGCTCTCGACGCCCTCCCCCAGGGCGTCCACCGTCCCGACGATCTCGTGGCCCGGCACGATGGGCAGCTTGGGCTCCGGCAGGTCGCCGTCGACCACGTGCAGGTCGGTGCGGCAGACCCCGCAGGCGGCCACCTTGACGCGGATCTGCCCGGGGCCCGGTTCCGGGCGCGGCAGATCGGCGGCCTCCACCCGGCCCGCCGCCTTTTCCCGCAGGACCATTGCGTGCATGCTATGATCGTCAGCCATGGCCGCAGCATAGCCAGACGGCGGCCGAGGCGCTAATGATGCAGATCAAGCACCCGACGAACCCGTGACCTACCGTGAGACCAGCCCATGACCGAAATCCTGCCGGAAGTCAGCGACGGCGAACTGCGCAAGATCGAGATGCCCGGCGACAAGACTTTCACGCTGACCATCGAGACCCACGACAAGGGCAGCTGCACGCTGAAGCTCGAAGGCGTCGAGCATCTGCGCTGCAACAACCTGCTGCTGGGCAACATCATCTTCGACATCCAGAAGATCGAGTCACCGAACCTCAGCGACCTGGCCCGCGTCACCTCCATGGACAATGCCGTCTCCGAGAAGGGCCGCGACTACCTGCGCGATCTGAGCGCCGCCGTTGAAAAGGGCGACCTCACCTTCCTGCGGCTGGAGTCGTCCTACGGCTGTCACCTGGACGCGCTCTGCCACAGCTACACCACCGGCTGAATGCCAGGAAACGGAACATGACAACAGCGAGTAGAGCCGGGCTGACCATCAGTCTCAGCCCCAACGACAACGTGGTGGTGAGCCGCGCCGAGATCCTGGAAGGCACGGCGATCCCCGGCGAAGACGTCACCACAGCCAATCGCGTTCCCACCGGCCACAAGCTGGCGACCCGCGCCATCGAAAAGGGCGCGCCGGTGGTGAAATACGACCAGGTCATCGGCTTCGCCACCAAGGAGATCGCCGCCGGCGAGCACGTCCACGTGCACAACTGCGGCATGGGCGAGTTCGACCGCGACTACGCCTTCTGCCAGGGCGCCCGGCCCACCCAGATGGTGCCGGAGGGCGAGCGCGCGACCTTCCAGGGCTACCGCCGTGCCGATGGGCGCGCCGGCACCCGCAACTACATCGGCATCCTGACCTCGGTGAACTGCTCGGCCACCGTGGCGCGCTACATCGCCGAGGCCTTCAACAGGACCGGCATCCTGGACGACTATCCCAACGTCGACGGCGTCTGCGCCTTCGTGCATTCCACCGGCTGCGGCATGGCCGACAGCGGCGACGGTTACGAGGCCCTGCAGCGCACCCTCTGGGGCTATGCGCGCCATCCCAACCTGGCCGGGGTGCTGATGGTGGGTCTCGGCTGCGAGGTGAACCAGATCCCCTTCCTGCTCGACGCCTACGGCCTCAAGACCGGCGACCGCTTCCAGACCCTGACGATCCAGGAGACCGGCGGCACCAGGCGCGCGGTGGACGAGGCCATCGAGCGCATCAAGGCCATGCTGCCGGCGGCCAACGCCGCGGCGCGCGAGACCATCCCGGCCAGCGAGCTGACCCTGGCCCTGCAGTGCGGCGGCTCGGATGCTTATTCCGGCATCACCGCCAACCCAGCCCTGGGCCACGCCGCCGACCTGCTGGTGCGCCACGGCGGCACCGCAATCCTCAGCGAGACGCCGGAGATCTACGGCGCGGAGCACCTGCTGACCCGCCGCGCCGTCAGCCGCGAGGTCGGCGAGAAGCTGATCGAGCGCATCCACTGGTGGGAGGACTACACCCGGCGCAACGGCGGCGAGATGAACAACAACCCCTCGCCCGGCAACAAGGCCGGCGGCCTCACCACCATCCTGGAGAAGTCGCTGGGCGCGGCGGCCAAGGGCGGCACCACCAACCTGGTCGGCGTCTACAAGTACGCCGAGCCGGTGACCGCCAAGGGCTTCGTTTTCATGGACTCGCCCGGCTACGACCCCTGCTCGGTGACCGGGCAGGTGGCCTCCGGCGCCAACGTGGTCTGCTTCACCACCGGGCGCGGCTCGGTCTTCGGCTTCAAGCCCTCGCCCTCCATCAAGCTGGCCACCAACAGCGCCATGTACGCCCGCATGTCCGAGGACATGGACATAAACTGCGGCGGCATCGCCGAGGGCGACAAGACCATCGAGCAGGTCGGGCGCGAAATCTTCGAAAAGGTGCTGGAGGTCGCCAGCGGCACGCCGTCGAAGTCCGAGGCGCTGGGCTTCGGCGACGCCGAGTTCATTCCCTGGCAGATCGGCGCGGTGATGTGAGCGCGGCCGACGAAGAGCAGCAACCGGCGGCGGCGCGCGTCGCCGCCGCGGACCTGGACCGTTTCGTCCGCGCGGTGCTGGCCGCCGCCGGCGCCGACGAGGTTTCCGCCGAGGCGACCGCCCGCGCCCTGGTCGGGGCCTCGCTGCGCGGCGTCGACAGCCACGGCGTGCGCCTGCTGCCGCACTACGCGAAGGTGGTGCAGGGCGGCCGCGTGAAGGGTCGCCCGCAGATGCGTTTCGAAAAAACCGCGGCGGCGGCCGGGCGGCTGGACGCCGACCACGCCCTGGGCACCGCCGCCGGCTACCGCGCCATGGAAGAGGCCGTGAAGCTGGCCGCGGAGGCAGGCCTCGGCGCGGTCAGCGTCTCCAATTCCTCCCACTTCGCCGCCGCCGGCTGCTACACCCTGGCCGCCGCGGAGGCGGGCTACATCGGTCTCGCCACCTGCAACGCCACCAGTGCCGTGCTGGCGCACAGCGGGCGCGAGGGCTATCACGGCACCAACCCCATCAGCTTCGCCGCACCGGTCACGGGCGAGCGCCCTTACCTGATCGACATGGCCAGCAGCTCGATCCCGGTGAACCGCATCCTGCAGTACCGCGCCCTGGACAAGGGGCTGCCGGCGGAGGTGGTGGTGGACGACGAAGGCCGCATGACCCAGGACCCCCACGCGGCCAAATCGCTGCTGCCGCTGGGCGGCAGCGGCTACGGCTACAAGGGCGCGGCCCTGGCCGGCATGGTGGAGATCCTCTCCGCCGGCTTGAGCGGCATGTGCCTCAGCCACCAGATGGCGGAGATGTTCCAGCCGCCCTGGTCGGAGCCGCGCTGCCTCGGCCAGTTCTTCCTGGCCCTGAAACCCTCTGCCTTTATCGAGGAAGAGGTCTTCCAGGCCCAGATGCGCGAGTACCTCGATACCCTGCGCGGCCAGGCGGCCCTGCCCGGCGAGCGCGTCATGGCCGCGGGCGACCGCGAGTGGGCGGTGGAGCGGCAGCGCAGCGCCGAAGGCATTCCGCTGGACGCCCCCAACTGGCGCACCTTCGGCGAGCTGGCGGCGGCCCACGGCGTGGCGCCCCTCGCGGCGCTGTAGGGGCACGGGGTCGTCAGGCCCCCCGCCTTATGGCAAGCTGCGGCCAAAGAGCATCGATCCCGGGGAGGAAGAAGACATGGAGTTGAAGCAGAAAGCGCAAAAGGCGGTCATGGACATCGAGGAGATCGTGGGCGCCACGTTTTCGCCCGGCCAGCGAGAGGCCGTCGACAAGATCGTCGAAGGGCTCGTGATCGAGGCCATGCGTGAGTGCGAAAAGTCCTGCGGCCACGCGGCGCGCAACGTCTGCAGTGAGGACGAGGACATGGCGCACAAGATCGGGCGCGAGATGGCGCAGGCGCGCGAGGCACTGATCGCCAACCTCAGCGGTCTGCGTTAGCGCCTTTCACAGCCCGATTGACCTCGTGCATCGAGACGCTCGCAGTGGCTCGCTCCTCAGCATGAGGTCAATCTCTAGCCTCACCCTGAGGAGGCGCATCAGCGCCGTCTCGAAGGGTGTGCAACAGGTCTGGTATGTGGCAGCCGGCGGATCACTCCGCCGGCTTGGCGCAGGCGCCCTGCGGCAGGCCCCAGGAACCCGGTGCATGGCCCAGACAGCCGGGCGCCGCCGCCTTCTTGGCCTTGGAAGCGGTGAAGCGCTGCCAGGCCCGCTCATGGAAGAAGAAGACCACCGTGTTCACCGCCGGCTCGATGAGGGCGACGCCGGTGGAGATCGCCACCGAGCCGGTCAGGGCAAAGGTGACCCCGAAGCCGACGCTGAAGTGCAGCACGGCGAAACTCAGGGTTTTCACCAGATCCAGCCTCATCTCACGGTCTCCTCGGGTCGGTTCCAGGCCTCTTATATAGTCTAAATGCGAATAATTATCAATTAGAATCAATCTAATTTGCAAAATAACCGTGGCGCCCGGCCCCCTGCTGACCCTGTTCTGCCCCTTGAGCCCGTACTACCATACTAGTATAGGATAGCGTCGAAACGCCCGGCGGAGACCGGGCGGCGAGACACGGGAGACGACACTTCATGGCCGAGGCCCTGCGACTGCACGAAGACCGCCTCTTCCCGCCGGACCCCACGATGCGGGCGGTGGCGCGGCGGCTCTACGACGAGATCAAGGGCCTGCCCATCGTCTCGCCGCATGGCCACACCGAGCCACGCTGGTTCGCCGACAACGAACCCTTCGGCGACCCGGCCGAGCTGTTCATCATCCCCGACCACTACCTCTTCCGCATGCTCTACAGCCAGGGCGTGAAGCTGGAGCACCTGGGCATTCCGCGCGCCGACGGCGGAGCTGTAGAGAGCGACCCGCGCAAAATCTGGCGCACCTTCGCCCAGCACTATCCCCTCTTCCGCGGCACGCCCTCGCGCATGTGGTTCGACCACGCGCTCTCGGTGGTCTGCGGCATCGAGGAGCGCCTGACGCCGGAAAGCGCCGATCGCATTTACGACAAGCTCAGCGAGCGCCTGCGTCAGGACGACATGCGCCCGCGCGCGCTCTTCGAACGCTTCGGCATCGAGGTGCTGGCGACCACGGAATCGCCGACCGACGACCTGGCCCATCACCGGGCGATCCGCGACAGCAACTGGAACGGCCGCGTGGTGACCGCCTTCCGCCCCGACCCGGTGGTCGACCCGGACTTCGAAGGCTTCGAGGAGAATGTCGAGCGCCTGGGCGAGATCACCGGCGAGGACACTGGCAGCTGGCAGGGCTACCTCGCCGCGCTGGCCCAGCGCCGCGCCTTCTTCGCCGCGATGGGCGCCACCTCCACCGATCACGGCCACCCGACGGCGGCCACCGCCGACCTGGATGCCGGCGCCGCCGCAAAGCTTTTCGAGCGCATTCTGCAGGGCAAGAGCACGGCGGCCGACCACGAGCTGTTCCGCGCGCAGATCCTCACCGAGATGGCGCGCATGAGCCTGGACGACGGCCTGGTCATGCAGATCCACCCCGGCTCCTTCCGCAACCACAACGCGGCGCTCTTCGCCGCCTTCGGGCGCAACGTCGGCGCCGACATGCCCCTGGCGACCGACTATGTCGCAAACCTGAAGCCCTTGCTCGACCGCTACGGCAACGAGCGCGAACTCTCGATCATCCTCTTCACCCTGGACGAAACCAGCTACAGCCGCGAGCTGGCGCCGCTGGCCGGGCACTATCCCTGCCTGAAGATCGGGCCGGCCTGGTGGTTCTACGACAGCCCGGAGGGCATGTTGCGCTACCGCAAGGCGCTGACCGAGACCGCCGGCTTCTACAACACCGTCGGCTTCAACGACGACACCCGCGCCTTCCTCTCCATCCCGGCGCGCCACGACGTCGCCCGCCGCGTCGACTGCGCCTACCTGGCCGAGTTGGTCTGCACCCACCGCCTGGAAGAGGACGAGGCCCTGGAGGTTGCCCACGACCTGACCTACCGCCTGGTGAAGCAGGCCTATAAGCTCTGACACCATGACCAAGCGATTGAGTGAAGCGACGCGCGGCGACCTGCCGCGCGAGGTGGCCCAGCCCGCCTACGACCGCGCCCCCTGCGGCATCGGCATCGTGCACCTGGGCCTCGGCGCCTTTCACCGCGCCCACCAGGCGGTCTACACCGACGACGTGCTCTCCCGGCACGGTGGAGATTGGGCGATCCACGGGGTCAGCCTGCGCGGCCCCGGCGTGCGCGATCAGCTCGCCCCGCAGGACGGCCTCTATACCGTGGCCGAACGCGGCCCCGAGGGCGAAACGCTGCGCGTCGTCGGCGCCGTCAAGGCCGTGACCTTTGCCGCCGAATCGCCGGAAGCCCTGATCGAGCGCCTGGCCGCGCCGCAGACCCGCATCGTCACCATCACCGTCACCGAGAAGGGCTACTGCCACGACCCGGCCAGCGGCAAGCTGCGCCCGGAGCATCCGGACATCACCCACGACCTGGCCAACCCGACCCGGCCGCGCTCCCTGCCCGGCTTTCTGCTGGCGGGCCTGAGGGCGCGCCGGGCGGCGGGCGCGAAGCCCTTTACCCTGGTGAGCTGCGACAACCTTCCGCACAACGGCCGCCTGCTGCGCGGCCTGATCCTGGAGCTGGCGGCGCAGGAGGACCCGGACCTCGCCGCCTGGATCGAGGACGAGGCGCGCTTTCCCGCCACCATGGTCGACCGCATCGTGCCGGCAACGACCGAGGCCGATCGCGCCAAGGCCGAAAAGCGCCTCGGCCTGCGCGACGAGGGCCTGGTGGTGGCCGAGCCCTTCAGCCAGTGGGTCATCGAGGACGACTTCGTCGGCGCCCGCCCGCCTTGGGAAGAGGCCGGCGCGGAGATGGTGCGCGAGGTCGCGCCCTACGAGGAAATGAAACTGCGGCTGCTGAACGGCAGCCACTCGCTGCTCGCCTACCTGGGCTATCTGGCGGGCTACGAGACCGTGGCCGACACCATGGCCGATCCAGACTTCCGCGCCCTCGCCCACGCCTTCATGGACCGCGAGGCAGGGCCGACCCTGAAGCTGCCGGCGGATGCCGACCTGGAAGGCTACAAGGCGGCGCTGCTGGAGCGTTTCGCCAATCCGGGCCTGCAGCACCGCACCTGGCAGATCGCCATGGACGGCAGCCAGAAGCTGCCGCAGCGCCTGCTCGGCAGCCTCCGCCAGCGCCTCGCCGGAGGCGCCCCGATCGACGTCCTGGCTTTGGCCGTCGCCGCCTGGATGCGCTACGCCGGCGGCCATGACGAGAGCGGCCGTGAAATCGACGTGCGCGACCCACTGGCCGCGCGCCTCGGCGCCGTCTACGCCGCCGGCGATTCGCCGGCAGGTATCGTCGACGGCTTTCTGGGCATCTCGGAGGTCTTCGACGCGGACCTGGCCGTCGACCCGCGGCTGCGCCGGGCCGTGACTGCGGCACTGCAGTCCCTCATCGACCACGGCAGCCGCGCCACCGTGGCCGCCACGTTGCAGAGGCTGGAAAGCTAACTTGCTGCGGAAAAACAGCCTGACGGCCTGATTGACCTCATCCTGAGGAGGTGCGCCAGCGCCGTGTCGAAGGATGTGCCGGGATCTCCGCCTCGCCTCCCTCGACAGCCGCTAATTCGCCCCGGCTTCCGGCAGCACGCGGATCGCCTCGGCCACCGCCAGGAAGAGGTGGTAGAGGCTGCTGCTGGGCATGCCCTCGCGCAGGAGGTTGCCCTCGCGGTCGACCTGCTCGCGCCAGCGCGGATGGTCGAGCCCGGCGAAGGTGCGGAACATGCCGCCCAGCAGCCGGCGCGCGCCTTCGGCCGCCGCGTCCTCGCCGAAGCGTTCGTACACGGCCAGGCAGGCCTTCACCGCCTCGGTCTGCGGCCAGAGGCGCTTGCTGCCGCCGTTCAGCACCCGCCCGTCGGGGTCCAGCTCCTCGTAGGCGACGAAGGGCGCGGCGCCGGCGCGGTCGATGCCCTTGTCCCAGGCCCAGTCGAAGAGCGGCCGAATGGCCGCTGCGGCGCGGGCGTTGCCGGTGAGGCCGGCATAGCGGTGCAGCAGCCAGGCCCACTCGAAGTGATGGCCCGGTTCGCGCAAGCGGCGGCCCTCATGCGGGATCTCGCGCCAGTCGCGGTCGAAGAACTCGATGAGCTGGCCGCAGGAGGCGTCAAAAAAATGCCGCTCGAAGAGTCCGAAGATGCGCTGAGCCTGCGTCAGCCACAGCTGCGCGCCGCTGGCCTCGTAGAGCGCCAGAAAAGCCTCCAGCAGATGCATGTGCGCATTCTGGCGCCGCGGCAACGGCAACCCATCGCCCGGCGCCACCTCCCACTCGGCATAGCCGTCAAAGGCGCCGTCGCGGGTCTGCCCCAGGTGCGCATCGAAGAACGCGATGGTCTCCTCGGCGCGCTTCAGCACGCGCGCATCACCACCGGCATGGTAGAGCCAGGCCATGGCTAACAACATAAACGCGTGGTCGTAGCTGTCTTTTGTCCGGTCCAGCGGCGGCCCGCTGCGGCGCAGCCGCTGAAACCAGCCGCCCTGTTCCCGGTCCCAGGCGTGGGCCTCGAGAAAGTCGAAGGCCTGCTGCGCGCGCGCCAGGCCGACAGGGCTGTAACCGGCGTGGGCGGCGTGGGAGAAGACGTAGATCTGCCGCGCCTGCACCCGGACCCGGGTGTAGTCCGCCGTCGTCGGCCGGCCATCGGGCTCGAATTTCTCGACGAAAGCGCCATTTTCCCCGTCAAATCCGGTCTCTGCCCAGAACGGCAGCAGCACCTCCGTCAGCCAGGGACGCAGTCGCTCGACGGGAAAAGCTTCGGCGGCTTGTGACATTTTTTGGCGGAGCGGGTTCCGGCTACAGACGAGGCGGGGTGGCGCCTCCATACTGCGACACCCTTCACAAAGCAAGCCGCCAGCGGCGCCATGGACAAGGCCCGCAGCGGGCATCGCCGGAAATCTGCGACGAACGGTCAGTTGCATCCGCGAGGCCGGCGGGTACTATTGCGCAGGCTTTGGGACCTTCACCCCGTGCCCCCGGGGTGAAAACGGGGTATAGGTGAGTTGAAGGTTCCCGGCTGCATTGAGGTATCTTCTGGCTTTATACCGTGGTTTGTCGGCTCGGTCGTCCTGTCTTCCCGATTAGGGTGGCACGCCAAGCCGAAGCGGCATAAGTAGGAATCATGACGGCCAACCAAAAGCTATCGGGCGGCACCGGCTACGCTCTCGAACGCATCGACATCTTCCGTGATCTCGACCCGCGTGAGATCGAGCGCCTGACGCAGCGCGTGAACTGGCGGAACTACAAGGCCAACCAGCAGATCATCGGCCACCAGGAAGCCTCGACCGACGTCTACTTCATGGTCTCCGGGACCGTGCGGGTGATTCTCTTCTCCAGCGCCGGCAAGGAAGTGGCCTTCCGCGATATTCACGCCGGCGAATGCTTCGGCGAGTTCGCGGCCATCGACGGCGCGCCCCGCTCGGCCAACGTCATCGCGCTCACCGACGTCATGATCGGTTCCGTTTCGGCGGAAACCTTCCGCTCGATCCTGCAGGAATTCCCGGCGGTCTCCATGGCCATGCTGGCCAACCTGATCGGCACCGTGCGCTCCCTGAGCGAACGCATTTTCGAGTTCTCCACGCTGGCGGTGAAAAACCGGATCCATTCCGAACTGCTGCGCCTGGCCCGCGAGAGCGAGCGCGACGGCAATACCGCGCGCATCTCCCCGGCGCCTACCCATGCCGATATCGCCAGCCGCATCTCGACGCACCGCGAGGCGGTAACCCGCGAGTTGAACGACCTGACCAAGAGCGGCCTGATCAGCCGCGACGGCCGCACGCTGATCATCAGCGACATGGCAGAGCTGGAGCGCCTGGTCCACGAAGTGACCGGCGACTGAGCCGCCCCCTTTCCTCCTGCGATACCCGCAAAAGAGAGAAGCCCCGTCCGATGGGCGGCGGACGGGGCTTGGGCTCACCTAGAAGGTCCGTCATCGTGGCTTGAGGGAGGACCTCCACAATGACGCTCTCAAGGTAGCCGCCGGGGTCGCGCTGCTCTGTGGGATTACTCACACGGCCATGCAGAAACCGCTCCTCCTGCCGAAGTTCCGCAGTTTTCCGCGGCTTTCCCTTCCCCGGAGCCGGCCTCCTGCGGCCCTGCCGCACCTGCCGGCTACCCCCTAGGTAGTACTATGCCTGTGCCAGGGAACGCGGAAGTGCAGCGTGCTAGGCTTCGCCCAAGCAGGGTGCGAAACGGGCCGCGGGCGGTCCCGGCACCCGCTTTTGAAGGTTCACCTATGGTTGGAGGTCCAGTTCCAATGATCGATCCGCACGTCCGTGACTCCAAAGACGATGCCGCGCAGCGGCAGCGCCGCTGTGCCGTAGTGGCGGCCGGCATCGAGCCCGGCCCGCTTCTGGACGCCTTGCGCAGCGTGCCCAACACCCGCATCGGCGACATCTGCATCTTTCCCTCCAACGGCCGGGGCGAGCCGGAGGCCGACTACCTGATCCTGGCCGCCAACGACGCCAGCCGCTTCCACAGCCTGGAGGACCAGATCGAGCGCTGGTCGGGCCGGCGCACGCGGGTGCTTCTGGCGGTGCCGGAATCGAAGTGCGCCATGCTGGGAGAACTGCCCGAGCGCGCCGACGGCCTGATCCTGCTGGACCGCGGTCTGAACTATCTTGAGGAAAGCCTGAAGCTGGCCGAGGACGGTTATTCGGTCGTGCCTGCCGCCCGGGACTCCGACAGCGACAACAGCGTCTTCCTGGAGATGCTGGCGCGCCTGAGCGACGGCGAGAAAGCCATCCTGGCCCTGCTCGCCGAGGGCGACAGCAACCGCAGCATCGCCGAGGCGCTGGAGGAAAGCGAGGCGCGGGTGAAGTCCATGGTCCGCGCCATTCTGATCAAGCTGGACTGCCGCAACAGGACCGAAGCGGCGGTACTGGCTGCCACCGTCTTGCTACCGCTTCTGGAGTCTCTGGAGCAGGGCGCCGCCCAGGCCGGTAACGGCAAGGGCAACGGCAAGGATCACGACGACAGCGTCTGGAACTAGGTGCTGGGCCCCGCGAC
Organism: Kiloniellaceae bacterium; assembly: GCA_050290145.1. Classification (GTDB taxonomy): domain Bacteria; phylum Pseudomonadota; class Alphaproteobacteria; order Kiloniellales; family Kiloniellaceae; genus Pelagibius. The sequence goes on along the minus strand of JBNKHC010000054.1, from coordinate 6,231 downwards.
ATCCGGCGGGGTCCCGGACAGCGGCGCGCCGAACCCGCGAGGAACAGCGCGCCCGAAGAGAGCAAAAGAACGGAGATGGGCTAGGGTCGCCTAGCCCATCATCTGCGTCATCACCACTTCCTTGGCCGCCGGCGCGGCGACCGGAGCTTCGTCGGCCTTGGCGAAAGGCAGGCCGGGGGCCAGGCCGTGGTTCAGCGCCCAGATCGCCGCCTGGGTGCGGTTGCCGGCCTTGATCTTGCGCAGCAGGCTCTTCATGTGAACCTTCACCGTGGCTTCGGTGATGTCCAGGCGGTTGGCGATCACCTTGTTGGCATCGCCGCTCACCAGGCAACGCAGGATCTCCAGCTCGCGGTCGGACAGGCCGTAGCTCTCAAGGCTCTTGCCGTTGACCGGCTGCACACCCGCGGCCCCGTTGATGAGCGCCGCGGCCAGATCGGTCGGCATGACCTTCTGGCCCAGCATGGCCAGCTTCAGGGAGTGGATCAGCGCTTCCAGCGAGATGTCCTTCAAAAGGAAGGCCGCGGCCCCCGCGTTGAGGCAGCCCGCCAGGGTGCGCGGATCGCGCTCGTCGGTCAGCACGACGACCGGCGTCGCGGGCAGGTCCTCGCGCAGCTGGCGCAGGTCATCGACCACTTCGGAGAGGTCGTCGCGCAGCTCGATCAGGATGAGTTCCGGCGCATCGTCGGCCTCCTCGATCGCGCCGACGCAGAGCGCCTCGCCGCGGACGTTGAAGGAACTGCCGCGCAGCAAGCTCTTCAGCCCTTCCAGGAACAGCCGGTTACGGCCGATCAGCAGTGTGTTCACTTCAGACATGGTATTTGCTCTCCCTTCCCCTATAGGTGCCACCAACCCCTTGGTGTCGACCTCCGACAGGCCGGATCCCGTGCGTTCACCCAGAGGGCGAAGGAATCCGCGTGCCGCTGATAGGAGAAGGCTACGCTGGGGCCGGGCGAGGGTCTGTGCGGATTACCACATAAGAGAGAGCTTGGGTTTTTCGCATTCCGGCCAGACAGTTAGGCCGGAAATCCCCGCAAATGGCCCGCGATTCTCCCGCAAAAGCCCTCAGAAAATCAGGCCGGACGCCCGATATCTCACGGGCAGAAGGCCGCAGTCCCACATCCGCCAATGTTTCAATTGTTTCAGGCGCCCGCCTGCGAAACCGCCTGCCGCGCCCCCTGCCGCCTTCCGATAGGCGACCGCAACTCATTGAAATCTATAACTTTTCCGCTCCCGGCAGGCGGCACCGCTGGCCGCCACGGCGGCGGCGCGGGGCGCGAACAATTGATACCGAAACCCGGGCGCGGCGACATCGGCAAGAAACAGCCCCCCTCTATACCTCCACCCTAGCGACTGAACGGCAGGCCGACGAAGGACCCGGCGGCCGGCAGTCCGGGCGAGCAATCAGCAATCGACGAACCTGGTGACGTGACATGAGCAATTCCGAAGTTTTCGGCTCGCCGATGATCCTGACCGGCAACAGACCCGTCAGCCCTTTCGGCGCGGCCCCCTACGCCCCTCAAAGCTACACGGTTCCGGCGCGGGCTTTCCGCCTGCTGGGCCGCTTCCTGGCAAGCCTGCTGCGCCGCGCCTTCGTGGCCGACGACGAGATGCAGCGCATCCGCAAGACCGCCGTCGCGCTGTCCCGGCTCGATGACCGGACCCTGCGCGACATCGGCCTGAACCGGGCCTCGATCATTTCCGCGGCGTGCCAGGCGGAGCAGCGGCGCAGCCCCCGCTCCGGGCAGACTCGGATGTAACCCCTAACCCGGACGGGCCGCCCGCATGGGGAATCGGCGGCCCGCCCGGAACGCCGAGGGGCAAGCCCCTTCGCAAAGCTAGCTTGGGCAGGTCATGGGATGGGAGAACCCTCGAAACGCGCGGACAGGAACGGGCCGCCAGGCGGCGGATCAGCGGCCCGGCCGCGGGCCGCCAAGCCGCCTTTTCTCTGGTGTGCCCCTCGGCTAATCTGCTTGGGGTCCCCGGCAGGCAGCCCGCCTGCGCCTCCGGACCACCCCTTGGAGAGCGTTCCGGCGGTGAGGCAGGGGGCCGCGCAAGGGGTCACCATGTCCGCGCCGAAGTCGAAGACCAGATCACAGGAAAAGCTGCCGCCCCAGGGGACCGACTCCGACTTCCTGGCGCTTATGGCGGAGCGGCTGCCGGCGGTCTTCTACCGCGGCCGCCTGGAGGACGAGGTCCTGCGCCTGGACTCGGCGAGCGGACGCGCCGAGGAAGTGACCGGCCATGACGCCGAAAGCCTCTGCGCCAGCGACAATCCCCTCGACGGCCTGATCCATCCGGAAGACCGGCCCGCCTACCGCCGCGCCTTGCGGCAAGCCGCGGCCGAAGGCGGCGCCAGCCTGGACTACCGCCTGCAGCGGGCCGACGGCACCACGCTGCGCTGCCGCGACGAGATCGCCGTCCAGGCCGGCGCGGTGACCGGCATGCTGCTGAGCCTGGGCGCCGCGCGCCCGGAGGAGCTGGAGGAGGAAGAGATCCTGCGCCAGCGCCGCAGCATCATCGATCAGGCCTCCCACCCCATCGTGCTGTCGGACGCGCAAGGGAACATCACCGCCTGCAACCGGGCCGCCCAGTCCCTCTTCGGCACCGCCTGCGAAGAGGTCGCGGGGCGGAGCTTCGCCGAGGTGCTGCTGGTCCCCGAAAGCCGTGCGGCCTACCGCGACACCGTGGCCGGGCTGCTGGCGCAACCGGGCGAAGGAGCGGCGGCCGCCCTTTCCCTGACCGCCTGCCGCAAGGACGGCAGCCTGCTGCCGGTCGAAGTCATGGCCAGCGTCATCACCTTGGCCGGCGTGCGCAGCGTGGTGACCGAGCTGCACGACATCAGCGAAAGGATCAACGCCGAGGAAGAACTGGAGCGGGTCTGGCGCCTGCTGCGCGATGCCGTCGACAACATCCCCAACGGCTTTGCCATCTACGGCGAAGACCAGCGGCTGATCCTCTGCAACGCCTCCTATGCCTCGCTCTACGACGCCAGCCCGGAGGAGATGGTCGGCTCCTCGACCGTGGAGAACTACCTGAGGGGCCGGGCGAAGATGAAAACCTTCGACGGCCGGCCGGTGGACGACAGCAAGGCGGAGGAGGACGACAGCATCTGGCTGGACAAGGTCATCGCCGCCGAGAAGGAGCCGGTGGAGTTCCAGCTGCACGACGGCACCTGGCTGCAGACCTCGACCCACCCGATCCACGGCGGCGGGCGCGTCTATGTCCGCACCGACATCACCAAGCTGAAGCGTATCGAGGAATCGCTGCGCCAGAGCGAGCAGAAGTTCCGCGTTTTGGTGGAGAACAATCCCCTGCCGCTGTGGCTCACCGACACCGAAAGCGGCGAGGTTCTCTACCACAGCCCCGCCGCGGCGGAGATGCTGGGCTATACCTGGCCGGTCACCGAGAACTATCGCTCCGAGCGCTCCTTCGCCTCGCCGGCGGAGCGCGAGGCCTGCACCAACGAGCTGATCGAGAAGGGCCGTCTGGACGGTCGCGTGACGCGGCTGAAGAAGGCCGACGGCAAGGAGTTCTGGGGCGCCGTCTCGGCCCGCCTGGCCAAGATCGGCGAGCGCACCTACTCCATCGGCACCGTGGTCGACCTGACCGAGCAGATGGTCAAGGAGGCCGAGCTGCGCGAGGCCCGCGAGACCCTGCAGGACGCGGTGGAATCGCTCTCCGAGGGCTTTGCACTCTACGACGCCAGGGACCGCCTGGTGATGTGCAACCAGCGCTACCGCGATTTCAACTTCATGAGCGCCGACGCCCTGAAGCCGGGCGCCCCCTGGCTGGACTTCATCCGCGTCGGCGCCGAGCGCGGCCAGTACGTCGGCGCCGAGGGCCGTGTCGAGGAATGGCTGGAGGAGCGCAAGCAGCTGCGCCACCAGTTCTCCACCGAGATGGAGTTCCAGCAGGCCGACGGGCGCTGGTTCCAGTTCTCCAACCAGCCGACCCGCCAGGGCGGCATCGTGGTGACCCGCAGCGACATCACCAACCGCAAGGAGATGGAGCGGGCCCTGCGCGAGAGCGAAAGCCTGGTGCGCTCGATCCTCGAGGCCTCGCCGGTGCCGGTCGTCATGGTGCGCGCCGAGGACGGCTTGGTGATCTACGAGAGTCCGGCCACCCGCAAGCTGTTCGGCCAGATGCAGGTTTCCGGCGAGCCCACCTACATCTCGGACCTCTACGTGAACCCGGAGGACCGGCGCCGCTACCTGGCGCTGCTTCGCGAGAAGGGCACGATGGAAGGCTTCGAAGTGCAGCTGCGCCGTGCCGACGGCAAGGCGATCTGGGCATCGCTGACCGCCAGCCTCATCGAATACCAGGGCGAGGAGATGATCGTCGCCAGCGCCTACGATCTCACCGAGCAACGCGCGGCGGAGCAGCAGATGGCCCGCCAGCGCGAGGCGCTGTACCAGAGCGAGAAGCTGAGCGCCCTGGGCGCGCTGCTGGCCGGCGTGGCGCACGAGTTGAACAACCCGCTGTCGGTCGTTGTCGGCCATGCCCAGTTGATGAAGGAAACCGCCGAGGACCCGCGCACCGTCCAGCGCGCCGAGAAGATCGGCAACGCCGCCGACCGCTGCTCGCGCATCGTTAAATCCTTCCTGGCCATGGCGCGCCAGCGCCCGCCGGAGCGCCGCGCCGTCGACCTGCGCGACATCGTGCAGGCGACCCTGGACGTCACCGGCTATTCGCTGCGTACCGCCAACATCGAGGTGAACCTGGACATCGGCCCCGAGGTTCCGCCGGTCTGCGCCGACTCCGACCAGCTGAACCAGGTGGTCACCAACATCATCGTCAACGCCCAGCAGGCGATGATGGAAGTGCAGAGCCCCCGCGTGCTGACCATCAAGGGAACCTACGACACCAAGCACGACGAGGTGCGCCTGAGCATGGCGGACACCGGCCCCGGCATTCCCGAGGAAATCCGCAGCCGCATCTTCGAGCCCTTCTTCACCACCAAGGACATCGGCGAGGGCACCGGCGTCGGCCTGGCGGTCAGCCACCGCATCGTGGAGGCCCATGACGGTCGCATCCGCGTCGACAGCACGCCGGGCAAGGGGTCCGTCTTCACCCTGGTGCTGCCGGCCAGCACCGAGTCAACCGAGGCGCCGGCGGAGAGCCAGGCGACGACGACGGACAGCCCCACCGCCCGCATCCTGATCATCGACGACGAGCCGGACGTGGTGCAGACCCTGGCCGAGATCCTGACGTCCCAGGGCCACGACGTGATGACCGCCGATTCCGGCATGCGCGCGCTGGGCCTGATCGAAGGCTACAACTTCGACGTCATCCTCAGTGACGTGCGCATGCCCAAGCTGGACGGGCCGAGCCTCTATGCCGCCCTGGAGCGCAAGGACCCCAGCCTGCTGCGCCGTACCGCCTTTGTCTCCGGCGACACGCTCAGCCCCTCGGCGCGGGTCTTCCTGCAGCGGGTGCAGCGCCCCTTCATCGAGAAACCCTTCAACCTGGACGAGGTGCGCGGCCTGATCGCGCAGATCCTGGCCGACCAGCCGCAAGCCGCCTCGCAGAGGGTCCCCTGAACAATGCGGCAGACCCCTTGATTTAAGGAACCAATGGCATGCAAGGGCAGAAGCACATTGTCGTCGTCGACGACGAACCCGGCATCCGCGAGACCATCCAGGAATACCTGGAGCTGCACGATTTCCGCGTCACCCCGGCCGACGGCGGCGAGGCGCTGCGCGAGGTGGTGGACGAGAACGACGTCGACCTGGTGCTGCTCGACATCCGCATGCCCGGCGAGGACGGCCTCTCCCTGGCGCGCTACCTGCGCGGCAACAGCGATGTCGGAATCATCATGCTGACCGCGGCCGGCGAAGTGGTCGACCGCATCGTCGGCCTGGAGATGGGCGCCGACGACTACCTGGCCAAGCCCGTCGACCTGCGTGAGCTTCTGGCCCGCATCAAGGCGGTGCTGCGCCGCGCCGAGAAGGTGCGGGAGGCCGAAAGCGACGACCAGGGCAGCGATGCCCGCCTGGCCCGCTTCGGCCGCTTCACCCTCAATCTCGATTCCCACAAGCTGTTCGACCCCGAGGGCGGCGAGATCCCGCTGACGGGCATGGAGTTCGACCTGCTGAAGGCCTTCGCCGACAATCCCAACCGGGTGCTCAGCCGCGACCAGCTGCTGAACCTGGCGCACAACCGCGACTGGGAGCCCTTCGACCGCTCCATCGACATCCGCATCGCGCGCATCCGCCGCAAGATCGAGAGCGA
>JBNKHC010000053.1:0-4746 GCA_050290145.1 Kiloniellaceae bacterium | reverse complement strand
GCACAGGCGCTCGCTTCTGATGCGCCGGCAGTATACCGACTTGGGGGCGTTGCAAGAGGACTGCCTGGAAAAGTACGGCAGCCGAAAGGGGTTCTCAGGGTCACCTCCGGCTAAACTGAGAACCGAGGACGGTCGGCTGGTTGATTTCGGCGCGGCCAAGATGCCTGGCGATGAACAGCACTGGAAGGGCCAGGCGCACGATTTCCTCGGCATCGACGAGGCGTCGCAGTTCCTTGAGTCGCAGGTACGCTTCCTTATGGGCTGGGTGCGCTCGGTGGACGAGGGGCAGCGGTGCCGCACGGTGCTGGCCACTAACCCGCCGGAGAATATTGCGGAGGGCGCCTGGCTCAAAAAGATGTTCGCCCCCTGGCTGGACCCGGCTTTTCATAATCCGGCCAAGCCCGGCGAACTGCGCTGGGTGGTGTCTGACGAGATTGGCGAGGACAGGTGGGTGGACGGCCCGGAGCCCATCGAGATCGACGGGCGCACGGTCAGGCCGATCTCCCGTACCTTCATTCCGGCGGCCCTGGCCGACAACCCGTTTCTGAAGGACACCAGCTATGGGGCGCAGCTCGACGCCCTGCCGGAGCCGCTGAGAAGCGCCGTCCGTGACGGCAACTGGATGATCAGCCATGAAGACGATCAGTGGCAGGTTATCCCGACGAACTGGATTTTGCAGGCCCAGCAGAGGTGGACCCGCAACCCGCCGGAAGCGCCTATGTGCGCCATCGGGGTGGATGTGGCGCAAGGCGGATCGAACGACACGGTGCTGGCCCCGAGATATGATGTGTGGTTTGCCGAGCCCATCGTCGTTCCGGGCAGGGAGACGCCCGGAGGCACTGAGGTGGCGGCGCTGGTGTTCAAGCACCGGCAGAATAACGCCGAGATTATCGTTGATATGGGCGGCGGTTACGGCGGCGGCGTTTATGACCACCTGAAGGCCAACAACATCCCCGTGGTGGGCTTCAGGGGCGCCGAGGCATCGACTGCGCGAACCCAGCCGGACAGGCTGATGGGGTTCTATAACAAGCGCGCGGAGGCTTGGTGGCGATTCAGGGAGGCGCTGGACCCTGACCAGCCCGGCGGCGCCGAGGTGGCCCTGCCGCCCGATAGCGAGTTGGTGGCGGATCTTGTTTCCCCGCGGTTTGAAACGAGGTCCGGGAAAATCAAGATCGAGGCCAAGGAAGATATCGTCAAGCGCCTTGGACGTTCTCCAGACCGCGGCGATGCGGTGGTGATGGCATGGTCTGCCGGAGCCACACATGTGAGCCATGGGCAAATATGGCGGGAGGCAACGCGGCCCACAAGCCAGATCAAGGTGGTCAGGGGGCATGAGGCCAAGAAGAGGCGGCGATGAATGCGGGCCATCGTGGTTTTTTGCGAGGGAGAGGGCTGGAGGTCAGGTGTTCTCAAGCGTGGCTTCGGCCATTGCTTCGTGGTTGTAAATGACGGTTTGCGCTGGGTAACGATAGATGCCGCAAAGGGTGTTCCGATAGTATCCACAGGAAGAGAAGCGGGCTTCAATCTCGCCAACTGGCATCGGTCCCACGGCACGACAATCATAGAAACAGAGCAGCGCAAGGAAGCGCCCATCGGTCCGTTCTGCATTGCCAATTGCGTTGGCATGGTCAAGGCGGTTCTGGCCATACGCGCCCCCTTTGTTCTGACGCCTTATCAACTCTATCGTTACCTAGTGAGGTACGGATGATCTCATTTCGATTCCCCGGCTTCGGTGGTCCGAAGGTAAAGCAACCCCCGGCCCCGCCGCCCCCGCCCGAGCCGGAGCCCCTTCCGCCCGTGGCGGAAATGCCGGATGAGGGAGACGTGCTGGCCAGGGAGCAGCGCCGCCGCAAGCGTGCAGCTACATCCAAAACGGGGCGGCTCTCCACCATCCTGAGCGATTCTTTCAACAGTGAAACGCTCGGGTAGGGGGTCGCATTGCCCTACGCGGTAGGCTCGCCCCACAAGAAGCTGGTTGACGACGGCGACAAGCTGTTCTCTGCGCGCCGGCAACTGGATGATCTGTGGCAGGAGATGGCAAACCAGTTCTATGTCGAGATGGCGGACTTCACCTATGACCGCTATCTGGGCGACGAATTTGCCGATCATCTGACCACATCTTATCCGCTCATTGCCAGGCGCACGCTGGGAGACTCGCTGTCGGCCCTCCTGCGCCCGGTCAACCTGGACAACACGTCTCCCGGTGTGTGGTTCTCCATGCGCGCCCAGGATGAGCGCAAGGAGGATGTTGCCGGACAGAGGTGGCTTGACTTCGCCACGGGCGTCATGCGCCGGGCGATGTACGACACCAAGGCGAATTTCGTGCGCGCCACCAAGGAGGGCGATCACAGTTTCGTTACCTTCGGGCAGTGCCCGCTTTCGCTGGAACTGAACAGGAACCGCGACGGCCTGCTTTATCGCTGCTGGCACTTGCGGGACGTGTGCTGGTCGGAAGACTCCGAGGGGCAGATTGATACCGTTTACCGCAAGTGGAGCCCCACGGCGACACAGCTTGTTGATACCTTCGGCAGGAACGTCTCCCCGGAGATCATGAACAAGCTGAGGGATGATCCCTATGGCAAGATCGAGTGTATCCACATCGTCATTGCCGCAGACAAGTACGAACGCAGGTGCAAGGACGGCAAGAAGTTCCGCACGCCCTGGATCTCCATCTGGATCGACAAGGACAACGAGTACGTCATGGAGGAGATCGGCTCCTTCTCGCGTATTTATGTTATCCCTCGTTGGGTGACCATCCCCGGCTCGCAATATGCGTCTTCTCCGGCGGTGACGGCGGCCTTGCCCGATGCGCGGCTGATGCAGGCCATGAGCCTGACGTTGCTGGAGAGCGGAGAGAAGTTTGCCGATCCGCCCATGATCGCAACGCAGGAGGCGGTGCGCTCCGACGTGCAGCTCTTTGCCGGCGGCATTACCTGGGTGGATGCGGAATATGACGAACGCCTCGGGGATGCCCTGAGGCCGCTATATGACCAGAATGCGGCTGCTGGTCTGAATGCGGCGCTGGCACTTCGGGATGGCGTGCAGGCCAGTATCGCCAAGGCGTTCTTCCTGGACAGCCTCAGTCTGCCGCCTGCGGACGTTAAGGAAATGACGGCTTTCGAGGTAGGGCAGCGCATTTCCGAGTGGATCCGCCGGGCCATGCCGATCTTCGAACCCATGGAGTTCGAGTACAACGGCGCGCTCTGTGAGGAGACCTTTGATCTGCTCATGCGCAACGGTGCTTTCGGGCCTGTCGAGGATATCCCGCAATCCCTGCGTGGGGCCGATCTGAAGTTTAAGTTCGAGAGCCCGCTGCATGAGTCTGCCGACCGCAAGAAGGGCCAGAAGTTCCTTGAAGCCAAGGCGGCGCTTGTGCAGGCGGCTGAACTTGATCCTTCCGTGGTGGCGCGCCTTAACGCCTCGGATACGCTCAAGGACGTGCTTAAGTCCATCGGCACTCCCCCGACCTGGGTGCGTAGTGATGTCGAGGTGGAAGAGATCGCCAGGCAGCAGGCCGAGGCGAAGGCGGCCCAGGCCGGGCTTGCCGCTGGTGCCGATGGCGCTGCCATGGCCAAGGACCTTGGCGCGGCTGCCAAGAGCTTTGCTGATGCCGGGATGTCTTGATGGCGCGTAAACCCTCCCCGGAGGCACCCTGGCTCCCGGTCAAGTACACGGATCCTGACCTTTTCGCACTTCAGGCATTGCAGCGCGGCGAGGCCCAGCCGGAGCAGCAGGTAAGGGCGCTGCGCTTCATCGTGGAGAAGCTATGCTGCACCTATGACCTGTCGTTCAGGCCGGACAGCAGCCGAGAGACTGATTTTGCCGAGGGCAAGCGATACTGCGGCTCTCAGATCGTGAAGCTTTGTAACCTGAAACCTGAAACGAGGAAACCCGATGGCCGAAGAGACGGCAACCCCGGAACCCGAGACCCCGACCGAGACCCCGGAAGCGAGCAGCGAACCGACGACGCCAAGTGATCCGCCTGCCGCCGAGCCGGGCGCTGCGGAGGCTGCGCCGACGGAAAATCAGTCTCTGGCAGATGGTGGGGGCGGGGATGACGTTGAGCAGCCGGTTCCGGCTACCTGGCCGGAGGACTGGCGGCAGCGATGGGCAGGGAGCGACGAGAAGGCCCTGCAGTATCTGAACCGCTACAAGAGCCCGGACAATGTGTTCAAGGCCCTGCAGGCGTTGCGGGCCAAGATGGATTCCGGGGAGTTCGCCCGTTCCAAGCCGGACGCCACGGATGAGAAGGCATATGGCGAGTGGAAAACGGAGAATGGCATCCCGGAGGCTCCCGAGGGATACCTTGAATCGCTTCCGGAAGATCTGCGGGACATCCCCGAGGAAGACAAGGCCAACGTTGACCGTTACCTGAAGATCGCTCATGCCAATGACGCCACGCCCGATGAGGTAGCGCGGGGGCTGGAGGCGTACTATCAAATCCAGGAACAGCAGGCCGAAGAGCGGCTGGAGGCGGACAAGCGATATCGGGCACAGTCGGAGGATAATCTCCGCGCCGAGTGGGGGCCGGAGTACCGGCCCAACCTGAACGCCATGCATGGCCTCTTTGACCAGCACGCGCCGGAGGGCCTGCGAGAACGGCTGTTCACTGCCCGATTTGCTGACGGCACAATGCTGGGCGATGACGAGCAGACCCTGCAGTTTCTGGTGGGACTGGCCCGTGAGGTCAACCCCTTCGGAACCATCACCCCGTCACCCGGCCAAAACCAGCAGGCGAGCATCGAT
>JBNKHC010000052.1:0-8039 GCA_050290145.1 Kiloniellaceae bacterium | reverse complement strand
CCCATCGCCCGCGCCGCCCGAGCTGTGTACGAGATGGGCCCGCGCGACGACGCTTTCGCCGCGGGCGAAGCGGCGACGCTGGAGAAGCTGGCGGCGCTGCGCGATGACGAGATCATCGCCCTCGGCGATGCCGGCGGCCGGCGCTTCTTCGCGCCGGCGAGGCTGGACGACCTGGCGGCGCTCTACGCGGAACATCCCGAGGCGACCTTGAGCGCCGGCTCCACCGACGTCGGCCTCTGGGTCACCAAGCAGATGCAGCGCCCGGCGACGCTGATCTACAGCGGCCGCGTGGCCGAGCTGGCGCGGATCGAGGAGACGCCCGAGGCCCTCGAGATTGGCGCCGGCGCCACCTACAGCGACGCGCTGGGCCTGCTGGCCCGGCACTACCCGGACATGGGCGAGGTGATCCGCCGCATCGGCTCGCTGCAGATCCGCAATACCGGGACGATCGGCGGCAACATCGCCAACGGCTCGCCCATCGGCGACTCGCCGCCGCTGCTGATCGCCGCCGGGGCCACTTTGCACCTGCGCAAAGGCGCGGCGCGCCGGTCCCTGCCGCTGGAGGACTTCTTCCTGGACTACGGCAAGCAGGACTGCGCGCCCGGCGAGCTGGTAGAGCGCATCAGCCTGCCGCTGCCCGGGGCCGGCAGCGTCTTCCGCGCCTACAAGATCTCCAAGCGCTTCGACCAGGACATCACGGCGGCGCTGGGCGCCTTCAACCTGAAGATCGAGGACGGGGTAGTGGCCGCGGCGCGCATCGCCTACGGCGGCATGGCGGCGACGCCCAAGCGTGCCGCCGGGGCCGAAGCGGCGCTGCTGGGCCGGCCCTGGAGCGAAGAGACCGTGGCGCGCGCCATGGCGGCCCTGGAGGACGACTTCCAGCCGCTCAGCGACTGGCGCGCCAGCGCGGCCTACCGCATGAAGGTGGCGCAGAACCTGCTGCGCCGCTGCTTCATCGAGACGACAGTGCCGGCGACGGCGACGCGGCTCGCGGGGGTGGCTCTCGAAGGACTGGGGAGGGCTGCAGGGTAACAGGGCTTTGCGCCCGCCTCCGCTTGGTGGGATCATCGCGCGGGGGAATTGCAAGACGAGACCGGCAGACAGCCGGCGAGACGACGGAGAGGCTTCTTGGCTGGGACCAGAGCTGAAGCGATCAGGGGCGGCGTGCAGACGCCGCAGCGCCACGACAGCGGCCACAAGCACGTGGCCGGCGCGGCCGCCTATGCCGACGACCTGGTCGAGCCGCAGGGCCTGCTGCACGTCTGCCTCGGCCTCTCCGCCCACGCCCATGCCAAGCTGAAGAAGGTCGACCTGGACCCGGTACGCCGGGCGCAGGGCGTGCAGCTGGTGCTGACCGCCGCCGACATTCCCGGCGTCAACGACATCAGCCCGACCCACCTGCACGACGAGCCGATCCTGGCCGAGGACGAAGTGCACTACGCCGGCCAGCCGATCTTCGCGGTGGCGGCCGAGACCCGCGAGCAGGCGCGCTTCGCCGCCCGCCTGGCCGCGATCGACTACGAGCCCCTGCCGGCGGCGCTCAGCTACGAAGAGGCGCGGGCGGCGGGCAGGCTGGTGACCGAGCCCATGACCCTCGCGCGCGGCGACGCCCGGGCGGCGCTGGCCAAGGCGCCGCGGCGCATCGCCGGGCAGATGAACCTGGGCGGGCAGGAGCACTTCTACCTGGAAAGCCAGATCGCGCTCGCCTACCCCGGCGAGGACGATGAGGTAACGGTGATCTGCTCCACCCAGCACCCGACGGAGATCCAGACCATGGTGGCCGGGGCGCTGGGCGTGCCGGCCAACGCGGTGACCAGCCAGGTGCGGCGCATGGGCGGCGCCTTCGGCGGCAAGGAGACGCAGGGCAACCTCTTCGCCGCAGTGGCGGCGCTGGTCGCCAAGAAGACCGGGCGCGCCGCCAAGCTGCGTCCGGACCGCGACGACGACATGGTCGTCACGGGCAAGCGCCACGACTTCCTCATCGACTACGAGGTCGGCTTCGACGACGAGGGGCGCATCCTCGCCGTCGACATGAACTACGCGGCGCGCTGCGGCTGGTCGGCGGACCTCTCCGGCCCGGTCACCGACCGCACGCTGTTCCACGCCGACAACTGCTACTACTTCCCCGAGGTGCGCCTGACCTCGGAGCCCCTGCGGACCAACACCTGCTCCCACACCGCCTTCCGCGGCTTCGGCGGGCCACAGGGCATGGTCGGCGGCGAGCGCGTGATCGAGGAGATCGCCTTCGCCCTGGGCAAGGACCCGCTGGAAATCCGCAAGCTGAACCTCTACGGCCCCGGCCGCGACATCACGCCCTACCACCAGCAGGTGGAGGACAACATCGCGCCGGAGGTCATCGCAAAGCTGGAGCAGGACTGCGACTACCAGAAACGCCGCGAGGAGATCCGCGCCTTCAACAAAACCTCGCCGGTCATCAAGCGCGGCATCGCGCTGACGCCGGTGAAGTTCGGCATCTCCTTCACGCTGACCGCCTACAACCAGGCCGGCGCCCTGGTGCACATCTACCGCGACGGCTCGGTGCACCTGAACCACGGCGGCACGGAGATGGGGCAGGGGCTCTACACCAAGGTCGCCCAGGTGGTGGCCGAGGCCTTCCAGGTCGACATCGACAGGGTGAAGATCACCGCCACCTCCACCGGCAAGGTGCCCAACACCTCCGCCACCGCGGCTTCTTCCGGCTCCGACATCAACGGCATGGCCGCGCTGAATGCCTGCAACGCCATCAAGGCGCGCCTCGTCGACTTCGCGGCGGAGAACTGGGAGGTGCCCAAGGAGCAGGTCGCGTTCCTGCCGGGGCGGGTGCGCGTCGGCAACCAGGAGGTCGACTTCCCCGACTTCGTGAACGCGGCCTACATGGCGCGGGTCTCGCTGTCCTCCACCGGCTTCTACAAGACGCCGAAGATCCATTGGGACCGCGCGGCGGGCAAGGGCCGGCCCTTCTACTACTACTCCTACGGCGCGGCGGCGACGGAGGTGGCGGTCGACACGCTGACCGGCGAGTACCGGGTGACGCGCGTCGACATCCTGCACGACGTGGGCGACTCCCTGAACCCCGCCCTCGACATCGGCCAGATCGAAGGCGGCTTCGTGCAGGGCATGGGCTGGCTCACCATGGAAGAGCTGTGGTGGGACAAGGAAGGACACTTACGCACCCACGCGCCCTCCACCTACAAGATTCCGGCCTGCGGCGACCGTCCGCGCATCTTCAACGTGAACCTGGTGCAGGACAGCCCGAACCGCGAGGAGACCATCTTCCGCTCCAAGGCGGTGGGCGAGCCGCCGCTGATGCTGGCGATCTCGGTGCTGCAGGCGCTCTCCGACGCCATCGCCTCGGTCGCGGACTACCGCCTCTGCCCGCGCCTCGACGCCCCGGCGACACCGGAACGGGTGCTCATGACCGTCGAGCGCCTGCGCGACGAGGCGGCAAAGCTTGAGGAAGAAGTGGCATGACCCCTCTGCAGCAGACCGCGCCGCCGCGCCTGGCGGTCAAGGGCGTCAGCAAGCGCTTTCCCGGCGTGCTGGCCAACGACAAGGTGGACTTCGCCGTGGCGCCGGGGGAGATACACGCCCTCCTGGGCGAGAACGGCGCCGGCAAGTCCACCCTGGTGAAGATCATCTACGGCGTGCTGCACCCGGACGAGGGCAGCCTGGCGTGGAACGGTGAGGAAGTCTCCGTCGCCGACCCCCATGCCGCCCGCGCGCTGGGCATCGGCATGGTGTTCCAGCATTTCTCGCTCTTCGAGGCCATGACGGTGCTGGAGAACGTGGCGCTGGGCATGGACAAGCCGGGCGACATGGCGGCCCTGGCGCGGCGCGTGCGCGAGGTCAGCGAAGCCTACGGCCTGCCGCTCGATCCCGACCGCGACGTCTATACCCTGTCGGTGGGCGAGCGCCAGCGCATCGAGATCGTGCGCTGCCTGCTGCAAAATCCGAAACTTCTCATCATGGACGAGCCGACCTCGGTCTTGACGCCGCAGGAGGTGGAGCGGCTCTTCGAGACCCTGCGCCAGCTCGCTGCCGAGGGCGTGTCGATCCTCTACATCTCCCACAAGCTGGAGGAGATCAAGGCGCTCTGCGACCGCGCGACCATCCTGCGCGGCGGCCGGGTGGTGGCGGCCTGCGATCCCAAGGCGGAGACCGCCAAGTCCATGGCGCAGATGATGATCGGCGCCGAGCTGAAGACCGTGACCCGGCGCGCCGGCGGCGAACTGGGCGAGGCGCGCCTGGTCGTGGAGGGCCTCAGCCTCGCATCCGAGGAGGTGCACGGCACCGATCTGAAGAATGTTTCCTTTGCCGTGCGCGCCGGCGAGGTCTTCGGCATCGCCGGGGTGGCGGGCAACGGGCAGAACGAGCTGCTGGCGGCGCTCTCCGGCGAGCGCCTGGCCGACCACGAGACGGCGGTGCGCATCGACGGCGAGCCGGTGGGCCGCCGCGATGCCGGGGCGCGCCGCCGCCAGGGTCTCTGCGCGGTGCCGGAGGAGCGCAACGGCCACGCCGCGGTGCCCGGCATGTCGCTGGTGGAGAACGCGGTGCTCAGCGGCCATCACCGCATGGGGCTGGTCTCCTCCCTGTTCATCCGCGCCGGGGCGGCGGGCCGCTTCGCCGGCGAGATCGTCAAGGCCTTCGACGTGCGCACGCCGGGCACCGGCGCGGCGGCAGGCAGCCTTTCCGGCGGCAACCTGCAGAAGTTCATCGTCGGGCGGGAGATCATGCAGAAGCCGACGGTGCTGGTGGTCTCGCAGCCGACCTGGGGCGTTGACGCCGGGGCGGCGGCCACCATCCACCAGGCGCTGGCCGACCTGGCGGCCGAGGGCGTCGCCGTGGTGGTGATCTCCCAGGACCTGGACGAGCTGCTGGCCATCACCGACCGCCTGGCGGTCATCAATGTCGGCGTGCTGTCCAGCGCCATGGTGACCAAGGAGGCCTCGGTGGAGGAGATCGGCCTGCTGATGGGCGGCGTGCACGGCCTGGACGCCACCGCCGAGGGGGAGGAAGAGGTCCATGTCGCCTAAGCAGCCTTTCCTGAAGATCGAGCCGCGGCGCGAGGTCTCGCGCAGCCTGCTCTACGCGACGCCGCTGCTGGCCGTGGCGCTGACCGTGGTCACCGGTTTCTTCATCTTCCTCGCCATGGGCTACGACCCCTTCCTGTCGCTCTATCACTTCTTCGTCTCGCCGCTGCTGACTCTCTACGGCTGGAGCGAGCTTTTCGTGAAGGGCGCGCCGCTCATCATGATCGGCGTCGGCCTGGCCGTGGGCTTCCGCGCCAACGTCTGGAACATCGGCGCCGAGGGCCAGCTCACCATGGGCGCCGTCGCCGGCGGCTGCGTGGCGCTGGCCTTCTGGGGCGAAGAGACGGCGCTGACCCTGCCGCTCATGTGCCTCGCCGGGATCGCCGGCGGCATGGCCTACGCGGCCATACCCGCCTTCCTGAAGACGCGCTTCGGGGTCAACGAGATCCTCACCTCCCTCATGCTGACCTACGTGGCGACGCTGTTCCTCTCCACCCTGGTCTATGGGCCGCTCAAGGACCCCCTGGGCTTCAATTTCCCGCAGTCGCGCATGTTCGGCGACGCGGCCCTGCTGCCGATCCTGCTGGAGGGGACGCGCCTGCACCTCGGCAGCGCCATCGCCCTGGCCATCGCCGTCGGCGGCTGGGTGCTGATGACCTTCACCATCGTCGGCTTCCAGGTGCGCGTCCTGGGCCTGGCGCCCCAGGCGGCGCGCTTCGCCGGCTTCAGCGGCCCGCGCCTGGTGTGGTTCTGCCTGCTGCTGTCGGGCGGGCTCGCGGGGCTGGCCGGACTCTTCGAGGTGGCCGGGCCGATCGGCCAGCTCGTCCCGCAGATCTCGCCGGGCTACGGCTTCACCGCCATCATCGTCGCCTTCGTCGGGCGCCTGCACCCGCTGGGCATCATCCTCTCCGGCCTGCTGATGGCGCTCAGCTACATCGGCGGCGAGACGGCCCAGGTGGAGGTCGGCCTGCCCCAGGCGGTGACCGGCGTGTTCCAGGGACTGCTGCTGTTCTTCCTGCTGGCCTCCGATTTCCTGGTGCGCTACCGCCTGCGCTTCCGCGCGGCGGTCGCCTCGACGCAGCCGCAAGCGGCGGAGTAGGGACCCCATGAGGAACGTAAGATGAGCTTCGACATCGTGCTTCCCATTCTCCTGACCGTCATCGGCGCCGCCACGCCGCTGCTCTTCGCCGGCCTCGGCGAGCTGGTGGTGGAGAAGTCCGGCGTCCTCAATCTCGGCGTCGAGGGCATGATGATCGCCGGCGCCGTCGCCGCCTTCGCCGTCACCGCCACCACCGGCTCCTCGGCGCTGGGTGTCCTGGTCGGCGCGCTGGCCGGCATGGCCATGGCGCTGGTCTTCGGCGTTCTGACCCTGACGCTCGCCTCCAACCAGGTGGCGACGGGCCTGGCGCTCACCATCTTCGGCCTCGGCCTCTCCTCGCTGATCGGCGCCGGTTTCGTCGGCATCCCCGTGGCGCCGCTGCCGAGGCTCGCAATTCCCGGGATCAGCGACCTGCCGCTGGTCGGCCCGCTGCTCTTCGGCCACGACATCCTGGTCTACCTGTCGCTGGCCGCCGTCATCGCCGTCGCCTGGTTCCTGAAGAAGTCGCGGGCGGGCATGATCCTGCGCGCGGTGGGCGAGTCCGACATCTCCGCCCATTCCATCGGCTACGACGTCATCGGCGTGCGCTACAAGGCGGTGCTCTTCGGCGGCGCCATGGCGGGGCTGGGCGGGGCCTTCCTGTCGCTCTCCTACACGCCGCTGTGGACCGAGGGCATGACCGCCGGGCGCGGCTGGATCGCGCTGGCCCTGGTGGTCTTCGCCTCCTGGCGGCCCTGGCGCCTGCTGGCCGGCGCCTATCTCTTCGGCGGCGTCACCATCGCCCAGCTCTACACCCAGAGCGCCGGCGGCCTGGGCATTCCCGCCCAGGTCATGTCGATGCTGCCCTACCTGGCGACCATCCTGGTGCTGACCATCATCGCCGCCGGGCCCTGGAAGGGCCGGCTGAACGCCCCGGCTTGCCTTGGCAAGCCGTTTAGGCCATCTACTTAAGTCAAGAAACCTCGCAAGTAAGAACGCGAACGACAAGCAAGGAGGCAGTTATGTTCAAGGACCTGTCGCGCCGTCACTTCCTGGCGGGCAGCACCGCCGCGGCGGGCGCCCTCACCCTGGGCGGCCCGGCTGCGTTGGCCGCCGATCCCCTGAAGGTCGGCTTCGTCTACGTCGGCCCGGTGGGCGACTTCGGCTGGACCCACGGCCACGACCTGGGCCGCAAGGCCGTCGAGAAGCACTTCGGCGATAAGGTGAAGACCACCTATGTCGAGAACGTCGCCGAGGGCCCGGACGCCGAGCGCGTCATCCGCCAGCTCGCCTCCTCCGGCAACAAGCTGATCTTCACCACCTCCTTCGGCTTCATGAACCAGACCGTGAAGGTGGCCAAGCAGTTCCCCAACGTGATGTTCGAGCACGCGACGGGCATCCAGATGCTGAAGAACCTCTCGATCTACAGCGCGCGCTTCTACGAGGGCCGCGCGGTCATCGGCACCATGGCCGGCCATCTGACCAAGACCGGCAAGTTCGGCTACATCGCCTCCTTCCCGATCCCGGAGGTGGTGCGCGGCATCAACGCCTTTATCCTGGCCGCCCGCAAGGTGCGCCCCGACGCCGAGATCAAGGTGGTCTGGGTGAACTCCTGGTACGACCCGGGCAAGGAAGCCGACGCGACCAAGGCCCTCATCGACCAGGGCTGCGACATCATCACCCAGCACACCGACAGCCCGGCGCCGGTGCAGACCGCCGCCAGCCGCGGGGTGTGGTGCTTCGGCCAGGCCTCCGACATGAGCAGCTTCGCCCCCGACTGGCACGCGACGGCGATCCTCGACATCTGGGGGCCCTACTACATCGCGCGCACCCAGGCGGTGATGGACGGCAGCTGGACCTCCGCGGCCACCTGGAACGGCTTCAAGGAGGACATGGTCGAGATGGCGCCCTATAACCCGAAGCTGCCGGCC
>JBNKHC010000051.1:0-17619 GCA_050290145.1 Kiloniellaceae bacterium | reverse complement strand
GCATTGGCGCGTCGCCGGCATCGGCGGCGAGATGGTGCGCGCCGAGACCCTGGCACGTTTCGCCGAAACCTTCGCGGTGACGGGCTTCTCGCCCAAGGCCTTCCTGCCCAGCTACGGCCTGGCGGAATCCACCCTCGCCGTCACCTTCGCGCCACTGGACAAGGGCGTCGAGGTCGACCGCATCGACCAGGAGCACTACACCCACACCGGCAATGTCTCGCCGGTCAACGGCAAGGCCAACGGCGCCGTCAACGGCAGCGCCAATGGTCACGTCAACGGCAGCAGCCGGGCGGCACGCTCCTTCGTGATCTGCGGCACGCCGATGCCCGGCCACGAGGTCGAGGTGCGCAGCGAGACCAACGCGCCGCTGGCCGACCACAACGTCGGGCGCGTCGTCGTGCGCGGTCCCAGCGTCATGGACGGCTATTTCAACGACCCGGCGGCGACCGCAGCGGTGACCACCGAGGACGGCTGGCTCGACACCGGCGACCTCGGCTACATGATCGACGGCAGGCTGGTGGTGACCGGCCGCCGCAAGGACCTGGTGATCCTCAACGGCCTCAACATCTGGCCGCAGGACGTGGAATGGGCCGTCGAGGCCCTGGAAGAAGTGCGCGGCAGCGACGTCGCCTGCTTCTCCGTCATCGAGCCCGACGGCAACGAACGCATGATCGTGGTCCTGCAGTGCCGCATGCACGACGCCGCCGCGCGCGAGAGCCTGCGCAAGAAGGTCGTCGCCACGGTGCGCAAGACCTGCGGCGCCGACTGCCGCGTGGTCCTGGTGCCGCCGAAGACCCTGAAGTTCACCTCCTCCGGCAAGCTGAGCCGCTCGGCGGTGAAGGCCGACTACATCTCGGGAGAGATCTGCGATCTCAATCTCGCTTCCACCCGACAAGCCGCGCCGGCGCCAGCGCCGGCCTATTCCGAGCAACGCAGCTAGCCTGGCCGCGCCGCCCGGCGCCGGGAGCAGCCCGCCCCGCCCGCGCGGGGCCGACAGACAGCCATGAATGAACCCTCCACGCCCCGCGGCAGCGTCGCCCTGACCGGCGGCTCCGGCTTCGTGGGCGGCCATATCCTGCGCCGCCTGGTGGCCGAGGGCTGGCAGGTGCGCGCCCTCACGCGCCGGCCCGGCGGCCTGCCGGCGGTCGAGGGCGCCTCGCCCGGCAGCGTAACGCCGGTTCCGGGCGATCTCGGGTCGGCCGAAGCCCTGGCCGAGCTGGTCGCCGGCGTGGACGCGGTGATCCACTGTGCCGGCCTCGTGGCCGCACGGCGCAAGGCGGACTTCCTGAGGGTCAATGCGGAGGGCACGGCGGCCCTGCTGCGTGCCGTGAAGGGCGGAGGGCAGGCCGGCACCCCGCGCTTCGTGCTCATCTCCTCCCTGGCGGCGCGCGAGCCGCAGCTCTCACCCTATGCCCACAGCAAGCGCCAGGCCGAGGAGGCGCTGCGCCACCTCGGCGCGGGGCTGAACTGGCGGGTGCTGCGCCCCGGCGTGGTCTACGGGCCGGGGGACCGGGCCACCCTGCCCCTGTTCCGGCAGTTCCTGCGCGGCTTCGCCCTGGTGCCCGGCGGCAGCGGGCGGTTTTCCATGATCTACGTTGAGGACCTGGCCGCCGCCGCGGTGGCCGCCCTGGCCCCGGAGCTGCCGGCCGGCGGCATCCTGGAACCGGACGACGGCACCGCCGAAGGCTATGGCTGGCCGGAGGTGCTGGCCGCTGCCGGACGGCTTTCCGGACGGCCGCTGCGGGCCGTGAGCGTCCCGCGCATCCTCCAGCGCCTGGCCGCGGCCCTCAGCACCGCCGGCGCCCTGGTGAGCGGCCGCCCGGCCGTGCTGTCCCAGGGCAAGGTCAACGAATTCGGGCACCCGGACTGGGTCTGCCACCCGCAGCCGCTCGGGGGGCCGTCGCTGGGAGATTGCATTTCCTGGCGTCCGGCGGTAGGCCTGGACGAGGGTTTCTCCAAGACCGTCGCGTGGTATAAGGCTGCTGGCTGGCTGTGACGCGCGCGTCCCGGGCTTCGCGGACGCCGCAGGCGCCGCGTGATCGCCGTGGGGAGCCAGGTAGGAAACGGGAGCCCTCCCCAATTCAGAGGGGCCGGATCATGAGGGAAAGATATGCAGTGGACTGCTGATAAGGTCCAGGAGGAGATTATCACCCTCCTCCAGCCCTTTAATCCCAAGAGCATCGAAATTACGCCGGAAACCGACCTTTCGGCTGACCTGTACATGGATTCCGTCGCCGCCATGAACCTGGTCATGGAGATCGAAGACCGCTTCGAGATCGACGTCCCGATCAGCCTGCTTCCGGACGTGAACAACGTCCAGGACCTGGTCGAGGTGGTACTCACGCAATTGAGTAAGGGTTAACCCCATGAGTCTGTTCGATAAATACGATCAGGTTGCCGCCCGCCACGACCGCCTTCTGGCTGCCGGCAGGGATCCCTTCAACATGTGCATGGACCGCATCGTCTCGGCCACCGAGGCGATCGTCGACGGCCGCGAAACTATCCTGGTCGGCACCAACAACTACCTGGGCCTGACGTTCGATCCCGACTGCATCGAGGCCACGGTGGAGGCCGTGCGCCAGCAGGGCACCGGCACCACGGGCTCGCGCATCGCCAACGGCACCTACAGCAGTCACCGGCAGCTGGAGCAGGCGATCGCGGCCTTCCTGGGGCGCAGCGCCGCCATGGTCTTCCCGACCGGCTACCAGGCCAACCTGGGCATCATCGCCGGCCTCGCCGGCCCCAAGGATACCATCCTGCTGGACTCCGACTCCCACGCCAGCATCTACGACGGCTGCCGCCTCAGCGGGGCGACGCTGATCCGCTTCCGCCACAACTCGCCGGCCGACCTCGACAAGCGCCTGGAGCGCCTCAAGGACGACAAGGCGAGCAAGCTGATCATCGTCGAGGGAATCTACTCCATGCTGGGCGACCAGGCGCCGCTCGACGAATTCGTCGACGTGAAGCGCCGCCACGGGGTCGACCTGCTGGTCGACGAGGCCCATTCCCTGGGCGTCTTCGGCGACAACGGCCGCGGCATCGCCGAGGCCTATGGTGTCGAGGACGATGTCGACTACGTGGTCGGCACCTTCTCCAAGAGCCTGGGCGCGGTCGGCGGCTTCGGTGCCTCCAGCAACCCGGAGTTCGAGCAGCTTCGCTTTACCAGCCGGCCCTATATGTTCACGGCCTCCTCCTCACCCTCCAGCATCGCCACGGCCATGGCGACGTTGAAGAAGATCCAGTCCGAGCCGCAGCTGCGCCAGCAGCTCTGGGACAATGCCAGGGCGCTCTATAACGGCCTGAAGGATCTGGACTTTGCGATCTGCGCCGAGACCAGCCCGATTATCGCCGTGAAGCTGCCCAACGAGGAAGCCGCCGTCTTCATGTGGAATGCGCTGATCGAGGCCGGCGTCTATGTGAACCTGGCGCTGCCGCCGGGCACGCCCGACGGTTCCTGCCTGCTGCGCTGCAGCCTCTCGGCGGCCCACACGCCGGCCCAGGTGCAGAAGGTCTGCGAGGTCTTCGATGCGGCCCGCAGCGCCCTCAAGGAATGGGAAGCCGCCCAGTCAGCAGCTGAATAGGGTGGCAGCCGAGTAAAGGCCGCCGCTATCTGAAGGCACCCTTGCGGTAGAGCTTCCAGAACAGCACCGTCGAGGCCAGGATCGGGTGGCGGCGTTGCCAGGGCGTCAAGGTAATGCTGACGCCGGAGTGCCGCTCGATCTTCCACAACAGGTACTGGGCACCGTCCTGGAAGGTGAAAGCCGCCTTCACCAGGCGCGCCACCGACAGCAGCTTGCCCTGCCAGCGGCGCAGCAGCCACCTGAGGCCCGCCCGCGGCTGCGGCGGCGCCCGCCAGCCCTCGCCCGCCGCCTGCACGCCCAGCAGCGGCAGGACCGTCGCCGCCACCTCTGCGTAGTGCGCGGCGTTGGCTTCATAGATTTCCTCGGCCCGCTCGGGCGGTTCGGCGCGCAGCTCGGTGCGGTAGGTCTGGCGGAACACCGAGACCCAAAGATCACGGCTGGTGAAGGTACCTTCGACCAGGGCCAGCCCCTCGCCCACCACCTTGCGCGCCGACCCGCAGAGCGCCGCCACCACCCGCGCGCGGGTCGCCGCGTCGCGGCAGTGAGGCAGGCGGCAGGGCTGCGCGAAGCGGGCCCAGAGGTAGGGATGGAACCAGCGCCCCGAGGCGCCGTGCTCGAAATCGTCAAGCGAGACCAGCGCGTATTTGGCGCGCACCTGGCGCCCTTCGAAGGGCGTTTCCAGGTAGAAGACGTTGGGCGGCAGGGCCCAGTTCAGGAAGGCGCGCAGGCCCTTGCCGTAGACCGCGGCGTAGCTGTCCACCAGGACGTAGAGATCGACGATCTTGCCGTCGTCGTCGCCCAGGCGCAGGCAGGATCCGTAAAAGATCACCGCCGAGACCGCCGCGCCGTGGCGGGCGCGCGCGGCTTCGACGATGGCGGTGATGGGCGCGGCCACCGCCTGTGCCGTCTCCGCTTGCCGCAAAGCCGTCAGCGCGTCGCCGCTCATCCGCTACAGCCTCACGAAGCGGGCTTCGTCGGCGGCGGTCAGGACGACCTCCTTGCCCGGCGTCGGCTCGAAGATCTCGCCGTCCAGGGTGAAGGGGCAGTCCATGGCCAGTGCCACGCGTCGCACGCTGCGGCTGAGGTAGGTCTCCGCCGGCAGCTCGCGCTCGGCCCCGCCATAGAGAATGCGCAGGGCATAGCGCAGCATCCTCCTTGGAGGATAGGCGATGGCGGTGAAGCGCAGGTGCCCGGCATCGCCGCCCCAGAAGGGCCGGCTGCCAAGGATCAGCTTGTCCAGCGTGGTCGCCAGCACCAGCAGGCTCTCCATCGTCTGCGTCGGGGCTTCGTCGAAGGTCATCGCGATCCTGTCGCCATAGAAGATGCTGTCTTCTTTGCGGCCGTCCTGCCTGCCGCGCAGCAGCCAGCCGCCCAGCAGGCCGGCCAGGGTCACCGCCGCCGCCGAGTCCGACTTGATGTTGAAGGGATGGACCTTGCTGCGGCAGGCCTCGATGGCGCGGGTAATTCCGGCGCCGCCGAAGAACATACCGTATTGCGGTGGCTGGTTGAGGGCATTCTCCAGGCGCAGAATGCGCCGCGTGAGGCAGGTCCGCGCCAGCGTCTCCGCGTCGGCGCCGAGGAGCTGCTGCAGGCCCTTGAGGCCACGCCGCTTCAGGCCGACATCGGCGGCGATCATGTTGGTCATGCCGCGCGGCACCACCACCAGCAGCGGCGCACGTTCGAAGGGGCGCTGGCCGTAGAGCTCGGTCAGCGCCGCCTGCACCGTGCCGTCGCCGCCGGCCACGGCCACCACGCCGACCTCCTGTTCGGCGAAGCCGCGCAGGATCTCCGGAATATCCGTGATCTTGTCCAGGATGGCGTGCTCGACGTTGGCCGCCTGGTCGAGCAGTTCCCGCAGTTCCCCCAGACCCGCCTTGTTGCGCTGGCTGCCGGGGTTGGTGATGACGCCGATCCTGGGCATCTCGCCGCCGGCGCTCACGCCGGCCCCGCCATCCAGGAGCGCAGCTTGCCGCGCCGCGCTGCGAAGAGCGCCTGCAGAATCTGCAGGATGTGCAGCAGCAGGCAGAGCGCCGTCCAGAAGGCCACCGCGGCGAGGCCCAGGTCCGGGCGGCCGAAAAGCGCGAAAAGAGTCAGCAGCGCCAGGTTGGGATTGCGCCGCGCGGTGAAGAGGCGGAACCAGGTATCGACCTTGCGCCAGACGTGGATCTCCAGGCCCAGGCGCCAGATGGCGAGGCCCTCGATGACCCGCTGCAGCACGTAGCCGGCGATGATCACCGTGAGCATCAGCGCCAGGCTGTCCGGGCTGACAGCCTGCTGCAGCCCGATGCCCCAGGCCCAGTACCAGAAGGGCGGATGCACCAGGTCGATGCCGTGGTCGAAAACGTTGCCCCACTTGCTGGACTGCAGGGTGATGCGCGCCAGCTTGCCGTCGACGGTGTCGAGGAAGGTCATGCCCCAGGCGGCGAGCAGGCCGGGCAGCCAGTTGCCTTCCCAGAACCAGTAAAAGGCGGCGACCACCAGGACCGCGCTCAATGCCGTCACCTGGTTCGGCGTAATGCCGAGGCGCGCGCAGAGCTTGGTCACGTGAAAGGCCGGGCGCGGCCAGAACCACTTGGTCACGAAGTCGGTGGCCCCCTTGTAAGTGCCCATGAACATGCGCCACTCGATCGGCTTCAGCCGTTCGGCCTGGAGCAGCAGGGCATAGGGCTCCTCGCGCTTGCGCAGCGCCTGCCAGTAGGAGGCGCCGAGATCACCGCTGGTGACGGCGCGCAGACCCTCCGGCAGCTCACCGGCGCTGTCGCGGCGCAGCACCTCGGCCGCGGCGTCCGCCTGCCCGGCCGGCGCATGGACGGCCAGGGGCACGCCCGTCGGCGCACCGTTAGAGAGCAGAACGGCGCCCGGTGCTGCGAGCAGCGCCTGGAGCAGCGGCGTATCGATGACGGCGTCGGAGCGCAGCAGCAGAACCGGCCCCTCCTGCCCGGCCAGCGCGGCCGCGTCGGCGACCTGTGTCACCCCGGCCCGCGCAAGCTGGCGGCGCAGGCGGTCGCCAGTGCCCGCGCACCATACCTGGGGGTCTGCGGCACCGACGATGGCGGCGGCAGCGGGCCGTGACTCCTTCTCAGCGCGCAAGTTAACTCTCTTTGCAAATCAAGGGTTTGGGGAGTCCCCTCCGGACGGCGCCAAAGCGCAGGAAGGGGTGGTTTGGCTCCATTAATCGGACGGGGCGGCGCTTGTCAAGGAAGCCCACCTAGGCCGGCCGGTGCTTCAGTTCGTGCCAGTAGATGACGCTCATGGCAACGGCGGTGAGGGCGACCAGGGGCACCACGCTGGCGATCAGCGGCGGCAGCAGGCCCACCTCGCCCATCGCCAGGGTGATACCGTTGAATATGAAGAAGGCGAATCCTAGGGCGATCCCGCCGAGAAACAGCAACTCGACCCGCCCGCTGCGCTGCGACTGCTGCGCCAGGGCGGCGCTGAGCAGCAGCATCAGCAGCGGAACCAGGCAGCTGCTGACCTTCTCGTAGAGCCAGGTGCGGTAGAGGTAGGGCGCCCAGGTGCCCTGCCCGTCGCCCCCGGCGAAGCGGCTGATCTGGTCGAAGGAGAGATTGCGCGGATGGGCGCTGAGGTTGCGCAGGCTTTCCGGGTCCAGGGAGATGCGCCATTCGCGCGTGTCGCTATGACGCGGCAGGCCGCCGGCCACCGCGCGTTCGGTGACGTCGCTCAGCACCCAGACATCACCTTCATAGCGCGCCTCGGCAACGTCCAGCCGGCCCAGCAAGGTGCCGTTGCCGTCACGCTCGAAGATGGCGAAGTCATTGAGGCGTCCCTCGCCGATATTGTCCGTCGGCACCCGCACGATGTCGCTACCGACATGAATCCAGGTCACGCCTTCGGTAAGGCTGGCTTCGTCAGGGTCGTCGTCGCGGGCTATGCCCCAGCTGCGCAGTTCGTCGAAGCCCACCGGCACGGCAAGGTCGTCGACGGCGAACTGCAGCAGGCCCAGCAGCGCGGCCAGGGGCAACAGCCTCAGGAACAGCCCGAACTGTGAGACACCGGCATTCCACATTGCGGTGAGCTCACCGTGGCGGATCAGTGTGGCGAAGGTCAGGAGCCCGGCCAGCAGCGATGCAATCTTGATGACGTCGGAAACGATGATCGGGCTGCGCAGCAGCATGTAGCGGGCAAAGTCCGTCAGGTCGGCGCCGTGTCCCAACAGGCGGTTGGAATTGACCATGACGTCGAGCGCCAGCAGCAGTGCCAGCAGGCAGATCAGCATCAGCGCGAAGCGGCTGAACAGCAGGCGTGTCAGATAGACGGCAAAGGTGTTCACTGCCCGCTCACTCCGACGCCCGGCGCTTGGCGAAGCCGCCGCGCAGCACCTGCGCCAGCCCTTCCAGCGCGGCGATCGGCGACCAGCGCTGGCGGCTGCCGCGCGGCACCACGAAGGCACTGCGGTAGAACAGCACCCCGCTGAGCAGCGTCAGTGCGGCGAAGGGCAGCCACTGGCCGACCAGCGGCGACACCAGGTCACCCGCGGCCCAGGCCTTGCCGATGTTGAGCACCTGGTTGTAGAGCACGAGGACCAGGAGCCCGACGGCGATGCCGTAACTCTGCCGTCCGCGCCGCCGCCCCAGCGCGAAAGGCACCGCCAGGAAGGGCAGCAGCATCACCGAGAGGCTGCGGACGATGCGGTCGTGAAAATCGGCGAGGATTTTCAGTGTCGTGGTGTCCGGCGGCGGCGCGTGCCGGTAGCGCCAGAGCTCGAAGAGCGTCAGCTCGCGCTCGTCCTCGCCGCGCGGCCGGAAGCCGTCCTGCCCTACCAGGTTGATGGGCACCTGCAGCTGGTCGAACTGCAGCGCGCCGGGCTGTCCGCTGGTGAACTGGCCGCTTCCGGCCTGCCCGCTCCCCTCCAGCGCCGGACCTGGCAGCGGAGTCTCCAGGCGCACGCCGTCGCGCAGCAGCAGCGTCGATTTCTCGCCGGCCGGCGCGACATAGAGGCTGCCGCGCGCCGCGGTGGTCGCCACGCCCCGATCGCTTTCACCCTCGGTGTCCGCTTTGGTTTCCTGATAGATGAAGATGCGGGCGAACTCGCGGCTGTTGCGCCAGATCCGCTCGGCCATGAAGGTCACGCCCTCGACCTCCATGAAAGTGCGCTCCTTCAGGTAAACGTTGGCCGCGGCCTTCTCCACGTTGTGCACCAGGGCGCGGTAGATGTAGCGGGTGTAGGGCTGGCCAACCGCGAAGTTCGCCGCCGAAAGAAGGCTGAGTACCAGGCCGAGCAGGATCACCGGCACCATGAGCCGCGGCAGGCCGATGCCGGCGGCGCCCAGGGCGTCCAGTTCGTGTGCTTGGTGCAGCCGGTTGAAGGCCAGGAGCACGCCCAGGAAAAAAGCCACCGGCAGCGCCAGGGCCATGTAGTGCGGCACCAGGAAGGCGAGCATCTGCAGCAGCACGGTGAGGCCGCCGCCGGTATCGAGCACCAGGTCGAGCAGCCGCAGCATGCGCTCGGTAAGCAGCACCAGCAGGGCGATACCGATGGCTGCGAAGAGCGGCCCAAGGGTCTGCCGCAGGATATATCCGCTGAGTGTCGACATGGGCCGGTCGCCGGTCTTCCTTTCCGTGCCCGTCAGTCCGCGCCCGGCCAGGCAGCCTTCACGGCGCCGACCAGCGCCGCCTGAAGGTCGGCGTCGGCCTGCACCCCGGCGCCCAGGTCGGGCACTGCCGGCCAGCCGGCGTCCTCGAAACGGAGACCCTGGAATTCCTGGGCTGCCTCGTAGCGCGGCAGGACGTGGAAGTGCACGTCCCTGTCCACCATCATCAGCATCAGGTAGTTGATCTTCTGGTAAGGCCGGAAGGCGCTGAGCCCCGCCTCGATGTCGCCGACGACCTGCTGCAGTTCGGCGAAAGCCTCGCCCGAGATGTCGCTGAAAGCCTCCGCCTGGTCCTTGCAGGCCAGCACCAGCGCGCCCAGCGTTGCCTGGTGCGGGCGCAGCAGCACCACCCAGCGCTCGTAGTCGCGGATCAGGCTGCCGGGGTAGCCGAACTTGGTCATGGTCTCGTTGGGCTTACTTGACAAAGTCACGCTGCGGTCATACCTCGCTTGGATTGACGCCGGTCACGCCCCGTTAAGGGGCCGCGGGGGGATGGCAAGCGCCCCCGCTCCGTAATATCAGATGGTGCCGTCCCAGGCACCCTTCCGGCCTGCAATGAATGGGAATGCGAAGATGGGTCCCAGTTCCCTTACGGTCCAGACAAAAGATACGTTCCTGCCGCTGCTGACGGCGCTCTTTGTCGCGGCCACCCTGGTCTTGGCCGCCGCCTCTCCGGCGCGGAGCGAAGAGCCGCTGGTCGCCAAGTGCGCCTCCCCGGCGGCTGCCACCGGCGCGACATCCAGCATGGTCCAGGTGACGGTGGATAATGTCCGCAATTCCAAGGGCCTAGTCACCGCTGTTCTCTACTCTGACGATCCCGAGACCTTTCTGAAGAGCGGCAAAAAGCTGGACCGGATCCGGGTCGAGGCCCATGAAGGCGAAACCGTGCTCTGTCTGCAGGCCCCGGCCAAAGGCCGCTATTCGGTGGCACTCTACCATGACGAGAACGGCAACAAGAAATTCGACCAGGACTTCCTCGGCATTCCCACCGAGGGCTACGGCTTCTCCCAGAACCCCGGTTTCCGCTTCGGCAAGCCGGAACTGGAGGAGACCCTTTTCACCGTCGACGGCGCCCTCACCAACCTCCGGATCTCGATCCTCTACCTCCAGGGCTGAGGCGGCTCAGAGCGCGTAGCTGCGGGCCTCGTGGAAGCGGCCGCTGGCCGGATCGAAGCCGCGTGCCCTGACCCCTATGCGCCAGCCGTTGCCGCCCTGCTCGATATCGTAGAGCTGGTAGTGGGCGATCGGATGCTTGCTTTCGCGGCCGGCCGAGGCCGAGGGCACGCCTATCACCGGCACGCTACCGCCCGGACCCGGGATCTGCTCGGCGCCGAAGCTGTGGTCGTGGCCGTGCAGGATCAGCTCGGCCCCCGCCTCGGCGATGACCTCGCGGAAGGGCGCGGCGTCCACCAGGCGCTTGCGCCAGGCGATGTTGTCCAGGCTGGGCGGATGGTGCAGCAGCACCACCCGGAAGAGGCCCTGCTCTCCCAATCGCCGCAAGAGCGTCCTCAGGCGCTCCAGCTGGGCCGCGCCCAGGGTGCCGTGCGCGCAGAACAGCGGCGTCGCCTGGGCCGAGCTGAGGCCGATAATGGCCGTGGGACCGCGGTAGCGCACAAAGGGGAAGCCCTCCGGCCCGCCTTGGTTGCCGGGCCCGTCAGCGCCTGCTTCTGCCGCCTCGCAAGTCATGAAGGGCTGCCACTTGGCCAGCGAGGCCTCCCAGGGCACCGCCACATAAGCATCGTGATTGCCCGGGATCACGGTAACGGCCTCCGGCGTGCCCAGGCCGTGCAGCCATTGGGCGACCCGCGGGAACTCCTCCGGCAGGGCGATATTGGTCAGATCGCCGGTCACCACCAGATGGTCGGGCGTGAAGGCGCCCAGATCCTCGGCCAGGGCCGCCAGCACCTCCGGACGGTGGATGCCGCGGCGGCGGCGCATCCACGACAGATAGCCAAAAAACCGCTTGTTCATCAGATCCCTGGCCCGGACCGGCGGCAGCGGGCCGAGGTGCGGGTCGGAGATATGGGCCAGGGTGAACATCAGGCAGATTCCGCCGCCCCGGAGGCAGCTCAAAGGTTGACGTAACAGATGGAACATGTGATCAAAACCGCCTGCGTGAAAGCCAAAAATCGCCACCTGGGATCCATATCCGCGTTGAAAGCCCTGATTATCGGCGCCGGCCAAGGCAAGCGCCTGCTCCCCCTGACTGAAGTCGAGCCCAAAGCCCTACTCGAAGTCGGCGGTAAATCGCTGCTGGAATGGCAGATCGAATCGCTGATCGCCTGCGGTGTCGAGGACATCGTGGTGCTGGCCGGCTTCAACCTGGCCGCCGTCGAAAAGCGCCTGGAGAGCTTCGCTCAGCGCTGGCCCTCGGCGACCTTCCGCTGCGTCTACAACCCCTTCTACGGCGTCGCCGACAACCTCGCGACCTGCTGGATGGCCCGCCACGAGATGGTCGGGGATTTCCTGCTGCTGAACAGCGACACCCTGTTCAGCCTGCCGGTGCTGGAGACCCTGCTGGCCAGCGCGCCGGCCCCGATCAGCCTGGCGGTGGACCACAAGGAAAAGTACGACGACGACGACATGAAGGTGGAGCTGCAGGGCAGCCGCCTGCTCGACATCGGCAAGAAGCTGCCGGCCGATCGGGTGCAGGGCGAGTCCATCGGCATGCTGTACTTCCGCGGTGAAGGCCCGCGGCATTTTGCCGCAGCCCTGGAAGCCGCCATGCGCGATCCCGCGGCGATCCGCCAGTGGTACCTCTCGGTCATCGCAGCCCTGGCCCCGCAGATCGAGATCCAGGCCGTCACCATCAGCGGACGCGACTGGTGCGAGATCGACTATCCGGTGGACCTGCAGACGGCCAAGCGCATGGTGGCCTCCTGGCGCCCCAAGCCCGACGACAACCTGGCTGCCGCCGAGTCGTCCTAAGCCGCTTCAGGCCTTCGCCAGAATCTCTTCGACCAGCGTCAGGTCTTCCGGCTTGTCGACGTCGATGGCCGCCTCGGCGAAGGGCATCTTCACCGCCGCCACGCCGACCCCCAGGCGCGCCGAGATGCGCGCCATGGCCTCGTCCAGGGTAAAGCGGCGCAGCAGATAGCCGAGCAGCAAGACCGGCCCGAAGACGGCGGCGAGGCGCCAGGGCTGCTTGCGCTGCTGCTCGACCCGCAGCCACAGCTCGGGCAGCGCCAGGGCCGCAGGGCTCATCAGCGCGAAGAGATTGCTGCCGGAATAGCGCTCGTCCTTGAAGGTGAGATAGGTGCGCTTGGACTGCGGATAGCGCGCCAGCAACGTAGCCGCAGCGGTCAGCCCCGCCGTCACCGCCGCGCCGCCGGCACGGCTGGCGGCGCAGAAGTGGTCCACCATCTCCGTCGTCAGCAAGGCATGGTCGGCCGTGGTGACCAGCAGCGGGAAGGGCTCTGCCAGCTCCTTGACCGCCTGCAGCACGCTGCGGCTGGGCGAGGCCGCCGCCTGCAGGGCGATCAACCTACCCTCCTCCACCAGCGCCGCCAGCGCCGGGACCTGTGCCAGCAGCGCCGGATCGCGCAGGGAGACGGCGATGCGGCCCACCTGGGCGCTGGCCGCCAAGGCACCGACCACCCGTTCCAGCATGGCCTTACCGGCAACGGGCGCCAGGCACTTGTGCCGAACCCCGGCGGCCCGGGAGACAGGATCGTCCGGCCCGCGGTCCGCCGCCAGCACCAGGGCGGTGAAGCGCAGCGGCGCCTCGCCGTTCATGATCCGAGCTCGCGGGCGTAGATGCGGTAGGTCTTGTAGGCTTCGCCGCCGAACTGCTCGATCATGCGGCGCATGGCCAGGTTGTCCTCCAGGATCCAGGACAGCTCGCCGCTCTCCACGCCGAGCGCCTTTTGCGCCGCGCGAATCCTGTCGATGACCGTGATCGCCAGGGCCGCGCCCAGCAGCGAACTGTGATAGGCCTTGCGCACGCCCATCAGCGGCACCCTTGCGCTCTTCGTGGTCCTGAACTTCAGGCGCCACAGCAGCTTGGCCCAGCCGAAGGGCAGCAGGCGCCCGTTCAGGTCGGCGATAGCCTCGTTGACGTTGGGCAGGCCGATGGCCATGGCGACCGGCTCGCCGCGGAGCTCGGCGATGGCGATCGACTGCGGCCGCACGATGGGTTTCAGCTCTTTGGCGAGATGGCGGATGTCCGCCTGCGACATCGGGATGAATCCCCAGTTCTCCGACCAGGCATCGTTGAAGATGTCCATGATGACCGCCAGGTCCTGCTCGTAGCGGCGCATATCGAGCGGCCGGATCGCCAGTTCCTGCGACGTCGTGGTCTTGCGCATGACGTGGGCGACTGCCGGCGGCAGATCCTTCCCGGCGTCGTAGTGGTAGCAGATCAGGTCCTTGATCTTGCGGTAACCCAGCTCTTCCAGCCGCGCCGCGTAGTAAGGCCGCGCATGTCCCATCATCAATGACGGCGGATGCTGGAAGCCCTCCACCAGCAAGCCGGACTCCTCGTTGATCGAAAGATTGAAGGGACCGGCGATGCGCTCGAGGCCCTGGCTTCGCAGCCAGTCTTCCGCAGTCTGCATCAGCGCCCGGAAGGTCTCGGCGCTGTCTTCGGCCTCCAGCATGCCGAAGTGGCCGGTGGCGTCGTTGTGGCGCTCGAGGTGCGCCCGGTTCACCTGGGCGGAGATGCGGCCCACCGGACGGCCGTCGCGCAGGGCCAGCCAGAAGCGCGCCTCGGCGTTCTGGAAGAAGGGGTTCTTCTTCGGGTTCAGGTGGTCGCGCCGCTCCATGAGCAGCGGCGGCACCCAGGCCGGATCATCGCGGTAGATCGCCCAGGGCACCCGGATGAAGGCTTCACGGTCGCCGCGGGTCTCGACGGCCTTGATCGTCAGGGAGCCTTGCGGCGCGGTCATTCCTGGCGGCCGCGCCGCAGCACCGCGCTGCCGGGCGCGATGCCGGACAGCGAGGCGACCCAGGGAAAGCGCGCGCTCTCCGCGCCGGTGTAGCCCAGGTTGAAGACCGTCTCACTGCGCGGGAAGCTCTTTGGCTCGGCATAGAAGGTGCCGAAGAGCCGGTCCCAGAAATAGTTGGTGATGCCGTAGTTGCCGTGCTCGCTGTGGAAGTGGTGCGCCAGGTGATAACGCTTGATGCGGCGCAGCCATTCCCGCTTCGGCGTGAAGGGCAGGTGCTGGATGCAGTGGCAGAATTCATAGAAGCAGGTGGTCAGCATGCCGGTCGCCGCGGCCACGGCCGCCGCGCCCGGTCCGCCGATCAGCCAGCCGATTGGCAGAGTGACCAGAAGGATGGTCGGCAGCGTCGTGTAGAGCGCGCCGAAGAGAACGCCCAGGTCGTTGGGATCCTGGTGATGGTCGAAGTGGATGCGCTTCCACAGGGCCGCAGTCTGCG
This sequence comes from Kiloniellaceae bacterium, assembly GCA_050290145.1. GTDB lineage: Bacteria > Pseudomonadota > Alphaproteobacteria > Kiloniellales > Kiloniellaceae > Pelagibius. The sequence continues at coordinate 3,047 of JBNKHC010000051.1, read as the reverse complement.
GGAACCTGTAGAGGGTGCGTCCGTGCAGCACGAAGCGGTGCAGCAGGTACCAGACCAGGGGATAGACCAGGATCGTCGCCACCACCGCCGCGGCCAGGGCGAGGGGCTCGCCGCCCCAATAGGCCGTCAGGGCGATGCCGACGACGCTGAGCAGCGCATAGATCTGGATCGCAGGATAGGTCACATAAGCCCAGACCAGCTCCCGCAAGGTCATCTTGTCGAGGAAGTACTTGCGGCCGGACCAGGGCGTTCTGGCGAACAACACGTGAGAGCTTGCCTTTGCTGTGCGGGGCGCCCCAGGAACCTCTCAGAGGAGGTCTCCGGCGCGCCGGGACTCGGTAGGCGCAAAAACTAAGAGGTCAGGGACCAACAATCAACGCCCTCCAGGCGGGCGGGAGGCCGGCCCTAGATCCAGGATATCCGCGTGCCGGGCTTGTGCTTGTTGATGAACTTGCGCAGCCGGCTGCTCCAGCCGGCGGTCAACTCCTGCTTGTCGGTGACCTGCAGGTCCGCGTCCAGGGTGTAGATCACGGGCACCGCGGTGGCGATGCGGAACTCGGCGGCTTCCTCGCCGCTCAGCCCCTCGATTTCGCGCACCAGGCCGCGGATGCTGCTGGTGTGGGCGACCACCAGCACGGTCTGGCCCCGTCTGAGCCGCGGAGCCAGGAATTCCCGCCACCAGGGCGCCACCCGCGCGGCCGCCTGCTCCAGGCTCTCTGTGCGCGGCAGCAGCGCCGGGTCGATCCCGGCATAGAGGGGGTCGAGGGACGGCAGGCGCGGATCGTCGTCCGCCAGGGCCGGCGGTTCGGCAGTGAAGCTGCGCCGCCAGGCCGCCACCTTGTCGTTGCCGTACTGCAGCGCCATCTTGGCCCGGTTGAAGCCCTGCAGGCTGCCGTAGTGGCGCTCGTTCAGGCGCCAGCTGCGCTCCACCGGGACATCGCCCTGGCCCAGCTCTTCCAGCATGATCTCCAGGGTTTTGGCGGCGCGGCTGAGGTAGGAGGTGCAGCAGAGGTCGAAGCGCAGGCCGGCCGCGGCCAGGCTGTGCCCGGCCAGGCGGGCCTCCTGCATTCCCGTGTCGCTCAGCGGGGCGTCGGCCCAGCCGGCGAAGCGATTCTGGCTCGACCATTCCGTCTTGCCGTGTCGGACCAGGACTAAGGTAGACATAAATTCCCGTATTGCTGGGGGGTTCCGGTAGTGCGCGCAGCTGCCATCATGGATCAGCGCGCTTTACCCCACTGGCCGCTGGATATAAACCCTATGTCCAGGCGTCGGCAATGACCCTCTTGCAGGGAAGCCACGCCGCAACGGTACCTGAAGCCACCGGTTTTCGTCCCTCGTATGCCCGTTCTGGAGTCGCGCACAGCCGAGATGGTGTCCCATCCGGACCAAGACAGGCCCCCCGCGGCGTCACCGCGCCTGTGGCTGCTGCTCGACGACCGTCCTGGTCACACCACCCAGGTGGTGGGCCTGGCGGAGGCGCTGGGCTGGCCCTACGAGACACGCGAGCTGCGCTTCACCGCGCTGAACCGGCTCAGCAACCGTCTGCTGGGGGCCAGCCGCCTCTCCCTCGACGCCGCGCGCTCCGACGCACTGACGCCGCCCTGGCCGGATCTGGTCATCGCCATGGGCCGGCGCACGGCCCCTATCGCACGCTGGATCAAGCGCCAGAGTGGCGGCCACAGCAAGCTGGTGCAACTGGGCCGCAAAGCCGCCAACGTGGCCGCGGACTTCGATCTGTCGGTCACCTGCGCCCACTTCCAGCAGCCCGCCCACCCCAAGCGCCTGGAACTGCTGCTGCCGCCGACCCAGGTCACGCCCGCGCGTCTGCAGGCCGCCGCGGCGCGCTGGCCCGATCTCTTCGACGGCGCGGCCCGCCCGCGCGTCGCCCTGCTGGTGGGCGGCACCACCGCGCACCACCGCCTGACAGCGCAGACGGCGTCGCGCATGGCCGGCGAGGTGCAGGCCTTCGCCGCCGCCCTCGGCGGCTCGCTCACCTGCGTCACCAGCCGGCGCAGCGGCGCGGCGGTGGAGCAGGCACTGAAACAAGGTGCCCCCGATGCCGCGATGCACTTCTGGCGCCGCGGCCAGCAGGAAAACCCCTATCTGGGCTACCTCGCCCAGGCCGACATCCTGGTGGTGACCGGCGAGAGCGAGTCGATGCTGGCCGAGGCCGCCGGCGCCGCCAAGCCGCTCTACATCTACCCCATCCCGGCGAGGCCCGAGACCCTGCGCGCCCGCCTGGCCGCCGGGGTGCTGAAGGCGGCGCAGGGCCAAGGTCCGCTGGCGCGGCTCTGCGAGGGCCTGATCCAGCGGGGCCTGGTGGTGCCGCCGCGCGACCTGGAGCTCATGCACCGGGGCATGATCGAGGCCGGCATCGCGCGTGCCTTCGGTGACCGCCGGCCGCCGGCCGGCGACCTCACAGCGCCGCGCCAGAGCGCGCTCATCGAACGTGTCCATCTGCTCTTGGAGGAACGCTAGTCTTGCCCGACAGCCCTGCCACCGGAGCCCCCAAATCCGGCCTGCTCGCCCGCGCGGGCGCCGTGAGCTGGCCGGGGGAGCGCACCTTCTGGATTCTGGGCCACAGCCAGGCGGAGTTCGAGGGGGTCAGCGACCTGGTCGAGGCCTTCATGGAGCGCTATCCGCGTGTCGACTTGCTGTTGACGGCGCCGGAGCCGGCGACGCGTGACTGGCTGCAGCGGCGTTATCCGGCGGCGCTGGTTCTGCCGCCTCCCCTGCCCGTCACCCTGACGGGCGGGCGGTATCTCCTGAACCTGAACGTTCGCGGCCTGATGATTCTCGGGACGCCGACCCGCGGCGACCGTGCCGTGCTCCGCGCCGCCGGCAAGCGGGCGCTGCCCTGCGTCGGCGTCGAGATCCCGTCCCCCGGAACCGCCGGCACCGCCACGGCAGAGGCCTGGGGCAGGCTCCCTGAACGCATCGACCATTTCTTTGCCGCCGCTGCAGCCACGAAATCGCGGCTCGAGGCCCAGGGCATCGAGGCCCAGCGGATCACCCTGCTGGCGGCGGAAGACGCGGCGCGCGCCAGC
>JBNKHC010000050.1:0-3782 GCA_050290145.1 Kiloniellaceae bacterium | reverse complement strand
CCTTCAGGTCGTGCCCGGCGCAGAAGCCCCGCCCGGCGCCCTCGATGACCACGGCGCGCACCTGGCTGTCCTCGGCGATCTCGTCCAGGGCGGCCTGCAGCGCGCTCATCAGGTCGGCGGAGAGGGCATTGTACTGCCGCGGCCGGTTGAGGGTCAGGCGCACGATTCCCTCGTTGTCTTCGCGCAGCAGGAGCGGGGCATCACTGGAAAGGGCGGCTTCGGCAGGCATGATATCCTCGGTCTTTTGCCTTATCTTATTCGGAGGTAGGGGGACTTTGGCGCTTCCACAGGTGGGAGTTCAAGGATTAATAAAGCCCCCAGAGGAGACTGAAGAAGAAGCCGCGCACCTCGGAGGCCCCCCGTCCTTATGGATCAGGTAAAGAAGCCGTCCCCCCATATCACCATCGAGGCCTTCAATCGGCTGCTGGCCGCGAGCGCGCCCTTTCAGCGGATCTACGGCTTCGTGACCGAGGACATCGGCTACGGCACCGCCCGCGTGCGCTTGCCGGCCGGCGAGGCGCACATCCGCCCCGGCGGCACCCTGAGCGGCCCGGCCCAGATGGCCCTGGCGGATTTCACCATGTATGCGGCGCTGCTGGGCGCCATCGGGGAGGTGCCCCTGGCGGTGACCACCAGCCTCAACATCAACTTCCTGCAGCGGCCCCGCCCGGGGGACCTGCTGGCCCGCTGCCGCCTGATCAAGCTGGGCAAGCGCCTGGCCGTCGGGGACATCGTGGTCCACTCGGAGGGCCTGGAGGCGCCGGTTTCCCACGCCACGGCCACCTATTCGATCCCGCCACGGGAACACATCCCCGCGGGAGGCCCGGAAGTGAGGTCATAAGTGGCCGTAGAATAATGCTTTTTTGAGAGGGGTTTAGCTGAGAGGTATCATAATACCTCTAGGCTAAGATAATTGAAAAAGCGACGCTTTTTCGGATTGACAGTGCCCCTCCGTCCCCCTAGAAATCGCCGCTCCGGAGCGCTGGTTCCCGGCAGGCCTCAGGGCTTTGCCTTTCGGCCGGCGGCTCCCTCCCGAATTCACACGACGAGTGGTTGGCACAATGAAGACCTTTACCGCCACCCCGTCGGACATCGAGAAGAAATGGATCCTGATCGATGCCGATGGAGTTGTCCTTGGCCGCCTGGCTTCCCAGGTCGCCAAGATCCTGCGCGGCAAGCATAAGCCGAGCTTCACGCCGCACATGGACTGCGGCGACAACGTGATCGTCATCAATGCCGAGAAGGTCAAGCTGACCGGCAAGAAGACGAGCGACAAGATGTATTACTGGCACACCGGCCACCCCGGCGGCATCAAAGAGCGCACGGCGGGGCAGATCCTGGACGGCGAGTTCCCGGAGCGGGTGATCGAGAAGGCGGTGGAGCGCATGATCACGCGCAACCGCCTGGGCCGCCAGCAGATGAAGAACCTGCGCGTCTACGCCGGCACCGAGCATCCCCATGAGGCTCAGCAGCCCGAGGTCCTGGACCTGCAGGCGATGAATCCGAAGAACAAGAGGAGCCTGTAAGCATGGCCGACGAGACTCAAACCCTGAGCGATCTTGGCGAGCTGGCCGAGGCCACGGGTGTGACGCCGGAGGCCGCGGCCGAGACGGCGGAGCCGCAGCGCGACGCTTTCGGGCGCTCCTATGCCACCGGCAAGCGCAAGGACGCGGTGGCCCGCGTCTGGATCAAGCCGGGCAGCGGCCAGATCACGGTCAACGGCAAGGACCAGGCGGTCTACTTCGCGCGCCCCGTGCTGCGCATGATCCTGGCCCAGCCTTTCCTGGTGGCCGACCGGACCGGTCAGTTCGACGTGGTCTGCACGGTCAAGGGCGGCGGCCTCTCCGGCCAGGCCGGCGCGGTGCGCCACGGCATCTCCAAGGCCCTGACGCTCTACGAGCCTGGCCTGCGGCCGGTGCTGAAGCGCGGCGGCTTCCTCACCCGCGACTCCCGCGTGGTCGAGCGTAAGAAGTACGGCCGGGCCAAGGCGCGCCGGAGCTTCCAGTTCTCCAAGCGCTAAGCGTCAGGCGAACACGCCGAAAAGAAAACGGGCTGCAGTCTCTGCAGCCCGTTTTTTTTCGGCCGGTAGGGCAGGCGGCTCAGCGCTCCACGCATTCTCCGTCGCTGCAGCTGTACTTGATCTTCATGTATTCCATCAGCTTCGACTTGTCGCCCAGGATGTTCTCGGCATTGCTGGCCACCGAGCCGCAGCCGTTGATGCCGTCGAAGGACTGCATCTTGCGCATGCCCAGCTTGCCGTAAGGCGTCAGGTCGGCGATCTGGCGCATCTCGTCGGCCATCGAGTAGCGGCGGCAGAGATGAAGCGCGCCGGCGATGCGGCCGATGTTGTACTCGAAGGTCTGCATGTCGTCCCAGTTCGACTTGGGACGGGTGCCGGCGCCCACCGCCGCCGCCGCCTCGTTGGCCGCCAGTCCGAGAAAAAGCATAAAGAAAATGACAGAGTTCCTCATATCCACCTCTCCCGATCCCCGAAAATTCGTCTTTAATTCAATGCAATCTTTCTACCACACGTGGCAGGGGCGGTGGTGAAAAACTGTGGGTTTCGGCGTGGATTTTCTATCTATGGTTAATACTTGTTCGCCATCGAACACGGCCAGCCGGGCCGCGCAAAGCACCGCGTCGGGCCGCGCCGGCCTGGCCGCAGGGGTTTTCCTGCAACCGGGGGCGGCCGCTCGCGCTGTGCTATGCCAAGAGGCCGTTGCACGCGACGGCTGTAGGGTGGCCGGGGTACGGTCACGATCCCGGGGCAAGCCGTTTGACCTGGGCCGCCGGGACGGCTAAGTGCCTCTGCGTCGATGCAACGCCCGAGCAGAGCAAGGAGCTTTCATGAGCGCTCACGTGCTTCCCTACCGCGGCCTCTGGCCGAAGATCCATCCCGATGCCTTCGTCGCGGAGACGGCCGCGGTGATCGGCGACGTGGAGATCGGGCCGGGCAGCTCCATCTGGTACGGCTGCGTGCTGCGTGGCGACGTGAACAAGATCCGCGTGGGCGCGGGGACCAACCTGCAGGACGGCACCATCGTTCACGGCAACCACGACCGCAACGGCGACTACCGGGAGACCGGCGGCGGCATGGCGACCATCATCGGCGACGGCGTGATCGTCGGCCACCGGGCGCTGATCCACGCCTGCACGGTCGAGGACGGCGCCTTCATCGGCATGGGCGCGACGGTGATGGACAAGGCGCGGGTGGAAAGCCGGGCCATGGTGGCCGCCGGGGCCCTGGTGACTCCCGGAAAGACCGTTTCCGGCAGTCAGCTCTGGGGCGGCAGCCCGGCCCGTTTCATGCGTGCGTTGAAGGAGACGGAGTTGGCCGATTTCGTCTATCAGGCAGGGCATTATGAGAAGCTGGCGCGGATCTACCTGACGGAGCGCGCCGAGCGGGGCTGACCCCCGACGCGGCGCCCTGGCGCCGTCGGGTCGGAAACCTCCCCAATATGGTTAATGATTCCATAAGACGATCACGTTAGCTTGGGTGGCGGGTCGCTGGGGGAAACCACGGCCGCCGAAGGTTTTGTGGGAGAATGACCGTGTTCAAGAAAAGTTTCCTGCGGGTGCTCTTCGCGCTCTTCGCGCTTTCGGCCCTGGCCGCGCCGGCCTGTGCAGAGACCGCCGCCGAGTTCTACAAGGGCAAGGTCGTCAAGCTGGTGGTCGGCTACAGCGCCGGCGGCGGCTACGACGCCTTTGCGCGCATGCTGGCGCCGCACCTGGAGCAGCGCCTCGGGGCCCAGGTGGTAGTGGAGAACCGGCCCGGCGGCGGA
>JBNKHC010000049.1:0-4029 GCA_050290145.1 Kiloniellaceae bacterium | reverse complement strand
GCGATCTCGGTCTTGCCGACGCCGGTCGGGCCGATCATCAGGATGTTCTTGGGCAGCACCTCCTCGCGCAGCTCCTCGGGCAGCTGCTGGCGGCGCCAGCGGTTGCGCAGGGCGATGGCGACGGCGCGCTTGGCGTCGCCCTGGCCGATGATGAATCGATCCAGCTCCGAAACGATCTCGCGCGGAGTGAAGAAGGAGGAGGCGGAAGAGGAGGTACTTTCGGTCATGGCGCTCCGAGCCTCAGACCTCTGACCCGGCGGCCCCGGCTGAGGGGGCGGCGGTGCTGGGCAGGCTCTCGATGATGATGTTTTCGTTCGTATAGATGCAGATGTCGCCGGCGATCTTCATGGCCTTGCGGGCGATCGCCTCGGCGTCCAGGTCGTCGATGTCGATCAGGGCGCGGGCCGCCGCGAGGGCGAAGGACCCGCCCGAGCCGATGCCGATCAGGCCGTCCTCCGGCTCCAGCACGTCGCCGTTGCCGGTCAGCACCAGCGAGGTGGTGCTGTCGGCCACCGCCATCATGGCCTCCAGCCGGCGCAGGTAGCGGTCGGTGCGCCAGTCCTTAGCCAGCTCCACGCAGGCGCGGGTCAGCTGGTGGGGATAGGTCTCCAGCTTGGCCTCCAGGCGCTCGAAGAGGGTGAAGGCGTCGGCCGTGGCGCCGGCGAAGCCGGCGATCACGTTGCCCTTGCCCAGGGGGCGGACCTTGCGGGCGTTGGACTTCATGACCGTGTTGCCGAAGCTGACCTGGCCGTCGCCGGCCACCACCACCTTGTCGCCCTTGCGGACCGAGAGGATGGTGGTGCCGTGCCATTGGGGAGGGGAATTCTCTGACATGGACTGTCAGATGGGCGAAACGGGCGGCCGGGTCAAGGCGGATTTCTGGCCGGGGCCCCCGGCGGATCGCCGGATTCGGGGGTTTTTCCCCCTGTGTGTCCGGGGCGTGACCGGGCCGTGCCTGGGCCGTGATCGGCGCTGGCATCCCCCCGCCCTTCCTGATAAAACGGCGCCTTCGTTTAAAGACCTGTCAGCCAAAGGACCCGCTTTCGGGCGGTCGGAACGATATGCGCCGGGCAACCATTGAGCGAAATACCCAGGAAACCAGGATCACCGCCACGGTCGATCTGGACGGGACGGGCACCTACGAGGTCTCGACCGGCATCGGTTTCCTCGACCACATGCTCGAACAGCTCTCCCGCCACAGCCTGATCGACATCACGCTGAAGGCCGAGGGCGACCTGCATATCGACTACCACCACACCACCGAGGACAGCGGCATCGCCCTGGGCCAGGCCTTTTCCCAGGCACTGGGTGAGCGCAAGGGCATCTGGCGCTACGGCTCGGCCCTCATCCCCATGGACGAGACGCTGACCCGGGTGGCGCTGGACGCCTCCAACCGGCCCTACCTGGTCTGGAAGGTGGATTTCAACCGCGACAAAGTCGGCACCATGGACACCGAGCTGTTCAAGGAGTGGTTCCAGGCCTTCGCCCAGAACGCCGGCTTGACGCTGCACGTGGAGAACCTCTACGGCACCAACAACCACCATATCGTCGAGTCCTGCTTTAAGGCCCTGGCCCGCGCGCTGCGCGAAGCCATCCAGATCGACCCGCGCAAGGCCGATGCCGTGCCTTCGACCAAGGGTTCCCTCTAGACGATCCCCTTAAAGGGGCGGCCCCAGGTGGGAGCGGCCGCCCCGGATCGCCAACCGCAAGGATCAAGAAGGTCTCTCCATGACCGTTGCGATCATCGACTATGGCTCGGGCAATCTGCGCTCGGCCGCCAAGTCCCTGGAGCGCGCCGCCGCCGAGGCGGGCGGCGGCCCGGTGCTGGTGACCGACGACCCCGAGGCCGTGCGCCGCGCCGACCGGGTGGTGCTGCCGGGCGTCGGCGCCTTCGCCGACTGCCGGCGCGGCCTCTACGCGGTGCCGGGCATGGTGGAGGCGCTGGAGGAAATGGTGATCCACAGGGCGCACCCCTTCCTCGGCATCTGCGTGGGCATGCAGCTCATGGCCACGCGCGGTCTGGAGCACGGCGAGCACCAGGGCTTCGGCTGGATTCCCGGCGACGTGGTGGCCCTCGACCCCGCTCCCCAGCCGGAGGCGGAAGCGCCCCTGAAAGTGCCGCACATGGGCTGGAACGCGCTGAACCTGCGTGACAAGACTCATCCCCTCGTAGCGGGCTTCGGCGAGACCCCCTATGTGTACTTCGTGCACAGCTATCACCTGCGGCCGACCCACGAGGCCCAGCTGCTGGCCACCGTCGACTACGGCGGGCCGGTGACGGCCATGGTCGCCCACGACAACTTGGTCGGAACCCAGTTTCACCCGGAGAAGAGCCAAAGCGTGGGTCTCCGGCTGCTTGCGAATTTCTTGAGGTGGCGTCCATGACCGTGAACGATTCGAGCGCAACCATCACCATGGATCGCTTGACCGGTTTCCACGGGCCGGACCTGCACGACCTCTGCGATGCGGCCGATGCGGCGATCCAGCACGGCGGCGGCTTCGGCTGGCTGACCCCGCCGCCGCGCCAGACCATGGAGGCCTACTGGCGCGGCGTGCTGCTGGTGCCGGAGCGCGAGCTCTTCGTCGGCCGCCTGGACGGCACCATCGCCGGCTCGGCCCAGCTGGTGCGCCCGCCGCGCAACAACGAAGCCCAGAGCCTGACCGGCCAGCTCACCACCTTCTTCGTGGCGCCCTGGGCGCGCGGCCACGGCCTCGCCCCGGCGCTGGTCGCCCGGGTAGAGGAAGCCGCCCGCGCCAACGGTCTGCGCGTTCTGAACCTGGACGTGCGCGAGACCCAGGCCCGCGCCATCGAGGTCGTGGAGGAAGCCGACTTCGTGCGCTGGGGCACCCACCCCCACTACGCCTGGGTCGAGGACCGCTGGGTCACCGGCTACTATTACTACAAGGACCTGCACGGCAACGGCGCGCTTCCCGAAGGGGCGGCACCAAAATGATCCTCTTCCCCGCCATCGACCTGAAGGACGGCCAGGCCGTGCGCCTGCTGCGCGGCGAGATGGAGAGCGCCACGGTCTTCAACGACGACCCGGCAGCCCAGGCCCGCGCCTTCGCCGAGGCCGGCTTCCAGTGGCTGCACCTGGTCGACCTGAACGGCGCCTTCGAGGGGCGGCCGGTGAACGCGCCGGCGGTGGAGGCGATCCTCAAGGCTGTCGACATCCCCGCGCAGCTCGGCGGCGGCATCCGCGACATGGCGACGATCGAGCGCTGGCTGGATCTCGGCCTCCGGCGCGTCATCCTCGGCACCGTGGCGGTGAAGAACCCGGCGCTGGTGCGTGAGGCCTGCCGCGCCTTCCCCGGCCGGGTGGTGCTCGGCATCGACGCGCGCGGCGGCAAGGTCGCGACCGAAGGCTGGGCCGAGGTCAGCGAGATCGAGGCGCTCGACCTGGCGCGCCGCTTCGAGGACGCCGGGGCCGCGGCCATCGTCTATACCGACATCGACCGCGACGGTGCGCTTGAGGGCGCCAACGTGGAAGCGACCCGCGCACTCGCCGAAGCCATCGACACCCCGGTCATCGCTTCCGGCGGCGTCGCCTCGCTGGACGACCTCGCCGCCTTCCTCGCCATCCAGGACTCCGGCATCGAGGGCGTGATCTCCGGGCGCGCGCTCTACGACGGGCGCATCGATCCGGCGGCGGCGCTGGCGCTGCTCGCCAAAGAACCTTCCGGAGCCGCCTGATGCTCACCGTGCGCGTCATCCCCTGCCTGGACGTGAAGGACGGCCGCGTGGTCAAGGGCGTGAACTTCGTTGACCTGCGTGACGCCGGCGACCCCGTCGAGCAGGCCCAGGTCTACGACGCCGCCGGCGCCGACGAGCTCTGCTTTCTCGACATCACCGCCAGCCACGAGGACCGCGGCATCCTGCTGGACGTGGTGCGCCGCACGGCCGAGCACTGCTTCATGCCGCTGACCGTCGGCGGCGGCGTGCGCACGCTGGAGGACATCCGCCAGCTGCTCCTGGCCGGCGCCGACAAGGTCTCCATCAACACCGCCGCCGTGCACAACCCGGACTTC
>JBNKHC010000048.1:0-3389 GCA_050290145.1 Kiloniellaceae bacterium | reverse complement strand
GCGCGCAACGTGACCCACGTGCTGACGCTGATCGATCCGGGCTGGCCGGACATCGAGGCCTTTGACGCCTTCGACGACCATCACCGCAAGATCATGCGCTTCCACGACATCATCGATCCGGCCGAGGGCAAGGTCATGCCGACGCCCGAGCATGTCACCGAGATCCTCGACTTCGGCGAGGAGCTGGCGGCCTCGCGCGACGCGCGGCAGGACGGCCACCTGCTGGTCCATTGCTACATGGGGGTGTCGCGCTCGACCGCCGCCATGCTGTCGCTGCTGGCGCAGGTGCATCGTGACGAAAGCGAGGAGAGGCTGTTCGAACGTCTGCGGGAAATCCGCCCCCAGGCCTGGCCCAACTCGCTCATGGTCGGCTTTGCCGACGAACAGCTCGGCCGCGGCGGCCGCCTGGTCGAGGCGCTGAAGCGGCACTACGGCTGGCAGCTGCGGCGCGATCCGCGCTTTTACGACTGGATGGCCCAGCTCGGCCGCCACCGCGAAGTGGACATGGCCGTCGCCTGATGTTGCGGTCGCCGCGGCGACCGCTCGTCACCCGCATTCTCCCGCCTGCCGGGCCGCCGTTTCGGGTTATACTCCTTATCGGGTAGCTGAAACGGTTGTCGGGTTCTCACAAAGCGGGAGGCAGCGATGTCCGGTCAATTCATCGCCAGGAGCATCTTCCTTGCGGGTCTGTTGATGGTCCTGGCGTCGCCGGCACGCGCCGACGCCATCGACGGGGACTGGTGTTCCACCACCGAGGCGTCGCACTTCAGCATCGATGGCCCCGGCATCATCACCCCGGCGGGCACGGCGACCATCGGCGACTACCGCCGCCACTTCTTCACCTACGAAGTGCCGGAAGGCGACCCCGGCGCCGGGCAGATCATCGACATGCGCCAGCTCAACGAGGAGCAGATCCTGGTCTCCGTCGACGGCGGCGAGCCGGTGCTCTGGGTGCGCTGCCAGGTCGTCAGCTAGGGGATGGTGAGCTGAGTCAGAGCTTCTTGGCTGTGAAGATTTGCCGCGGCGCAGCCAGCCGGTCCTGGGCGGCGACGAGCTGCAGTTCCTCCTCGCCCGCTTCGATGGTCGTTTGCAGCACCTCGAAGATGGCCGCGGCGGCCCGGCCCAGGGCGTCGGGCAGCGATCCGGTTTTCAGATAGAAGCCGAGGAAGAGGGCGGCCACCGCGTCGCCGGCGCCGTTGGGCGTGATCGGCAGGCGCGGGCAGGCGACCCGCCAGGCGCCTTCCGCGCTCACCCCCAGCATCGCCACCTCGTCGCTATTGGGCGCCGCCAGGCTGGTGACCAGCACGGCTTTCGGGCCCTGACCATGCCCTGGCGCCAGCAGGCTCTCGGCGGCGGCGCGGATGCCGGCCAGCCCCCCTATAGCCAGACCCTGCGGCTTCTGCCCCGCCAGGATCTCCAGCTCGAAGAGGTTGGGGGTGAGGATGTCGGCGGCGGGCAGGGCCTTGCCGGCTAGAAACTCGGGCACGCCCGCGCGCACGAAGAGGCCCTTGCCGTGGTCGCCCATCACCGGGTCGCAGGCCCAGATCGCCCGGGGGTTGGCGGCGCGGATGCGGGTCGCGGCCTCCAGGATCACTTCGCCCAGGGCCGGGTCGCCGATATAGCCGGTCAGGAGGGCGTCGCAGCGGGCCAGTGCCCCGCGCGCTTCCAGGCCGTCGATCAGCCGGGCGATCTCCCCGGCGGCGAAGACCTGGCCCTGAAAGTCGGGATAGCCGGTGTGGTTGGAGAACTGCACCGTGTGGACCGGCCAGACCTCGATCCCCAGGCGCTGCAGCGCGAAGACCGCCGCGGAATTCCCGACGTGGCCGTAGGCGACGTGGGACTGGATGGAAATCACGTTCATCGGGCGCCTTTGCCTGCTTTCCGGCGGTTTTTCGGGGATCCGGCGGGCGGCAGCTTGCCACAGGCGGGCCATCGTTTATAGTCGCCCCCGCGTTCGCAGGTGCGGAAAAATGCGCCTGCGGGCGGCCGAACAAGACCACGCAGGGAGATTCCGCTCATGACCGCCGCCCGTCCGCGCCGCTCCGTCCTCTACATGCCCGGCTCCAACGCCCGCGCCCTGGAAAAAGGCCGCAGCCTGCCGGCCGACGGCCTGATCCTCGACCTGGAAGACGCGGTGGCGCCCGACGCCAAGGAGACGGCGCGCGACCAGATCGTCGCCGCGCTGAAGGAAGGCGGCTACGGCAAGCGCGAGATCGCCGTGCGCGTGAACCCCCTGGACAGCCCCTGGGGCAAGGACGACGTGAAGGCCATGGCGACCTCCGGCGCCGATGCCATCCTGCTGCCGAAGGTGGAGACGGCAGCCATGATCCACGAGCTGGAGAAACTGATGGACGCGGCCGGCGCGCCGGCGACCATGGGCATCCAGTGCATGATGGAAACCCCGCTCGGCATGCTGAACGCCCAGGAAGTGGCCGGCGCCTCCCAGCGCATCAGCTGCCTGGTCATGGGCACCTCGGACCTGGTGAAGGACCTGCAGGCCGCGCACACGCCCGAGCGCCTGCCGGTGCTGACCAGCCTCGGCCTCTGCATCCTGGCGGCGCGCGCCTACGGCATCGCCATCACCGACGGCGTGCACCTGGACCTCTCCGACGAGGAGGGCTTCGCCGCCTCCTGCCGCCAGGGCAAGGAACTGGGCTTCGACGGCAAGACGCTGATCCACCCCAAGACCATCGCCAAGGCCAACGAGGTCTTCGCCCCCTCCCAGGAGGAGATCGACTGGTCGCACAAGATCATCGCCGCCCATGCCGAGGCGACCGCCGAGGGCAAGGGCGTGGTCGTGGTCGACGGCAAGCTGATCGAGAACCTGCACGTGGAAAACGCCAAGCGCCTGGTGGCGCTGTCCGAGGCGATCGGCGAGCTGGAGTCCGCCGCCTGATGTCGAAGAACAATCCCAAGAACAATCGGGGCAATTATTTCGAGGACTTCCGCCTTGGCCAGGTGCTGAAGCACGCCACGCCGCGCACGGTGACGGCGGGCGACCAGGCGCTCTACACCGCGCTCTACGGCGGGCGGTTCGCGCTGCAGTCCTCCGATGCCTTCGCTGAGGCCTGCGGCCTGCCCCAGGCGCCCATCGACGATCTGCTGGCCTTCCACGTGGTCTTCGGCAAGACGGTGCCCGACGTGTCGCTGAACGCCGTCGCCAACCTGGGCTATGCCGACGGCCGCTTCCTGGCCCCGGTCTATCCCGGCGACACCCTGTCGAGCGAGAGCGAGGTGGTGGGCCTGAAGGAGAACTCCAACGGCAAGACCGGCGTGGTCTACGTGCGCAGCCGCGGCATCAACCAGCGTGGCGAGGCGGTGATGGAGTACACGCGCTGGGTCATGGTGCGCAAACGCGACGAGAGCGCGCCGGCGCCCGAAGCGGTGCT
>JBNKHC010000047.1:0-15234 GCA_050290145.1 Kiloniellaceae bacterium | reverse complement strand
CAAGGCCGCTATGTGCCAAGAGCGGCCGTTCCGTTGGACGATCGGCCGGTCATGAACTAACAATTGCATTGGACCAATCAGATTGGGCTGGTCAGCAACAATTCTTGTCGATCATCTTGACGATAACCTTTACCGCGTTCTCGACAGCAGCGCAGAATATAGACCCTCAATGATTTTCACGAGAAGTCGCCAAATAACACAATTGGGAGAAGACATAATGAAGCTCGGCAAGTACGAATACTACAAGTACGGTCACCAGTACGAAGTGATTGGGCTGGCCCTTGACACCATCCATCACAAGGAAGCTGACAGAAAATTAGAAGACGGCAGCACTCAGCATCAAAAGACCGTCATTTATAAGGCTCTTTACCCTTGCCCAGATCTTGAAGACGAATTCGGCCTATATCCCTACTTCACCAGGACTTTGGAAAGCTTCCTAAGCGAAGTGGACGATGACGGCGTCTCAAAGCCCATGTTCCGGTATATTGGGCCAATGAATTGAGTTCTACGCCCCAGAGAACATTCGGCAAACCTGCATGCTGTCTGAAGAGTTGCTGCGCTAACATTCTCAAATCAGTGTCTGTCATTTGACGGCAAATACGTCGTAAATTGGACCGGCATCCAGTCGGTGATAGCCCGAGGCGATCGCCACCGTGCGATTGAGGTTGTCGTATTTTTTTGAGCCTGTCTGGAATCGAGGTGTCGTACGGAAGTAGTAGGTGGACGGATCCTTCACTACGCTATCCGACTTGTCGTCACAGGCGTCAGGATAGTAAAAGCTGATTCCCGTATAGCTCATCTGTATCAGGTTTTCCGCCGCACCCTCGGCGCCCTCAATCTCATCATTCGTCTGAATAAGCAGCTTGCAGTCAAGGTCAGTCACCAAGACCTGTTTTCCGCAAATGATCTGTGGCCGCGCCAGCCCCCAATCTCCTCCCATGTTCAACACAACACCCTCGATTTTGGGCCCCGCCACTGTTCCTCCCACGACGGCAACATCAATAAATTTTCCGTAAGGTGTGTCCTTGAGAGATTGGATCCGGGAGCTGTTTGTTTCAATAACGATTCGAAACAGGAACTCGGTTTCAATTTGCAGCCGGCGAGGATCATCAGTCACTTCGGATCTCCTGGAAACGGAAGCATGGGCCATAGGTCATCGAAGGGTTTCCGACGATCGGAATTTGCATCAAAGCGCGAGCCGGGCCTTGTAAGGAGAACATGGTTTCGATCGCCTGAATAAGCGCCCCCTGGTCGCCTTTTCTCCACAGCTGATCCAGCTGACGCAGAAGCCGGGTGTAGCCGGCGTCGAATTCACAAAGCAGGGCGGCGACTTGATCCGGAACGTCGCCGCCATCTGTCGGGTAGCCGCCGGCCGGAATCGGCGCCATCGGATAGCTCGCCGAACGCTCGATTGTCTCTCCAAGGCCCCAGGCCTCTTTCTCCGGTAGATATTCAATGCGCCGGCCGGTGTAGATCTCCAGGAACCGATAAAAGTGTGCCAGGGAGTCTCCGCCGGTTCCACTACTTGTTCCTTCACCTGGAGCAAGGGGCGAGCCCTCACCTTGTTCCTTTATAACACTGATGGCTTCATCAACGTCAGTCAGATCGCGGACCGGAAACCAGGCGAGAGGACCGGCGATCTGTCGGTCTGTTGTCATGTCAGGTTCAAGCCTGTGAAATGCTTTGCAGAGGCGGTCATAAAACGCACCGATTGTCTCGTGCCCTTCGTGGTCTTGATCAATATCCGCATACGCCTTAAGCGCGGAGGTCTCGTCGTCGACCGAGTGCTTTGGCAGCTCAATCACCATGAACCCTCTAAGAGCCTCGTCTGTCAGACCCTGGAGGCGAACGACAAGACCCTTGTGGACACCACCTGCCAGTTCACCAGGATAGAGAGGGGCGAAGTCAGGATCACGTATGCTTGGTGTGCCGCCGATCGCCACCAACATGTTGCAGGCAAGAGCCATGTGCAACATCTCTTCCTGCACGACACGCCGGATCGAATCGGCTGCTGGCGACGCTTGATCCTTGATGGACCAAAGAGCGCATAGATAGGGGGGAATGGTCGAGAATTCGAGCCTGATGGCTGCATCCAGGGAGTCATGGAGCCAGATCAGGCCATCCGGCCTTGCAGACTGCGTACCGGCATCAAGGCGTTCCTCGATTTCGTTCCAGCGCTGGACCAGATGAGCAAAATTCCTTTTCAGAGCCAAGCTGTCGGTCATGCTGGCACTCCCTGCTTGGCCTTCGTGCCCGCAGTTGATTCGCTTTTGAGGTGGTCGGCCAACCGGAACGCGAGCGCCGTGAGGGTCAGCGTCGGATTGACGGCGCCGACCGAGGGGAAGACTGCGTTCGAACAGATGTAAAGATTAGCCACGCCGTGAACTCGAAGATCGCCGTCCGTGACTCCTTCGGCTGGAGTGCGTCCCATCCGACATGTCCCCGAAGCATGAAAGCCCGCAGCGCCCTCAAACTGATTTGTGACGATGGTATAGTCGGACATCGATGCGAATATGCTTGCCATCTCCGCCAGCCGTACGTTGGCGTCTCGCATGACCTTTGCGTTGCGATTAAAATTGATTCTCATCAACGGTAGCCCAAACTGGTCCGTCTGGTCAGGCAACGGCTCAAGATAGTTCTCCTTGCGACCTTTCTCTTCATAGAATGCGCTGAGACCGGTTTGGCGCGGACCACGGGCAATCGCATTCATCTCCTCACGGGTCTTCCCCTCCTGCATGAGCTCATGCCAGCGCTGTCCCGGCAGGTTCTGATTCCGAAACATGAAAATCTTGCCACCTGCCTGATGGGTCTCATCGTCATAGGTGCGAGACATTAAGGTTGGAAAGTCGAACTCGCTTGCCATTCTCCATTTGTTTGTCGTCGCCGTACCCGTGACTGACAGGAACGAGTGGGAGACTAAGTAGCGTCCGACTAGGCCCTTGTTGTTACCGATGCCGTCATCATGCCCGGGACCCGTTGAAAGTCGGAGGAGTTTGGGCGACTCGAAAGCGCCCGCACACACGATGACGATCGCGGCGTTGACCTCGCAAACCGCGCCGCTGTTGCGGTCCAGATATTCAACTCCGCTGACACGGGCAGGACCGTCGAGCAGGATCTTCTTTACTGTCGCCTCGGTGCGGATCTCGAAATTCGGATACCGCCCTGTCTCCTTATGGGCTTCGAGGTCTTCGTTCACATACTGACCCGAGAAACGAGCGCCGAATGGGCAATAGCGGCACGTTCCCGTGGTCATGCATTTTCGATACCTTGCCAGAGGCATGCGTCCGGGGCGGATACCATTTGCCTGAAAGGCCTCGATCATCTCAATATCTGGCTCAAGCCATGGATAGGGGGGTAGTGGATAAGGCTCGCTGCGCCAGGTCCAGTCGTCGTCTGGATCCCCACAGACTGAGAGGTGCTTTTCCGCCTGACAATAGTATCCTTCAAGGTCCTCGTAAGTGACGAGCCAGTCACCCCCTTCACCGGTGTTGGTGTAGAGATGAAAGTCCTCCGGCTTCATACGAAGAGCCCATCCTCCCCAATGCATTGTCGTGCCGCCGTAAGCAGTGACTCGCGTCTTGTGCATCTCCCAGTGAGTGTTTCCGATAGAGGGATTGGCTCCTATCTTGTCGTAGGTGTAGTCGTACGGGAGCTTGTGTGTGACGACAAAGTCCCACCACAGGCGCCGGTCTTTAGCTGGAATTCGACTGCCGGCCTCTAGCATGAGGATCGAGGTGTTCGGATCCTTTTCCAACAGCCTCTTTGCAATTGTGGATGCTGCAACACCGGATCCGACCAGGAGATATTCGACATCTTCTACCCGCCTCATTGCTCCGCCTCCCGCTCAGGAAACAGCACCGGTGTGCAGATGTTCGTCGCACGGTTGAACCGAGATCCCCCGATAAATCCGTTGTAGTTTCTTGCCCCGAATTCCTTGAATCCGCTGGCAATGACCATGACGGTAATGAATTCATCCACCACATAGCGCTTTGCGTGGGCCAGTCGTGTATCCGGCGAAGGTTCCTCTGCAAACAGCAAGGTCTTTACTGCGTCAGCCCCATCAACCGACTCGAGCGCGCGCAACATCTCGAGTGCATTTTCATACTCACCGACGTAACTGGGATAATTGCCGGAGTCAGCGCGGAGTGTCACAAACTCCAACCATGTTGAGCGCAGATTAGATGCATCGGCGACCGGATGCTTTGGGTCCCTCGTATGGAACAGTCTCCATTCGTCGTTGATGGCAGCGAATATTCGCCAAAGCCCCTCGGTCTCGTCCTCTTTCAGAGGTCGCGCTGACGACTTGATCAGCCCGGCTGCGAGGGGCTCGGAGCAGATTGGTGGTATGGTCATATTCGTCCCCCCAAACATAGATGGCTACTCTTTCGGCATAGCCATTGGCAAGATTGAAGACAGATACATTCCAGTTCCATTTGCGATACCGGATCAGTCGGGCCTTGATAGTGTATCATTTCTCTGTCCCTGTTGAGCTAGGGCCAGATGTGCCTCCAGTCACGAGCCATGTCGACAACCAGCCAATTTGAGTGTTGCGCCTGGCCCGCAAGTATCAGGCCTTGATCGAGCCGGCCGACTTTGCTGTTTCGGTCATAGGCGTACTCGCGCTTTGCATCCGTATGATGGATGAGGATTCCGAGTCGAGCGCGGCCAGCGTCTGTCGTCCATTCAAGCATCTCTATGTCGCCGTCCGAGTTACCTGTTGCCATTACTGGCTTCACGCCGATATGTAGCTCGATCGCTATCGGCTTGTTCGCCTTGTTCGTGAAAAAGAGATAGCCGTGTTCCTTGAAAAGCTGCGGTAGGACACTTCCACTTTCATAGCGGTAATTGCGGGACGATCCGATCACATGACCGGGCGGAAGCCCGAAAAGGTCTGCCGCAAAGGCCCGTAAGAAATCCTGACCGCTTCCAGATACGATGAAGACCTGGAAACCATTGTTACTTAGATGAGAAATGAGCTCGACCATCGGCTGAAAGATCATGCGATAGAAGAGCCGGCCCGTTTCCGGATGATGTGCCGTAGAGCGCCAAGACCTTACAGCTTCCTTAAACTTGTCAACGGTTGTTCCGGAATGAGTCGCCTCGATCACCTCGTCCATCGCGTTGCCGGGGAGTGAGAGCACCGCCTCAATCCCCCCGGTTGCTGCTGCTTTAAGTGCCGGCGTAGAAGCAAAGCCAGGATCTGCGATTGCCAATTCGTGGGCGCGGTGGACAGAAAAGTAGAACTCGAAGTACGTCGGTTTTTCGGTCCAGAGCGTCCCATCGCCATCGAACACAGCGATGCGTTGATCGGGTGGAACGAACCCTACACTCTCTTCATTTGTGATGTCAGCGATGAATTCGTGGAGCCGTTCTCGGGCTTCGGTTTTGTTCCAAGAGGGCAGCGGATCTGCTACCGCGGGCAGAGGCTCGATGAGAACGAATAAGAGGAGTATGCTTTGAAACAATTTCAACATGATCGGCTTCCTCCTATTCGGTCAAAATCGTTAAGAGAGAGGTGCCAGCAAATATTCCGTCAAAAAACGCCCAAGAGTGTTTCAATCCACTAAAGCGTGGGATAACGACAAGCTTGCAACGTTCAGACAAGAAGAGCCGCTGAAGTGTCGAAGCCGATCCATCTTCTCCAACAGTTCTATGCTGTGATCCCCCCGTCCAAAGTTCGAAAGTGCGCGTCCCCAGGCAATGTAGAACTCGGACCAAGGCAAAGGCTCCGCAGCAATATACTCTTCCAGCCTAGATGCGTAGTATTCGGCCGCGTCCCAATTTTTCTCCTTCAAGGAAGCTTCCATCGCATCGCGATAGAACCAGAGGTAATTGTGGGACACGCAGGCATTTTGTGTCAGAAGGTCCTCGCCGCGGCGAAGCGCCTCCTGTCGCTCCGTGCGACTTCCGGCCACCACCGCAAGCGTTCCCAACGACCAAGGGCCGGTGAAGGTTGAGCTGGTTTCCATGCTCTGCTCAACAGCGGCTTTTGCATAGGACTCTGCCTTCTTTCCGTGGCCTTCGAGCGAAGAGACTTTCGCGAGAAACAAAAGGCATTCGACTTCAAAGCCGTGCGCTTCAGCGCGCTTTGCCAGTGGTAGGGTCAGTTCACAATGCTCACGGGTCTCCTCAAGGTCCATTCGTTCCAGGTGAATAGGCGCTGCGGCAAGGCGCGCGACCATCTCGGCACGCTGATGCTGTGCCTTGCGCGCAGCGCTGATTCCAGCCGCACAGTCATCAAGGCTCGAGGTCAAGTCGTTCTGATAGAACGAAGTCAGCCCTAAGAGCGGTCGGTTCTCGAGTTCTATGCGCGAAAGCCCCTGACGCTCGCAAATTTCGAGGCAGTTCTTGAAATGATGATGTGCTGTGACCATCCGTCCCCTGGCATACTCGGCATCGCCGAGACCGCTCAAAGCCTTTGCTTCGCTTTTTGGTGAATTTGCGCGTCGTGCGAATTGAAGTGACCGGGCATGCTCAGCCAGGCAAATGTCAACTTCACCGAGTGGGAAATGTAGGTTGCCACGCTGATAGCAGATCTGTGCTAGCTCTTCGTCCAGCCCCGCGATGTCGGCTAAAGACTCCGCCGTTTCGAGGACGTCCAGCGCCCGGGCGTGTGCGCCGGTGTCGCGCATGCCTTCTGCGATCCCTATCATGGCGCAGCATTTCTGCTGATCACTTTGGGCGAGAGCGAGCGCTTGCTCGAAGGCCTCTATGGCCTCTCCGCGGTCGCGTAGGTGAAGGCGAATATTGCCGAGAAAGGTGGCCAATTCATATGAAGTGTCTGCGCTTTTGCATATTGACAGGCCATGTTCAGCTAGATTGCGTGCTTCGATAAAATGGAAGCTTCGAAATTGCTGGCGGGCGGCGTCGAGATAGGCAGCTGCGGCCAACTCGTCCTTGGCTCGTTCGAGATGCTGCGCGTATACCACAGCGTCTCGTTTCTTGAACCATGCCGCTGCTTTCAAATGCAGTTCTCGCGCGCGCGACTTCAGAAGCGATTCATAAACTGCTTCCTGGATCAGTGAATGGGCAAAAGCAAGTGTGTCTTCTTCTTGGCGAATTAATCCGTTACTGATCAAACTGGAACAGTAATATTCGGAATCGTCAATCAGATGCTGTAGTGTCTTGAACTCGAACCGTTGGCCGATAATAGATGCGGCTTGCAGTGCAGATTTGTCTCTTTGCGGCAAGCGGTCCATCCGAGCCAGCATAAGACTGTGGACGGAGGCCGGGACCGCGCTGCCTAGCGTGTCCTCTGCGTTGAGGAGCAATTGCTCCAGGAAAAAGGGATTACCCGCCGCGCGACGGATGCATTCTGTCACGAAGCTGTTTTTGGGCTCCCACTGTTGCCCAGCGAAATCTACGGCTTCTTCGTAGAGAAGTGGACCCAGTTCGATGGTTGTCGAAGATGGTGTAGGAAAACGGGGGGCGTCAGTGCTGCGCGTCGTAACAACGAGGATGGCCGAGCACTCCGAGACGACTTTGCATATGGCATTGAGATAAGCCAATGTCACAGGGCCGGCCCAGTGAACGTCCTCGACGAGCAGGAATAGCTTTTTTCGTTCCGAGAGCTTCTTTATTGCAGTCGTGAGGACAAGTTGCTTGCCGACGTTTCGAGCCAAGTTGTCCATAGCGTCATAGATGTCATGCATTTCCGGGGGTTGGGGAATGTCCAGCAAATCATAGAGGTGTGGGTACTGTTCTTCCTCGATGAACCCCTTCTCGAAGCGTGCGACGGCCGCCCGGCGCTCTTCGACGGCCTCGCTGCAGGAGGCCGTGATTCCCGCGAGGCTCCGGAACAACACGCGAATTGTGTCTTGTCCTTTGGTAACCCCGAAATTGAAGTTGTGAGCTTTATGACAGGCGAACCCGCGATGCTCTGCAATCGCCATGAACTCCGCCGCCAAGCGTGACTTCCCAATTCCGGGGTCCCCTTTAAGAATCATAATCTGTCCTGGGCCGCCTTCTAGGACAAGATCAAGTAAACTATTAAACTGCTGGAACTCTGGCTTGCGCCCAACGATTTTTGGAACAGCCGTTTGTTCCGCTACCTCCTTCATCCTGAGCGCCCGCCATGCGCTGACAGGCTTGGTCAAGCCCTTTAATGACAATGAGCCCAGAGGCTCACACTCAACATGGCTGCGGACCGCGTTATAGACCTCCGAAGAGATAACGGTCTGGTCCGCGGCAGCTTGGTCTAGCAGACGTGATGCTAAGTTTACGGATTCGCCAAGAACTGTATATTCACTGAATTTGGACGAGCCGATTCCCGCTGCTAAAACGTGACCGCTCGCTATGCCTATATGAACTTTTAAACTCCGGCCCAAGCGCTTGCTCAGGCTGCCCATTACGTCATGGATTTTGCACGCTGCATGAAGTGCACGAAGTGGATCGTCCTCATGCGCAACGGGGGCCCCAAACAGAGCCATCACCCCATCGCCCATGTGTCTGTTCACGGTCCCGCCGAAATCGACGAGGGTCGAGTCGATGTTCTCGAACACCTCCGCAACTAGGTCACGGATTTCCTCGGGGTCGAGTTGGGTCGACAGATTTGTGAAGTTCGAAAGGTCGCAGAAAAAGACAGTGACCTGGCGCCGTTCTTCAGCCGGTGGCGCCGATTCCGGTGCTTGCGAAAGGCGCGGTTTATTGTCGGCAGTCTCATGTCGGGCTAGCTGGGTACCGCATCCCCCGCAAAACCTGGCATCCCCTTGATTCTGGAAGCCGCAATGGTCGCAGCTGATCGGCAGCGCTGCTCCGCAAGCACTGCAGAAGCGCCGGTCTGCTGAATTTTCTACTTGGCATTGCAAGCATGTCGGCATACGCGGTTCTTTGAATTGGATTACCTAATCGAATTTAGCATACGCGATTCACGGGAGGGAACCGCACAAAGTAACCAAAGGTATAGACATCTCCCGCAGATCGACTATTCGCTGTCGCAATGAGTTTATTAAAATGCGGCGTTACGACTATAGGTACATCGTGCTGAGCTGCTGAATCGATCCGGATTTCCAAATTTGGCGCCTGGCCGATTTCCAACTTCCCACTCAAGGTTATAACCGGCCCCTTCTGCCCCAGCAGTTTCAGGTCAGATCAGCTTCCTGAACCTGACATTTGGGCGCCCCGGCACCTTAATGTCGTCTTAGAAATGGCGAACGGATCTGATTGACCTTACCCCTTTAACCGGATCCGGATGCTGAGTTAGAGGATTGGGGCATTGCGGCTCACCCCGTCTTTGGTCCGGACTTCATGCGATCTTCCGGGCGGGTTCAAGTTGGGCCGCGAAGTCGCTCGGCGTCAAGTTTCCGAGCGACGAATGCGGCCGGTTTTCATTGTAGTCGATCCTCCAGCTGGTGATGCGCTGCCGGGCATCAGCCATCGAGAGGAACCAGGATGCGTTAAGGCATTCCTGGCGTAGCCGACTGTTGAATGCTTCGATGTAGGCATTGTCCGTCGGCTTTCCCGGCCTTGAGAAGTCCAGCTCTACCTTGTTCAGGTAGGCCCACTGGTCGAGCAGGCGACCAGAAAACTCGGGGCCATTGTCGACCCGGATGCTCCGCGGCTTGCCGTGGTGTGGGACTGAAAGTGGTACGCGGAATCTTGGGAGCTAAAGAATCCCTGCGAAATCAGTAAGCTAACAGAGAATCTTGGCGGACCCGACAGGATTCGAACCTGTGACCTCTGCCTTCGGAGGGCAGCGCTCTATCCAGCTGAGCTACGGGTCCTGAGAGGGGCCCCTCTGGGGGGCAGGGCGGGACAATACTGCAAGATCCCGAGGGGCGCAAAGGGCTTTGCGCGGCGCGGAAGTCCCGGATTTCAGCAGGCGGCGGCCCCGCAGGCCGCGGCGGCGGTCTCGTCCTCGCTCTCATCTTCGCGCCCTTCCTCGCCTTTCAGCAGGGCGGCGGCGGTCTCCTCGGCGCCGGAGGGCAGCGGCGCGGCCTCGTCCTTGGTCCAGGCGGCAATGTCGCCGATCACCACCTGGGCCTGCAGGTCGCGCAGCAGCATGTGCCAGCCCTCGGGGTAGAGCGCGAAGCGCCGGCGCCCCGGGGCCTGGGGGTCGGCTTCGGGCGGCAGGTGGCGCCAGAACTCGATCACCGGCTCGGCCGGCACCACCTCGTCCTTTTCCCCGTAGAGCAGCAGGGTCGGGGCCTCCACCTCGGGCGCGGCGGCCAGGGCGGCGTCCATCAGGTTCACCAGGCCGTAGATCGCGTCGGTCCGGGTCTCCTTGATGAACAGCGGGTCGCGGCCCAGGGCGCGCAGCATCTCGATGTTGTCGGAGGCCTGGATGCCCAGGCCACGCCCGGAAAAGCGCGCCCAGGGGAAGAGCCGCGCGCCGAGCCAGAGGGCGGCGCGCTGGTGGAACGGCATGGTCGAACGCGCCCAGACCGCCGGCGCGGCCAGGATCACACCGTCGGCCCCGGTCACGGCCGGCGGCGCGTCGGGATCGGCCAGGGCGGCCAGGATCACCGCCCCACCCATGGACTCGCCCAGCAGGTAAAGCGGCAGCCCGGGGTGGCGGCGGCGCAGCAGGGCCGCGGCCTCGCCCAGGTCGCCCGTCAGCACATCGATCCCGGCCCAGAGCCCGCGGTGCGGCGCCTCGCCGAAGCCGCGCTGATCGTAGGCGTAGACGAGCAGGCCCTGCGCGGCCAGCGCCGGCCCGGACTCGGCGAAGGCGTGGCTGTAGTCGTTGAAGCCGTGCAGCGCCAGGACCACGCCGCGCGGCGGCGCCGTCTCAGAGCCGGGGTCGCCCTCCTGCGGCGCCCAGTGGCGCAGCGGCAGCGCGCTGCCGTCGGCGGTGATGAAGCTCTCTGCGGTAAAGGCCGGGGCGGTGAGGCCGGTCGCGGTCAGGCCGGGGCCCGGCGGGGCCACGCGCGGCGCGCAGGCGCCCAGGACCAGCAAGGGGATCAGGAGCAGGGCCGGCAGCAGGACTGCCGGTCTCCAGCCGTCAGGCCGCGGCATCATCGCTGCCGGCGGAGCCTTCGGGCGGCGTGTCGTGCGCACCGCGCGTCAGCTGCAGGAAGATGTCCTCCAGGTCGGCTTCCTCGGTCGACATGTCGATCACCGAGAGCCCCGCCGCGCAGACCGCGTCGAGAATCTGCGGCACCGGGCTTTCGCTGGCGTGGTAGTGGAACAGCAGGCGCCGCCGCCCGGTCTGCTCCGGATTGAAGGCGGCCAGGCAGTCCGGCACGCCGTCCAGCTCGCGGTCGAAGATCAGCGTCAGGGCCTTGTTGTCGACGCGCGCCAGCAGGCTTTCGGTGTCGTCGCAGGCGATCACCTTGCCGTGGTTGATGATGGCGATGCGGTCGCAGAGCTCCTCGGCCTCTTCCAGGTAGTGGGTGGTCAGCAGCACCGTGGTGCCGGCGCGGTTCAGCTCGCGCACGTTGGCCCAGAGCTGCTGGCGCAGCTCGATGTCGACGCCGGCCGTGGGCTCGTCCAGCACCAGCACCGGCGGCTGATGGACCATCGCCTTGGCGACCATGAGGCGCCGGCGCATGCCGCCGGAAAGCGTGCGGGCATAGGCCTCCGCCTTGTCGGCCAGGCCCATGGCGGCGAGAATCCGGTCGCTCATGCGCTCGGCCGGCGGCACGCCGTAGAGCCCGGCCTGCAGCTCCAGCAGTTCGCGCGGGGTGAAGAAGGGGTCGATGTTCAGTTCCTGCGGCACCACGCCGATGGCCGCGCGCGCCTGGCGCGGGCTGGCGTCGATGTCGTAGCCCCAGATGCTGGCGCTGCCCGCGGTCTTGTTCACCAGGCCGGCCAGGATGTTGATGAGGGTCGACTTGCCGGCACCGTTGGGGCCCAGCAGGCCGAAGAGGGAGCCGCGCGGGATGTCCAGGTCGACGGCGCTCAACGCCTTCTTGGCCGGGGCCCTGCCGCTGGCCTTGTAGGTCTTGGTCAGGCCCTGCACGGAAACCGCCATCTCGGGCAGCGGTTCCACCAGATCTCGGGCTGTTTCCTGGATCTTGTCTCTGGTCCCGGCGCCCGGGCCCGGCACCACGCGGGCCGGCCGGTTGCTGCCGGACAAAGAGGAGTTATCGCTGCTCATCGCTGCCTTTTCTGGTCTTCCCGGGCCGACTTCAGGGGGCGCGGATCGCGGATGCGCCCGGGCCGGGACGCGGCGGCCATGGGTAGCACCGGCCTCCGCAGCGGTCAATGTGGGGAGCCCGGTGACGGGCCCTCGGGGCCGCGAAAGGGTGTTATGCTGCCGCTTTCAGTCTCTTTTCATCCCTTGAGGCTAGATCAATCCTCGATCAGGTGGAATCACCAGGTCGAGGATAAATTGATCTATCCTCAAAGATTAGAGCAACCGGTCCGCGTCCGCCTGGACGCGGGTTGCTCTAGGACATAGATCACATGTGCTGCCGGGCGAGGGATTCAAGGCCCCTCCTGCGGCGGCCCTACTAAGACCTTTCACCGGCTTCGCCGCCAATGCTATCCGGAACGCATGAGCCGTCCGCCCGATATCCATCCCCCCTTCCGCAGCCTGCCCAGCGCCCATGACTCCGTGGCCTGGCCGGCGCTGCCGGGACCGGGACCGGCCCTCACCGCCGCGCTGCTGCAGCAGCTGGAGGAGAGCCAGTGGCTGGCGCCGGAGGAGCTGCAGGCGCGCCAGCTGCGCCAGGCCGGGGCGCTGCTCGACCATGCCTACCGCCACCTGCCCTTCTACCGCGACCGTCTGGCGCTGGCCGGCCACCTGCCGGGCAAGGCGCCGACGCCCGAGGTCTGGGCCAATATCCCGGTGCTGCGCCGGGCAGAGCTGCAGCAGGCGGGCGCGGCGCTCTACAGCCCGGTGCTGCCGGAGCGCCACGGCGAGACCTACGAGGTCTCCACCAGCGGCTCCACCGGGCGGCCGGTCAAGGCGCGCGGCAGCGTGATGTCGCAGCTCTTCTTCGACGTGATCTCGCTGCGCGAGCACCTCTGGCACCGCCGCGACTTCAGCGGCACCATGGCGGCCATCCGCTCTTTCCCCGACGGCGTCGCCGCCTATCCGGAAGGCGCGCGCAGCCGCGTCTGGGGCCGGGCGCTCAAGGGTCTCTTCGACACCGGGCCCAGCGTCATGCTGTCCATCGTCTCCCGCGTCGAGGAGCAGCTCGACTGGCTGCAGCGCCAGCAGCCGGACTACCTGCTGATCTATCCCTCGGCGCTGCGCGACCTGCTGCTGCTGTGCCGGGAACAGGGCGTCACCTTTGCGAAGCTGCGCGAGGTGCGCACGCTTTCCGAGGCCCTGCCGGCGGAGACGCGGGAACTGTGCCGCGAGGTCTGGGGCCTGAAGATCGCCGACATGTACAGCAGCCAGGAAGCCGGCTATCTCGCCCTCCAGTGCCCGGACCACGAGCACTATCACGTGCAGTCGGAGGCGGTGCTGCTGGAGGTGATCGACGGGGCCGGACGGCCCTGCGCCCCCGGTGAGACGGGCGAAGTCGTGGTGACGCCGCTCACCAACTTCGCCATGCCGATGATCCGCTATGCCGTGGGCGACATGGCGGAGGTCGGCGAAGCCTGCTCCTGCGGGCGCGGCCTGCCGGTGCTCAAGCGCATTCTCGGGCGCAACCGCGACATGCTGGTCTATCCCGACGGCCGCAAGGCCTGGGCCCTGATGGCCGAGTTCAACTACACGCAGCTTCCGGAGATCCGGCAGTTCCAGCTGGTGCAGCACGCCGTCGACGACCTCGAGATGAAGATCGTCGCCACGCGCCGCCTGACGGGGATCGAGGAAGCCAAGGTCATCGAGTGGATCCGCACCCGCTGCCAGCACGACTTTCCCATCAGGGTGACCTACCACGAGGAGATTCCGCGCGGCCCCGGCGGCAAATTCCGGGATTTCCGCTGCGACATTCCGGACTCCGAGGTCCGGGCACTGAGGGAGCGACAGGCGTGAGCGACAGCAAAGCGCCCGGCGCCGGGGGCAAGAAGCCGGTCTTCCGCCCGCTGCCCGGCGGCCCGGCCACCGTCTGGCCGGCGCTGCCGCGGCCCGGGGCGGCGCTGACGGCGGCGCTGCTGCAGCAGCTCGACCAGAGCCAGTGGTGGCCGGCCGAGGAACTGCAGCGCCAGCAGCTGCGCCAGGCGGCGGCGCTGCTGGAGCACGCCTGGCACCATGTGCCTTTCCACCGCGAACGCCTGGCAGGGGCCGGCTTCCGGCCGGGCGTGGCGCTGACGCCCGAGCTCTGGTCCCGCATTCCTGTGCTGCGCCGGGCCGAGCTGCAGCAGGCCGGCGCGGCGCTGTACAGCCCGGTCGTGCCGCCGCACCACGGCAAGATCCACCAGATCAGCTCCAGCGGCTCCACCGGCCAGGTGGTGACGGTGCGCAGCACAGAGCTCATGCAGCTGTTCTGGGACGTGTTCACCCTGCGTGACCACATCTGGCACCGGCGCGACTTCTCCGCCCGGCTGGCCGCCATCCGGCCCTACAAGGCGGGCGTCGCCGACTATCCCCGGGGCGCGGCGGGTAAGAACTGGGGGCGCTCGACCACGGGCCTCTTTCCCAGCGGGCCCAGCAACATGCTGAACATCAACACCACTGCGCCGCAGCAGGCCGAGTGGCTGCAGCGGGTGCGGCCCTACTATCTGCTGACCTACCCCTCGACCCTGCGCGAGCTGCTGCTGCACTGCCGGGACCAGGCGATCGCCATCCCCAGCCTGCGCGAGGTGCGCACCCTCTCCGAGACCCTGCCGCCGGAGACGCGGGCGCTGTGCCGCGAGGTCTGGGGGCTGCCCATCATCGACGGCTACAGCTCTCAGGAGAATGGCCTGCTGGCGCTGCAGTGCCCCGAGCACGCGCACTACCACGTGCAGGGCGAGGCGGTGATTCTGGAGGTGCTGAATGAAGCCGGGCAGGCCTGCGGCCCCGGCGAGGCGGGCGAGGTGGTGGTCACCTCGCTGATGAACTTCGCCATGCCGATGATCCGCTATGCCCTGGGCGACATGGCGGAGGTCGGGCCGCCCTGCCCCTGCGGGCGCGGCCTGCCGGTGCTGACGCGGGTGCTGGGGCGGCTGCGCAACACCCTGAGGTACCCCGACGGCCGGCACGGCTGGCCGATGATGGGCGACATCTACCATGCCGGGGTGGAGGGTATCCGCCAGTACCAGATCCTCCAGCATGGCCTGGACGACATCGAGATCAGGCTGGCCACGGCGGCGCCCCTGGGTCCCGAGGAGGAGGCCAGGCTGCGGGAATGGCTGCACTTCCGCAGCGGTTACCCCTTTAAGGTGCGCTTCAGCTACGCGGCCGAGATCCCGCGC
>JBNKHC010000046.1:0-6793 GCA_050290145.1 Kiloniellaceae bacterium | reverse complement strand
GCTCACGTTGTTGCCGGTCTGAACGCCCTTGCCGGTGAAGTCGCAACGTCGTGCCATGATCGCAAATCCCAGGTCTGTGGCCCGCGCCCCGAAATCCCTAGGGGCTGGCAGGCATCCATTGAAAAAGGTTACCGGGCGGCGGCGCCACCCGGTGCGGGCTGGTTTCTAAGGCAGCAGCCGGGCCCCGTCAAGCCGATTCCGGGCGCCTTCCGGGCGGGCACTCAGCTTGCCTGGGATGTGGGGAAAATTACCCGAAAATCAAGTTAATCCCCGATGAACAGCCCCACCAGGCGGCGGGCGGCGGCTGTCGGGGTGGTCTTGCCGGCCCGGACCTCGCGCTCCAGGCCCTGGAGCTCGCGGGCGACCTCCGGCTGGGCCTTGAAGCGGCGCATCAGGCCGTCGGAGATCTCGGCCCACATCCAGGCCCCGGCCTGGGCGGCCCGCTTGGCGGCGCGGGCGCCGCTGGCTTCCATGATCTCCCGGTGCTTCTGCACGGTCTCCCAGACCGCGTCGATGCCCTCGTCCAGCAGGGCCGAGCATTTCAGCACCGGGGGGCGCCAGTCGGGGTTGGGCGCGCGTAAGAGGCCCAGGGCGCCGTAGTACTCCGCCACCGCCCGGTCGGCTGCCGGCACCAGGTCGCCGTCGGCCTTGTTGACGATGACCGCGTCGGCCAGCTCGACGATGCCCTTTTTGATGCCCTGCAGCTCGTCGCCGCCGCCGGGCAGCAGCATGAGCAGGAAGATGTCGACCATCTCCGCCACCGCCGTCTCCGACTGGCCGACGCCGACGGTCTCGACGATCACCACGTCGAAGCCCGCGGCCTCGCAGACCAGCATGGCCTCGCGGGTGCGCCGGGCGACGCCGCCCAGGGTGCCGCCGGTGGGCGAGGGACGGATGAAGGCCTGGGGATGGCGCGACAGCTCCTCCATGCGGGTCTTGTCGCCCAGGATCGAGCCGCCGGAGACCTTGGAGGAAGGGTCGACCGCCAGCACCGCCACCTGGTGGCCTTGCTCGACCAGGTGCAGGCCGAAACGCTCGATGAAGGTGGACTTGCCGACGCCTGGCACGCCACTGATGCCGATGCGCACCGACTTGCCGCTGGCCGGCAGCAGGGCCTCGAGCAATGCCTCGGCCTCTCCGGCATGGTCCGGCTTGGTCGATTCGATGAGGGTGATGGCCCGCGCCAGGGCGCGGCGATCGCCCGCCGTCACCTTCCCGGCCAATGCCGCCGTGTCCCGCACCCCTGCCTGTGTCATGCCCCGCTTATGGGCTTTCGGGGCCGATCCTGGCAAGACCCTTTATCCCGCCTCGTCTGCCCCGGGGCCCAGCGGCTGGCCGTAGCTGAACTCGACGAAGTTGCCGTCGGGGTCCTTCAGGCCGCAGTAGTAGCCGACGGGATAGGGCTCCTGCCGCGGCGCCCAGGCGAGACAGCCGGCGGCCTCGGCCCGCGCGGCGATCGCGTCGACGGCGGCCTTGCTCTCCAGCGCAAAGCCCAGGTGGCTGAAGTCGCCCTCGCCCTGGTCGCGGCCCGGCCCACCGGGCAGCATGACGATGATGAAGTCTTTCTCTTTGCCCGGCTCGGCCAGCCAGACCACGCGCACGCCGCCGTCGTTGCGCTCGTGCACCACGTTCATGCCGCAGTAGTCCCGGTAGAAGGCCAGGCAGGCCTCCAGGTCGCGCACGTGCAGCGCCAGGTGGGTGAAAGCGGGCGTCATGAGAAAAGGCTAACGCCTCAGGCCGCGCGTAACAATGCGCGCCACTTCCCCGGCGTGGTGCCGAAGGCCGCGCGAAACTGCCGCGTCATGTGCGCCTGGTCGGCAAAGCCCGCCTTTGCCGCGGCCTGAGCCAGGGACGCCCCTGCGGCGATGGAACGCTTGGCAAGGTCGAGGCGGCGCAGGGTGACGAAGCGGCTGGGCGAAACGCCGTAGGCCTTGCGGAACTGCCGCGCCAGCGTGAAGCGGTCGAGGCCGTATTCCTGCTCAAGCACCGTCATGGAGAATCTCTCCTTGCAGCTCTCCACCAAATGGTCGTGCAGGCGCGTCATGGCCGGGCGCCGCGGGGTGGACCGTGGCGCCTGGCCCGCCGCCGTCGCCAGTGCGGTGGCGAGCGCCGTTACCGCATCGTTTTCGCGCAGTTCTTCGCGCGGGTCATCCGGATGCGGAAAGAGAGCGGGAACGACTGCCCGCAGCGCCTGGTCGCGGGCCACCGGGTCGGCCACAAAGGGCAGCGCGGCGCCACCCAGCGCTTCGCCGATCAGCTCCGGGGCGACGTAGACGATCTTGTAGCCGAAGCCGCCCTCCCCGCCCGGCCGGCCGTCGTGCAGTTCGTCGGGGTGCAGCACGAAGACGTCGCCGGGGCAGGACGCCCGCGCCGCGCCGCGATAGGTAAAGGCCTGCACGCCATGAGTCGTGAGCCCGACGGCGTAGGTGTCGTGGCGGTGCGGCGAGAAATGCAGATCGACGAAGGCCGCCTCGGCCCAGTCGAGGCCGGGCGTCGCCGCGCGGTAGCGTAGCCATTCCAACTGCTGTTTCGCTGTCATCCTGCACAAACCTTCAAGATCGCGATCACGAGCGGGCCTAAGTCTAAACCATGACGATCACCAGCGCCCCCTTGATTACGAACCTCGGCCTGCTGTGGCTGGCCGCCCTGCCGCTGATGGGCAGCCCCGGGCCCGCCACCCTGGGCTCCGCCGCCATGGGCGCCGCCTTCGGGGCCAGGCGTGGCCTGCCTTATGTTTTCGGGATCATCGCCGGCACGGCGACCGTGCTCTGCCTCATGGCCAGCGGCGTGACGGCGGTGGTCCTGACCGTTCCGGCCCTGAGCTCGGCGATCACCCTGGCGGCGGCCGCCTACATCCTCTATCTCGCCTGGCGCATCGCCACGGCACCGCCACTGTCCAAGGCAGGCACGGCGGCCAGAGCGCCTGCCTTTCCCAGCGGCTACGTCCTGGCGGTCGCCAACCCCAAGGCCTTCGCCGTCCTCGGCTCCCTCTACGCCGGCAACACTGTCGTCGCCGGCGACCTCGCCCTCGACGCAGCGGCGAAGATCACGGCCCTGACCCTGGTCATCGTGGTCGCGAATCTCATCTGGCTGGTCTTCGGCTCCATGATCGCCACTCTGCTGCACGACCCGGTGAAGGCGCGCATCACCAACATCACCTTCGCGGTGCTGCTGGTGGCTTCCGTGGGACTGGCGCTGATTTGAACTTTGGCAGTCATGCCCGGACTTGTTCCGAGCATCCAGGGCGGTTCCTCGAGCGGTTGCCCTGGACCCTCGGGACAAGCCCGAGGGTGACAGGAGGAGGAAGCGGCTACTCCGCCGCGCCGCCGCCGGCGGCGGCGACGGCCGGCTTCTCTTCTTCGCTGGCCGCCTGCTGGCGGGCCCACATCTGGGCGTAGACACCGCCGCGCGCGAGCAGCGCCTCGTGGCGGCCGCGCTCGACGATGCGGCCGGCCTCCAGCACCAGGATCTCGTCGGCCTCCACCACCGTGGAGAGGCGGTGGGCGATGACCAGGGTCGTGCGGTCGCGCGAGACCTGCTTGAGGGACTTCTGGATCTCGCGCTCGGTCTTGGTGTCGAGGGCGGAGGTCGCCTCGTCGAACAGCAGGATCTTCGGGCCTTTGAGGATGGTGCGTGCGATGGCGACGCGCTGCTTCTCGCCGCCGGAGAGCTTCAGCCCGCGCTCGCCCACCATGGTGTCGTAGCCGTCGGGCAGGCCCGCGACGAAACCGTCGATCTGCGCCAGGCGCGCGGCCTCGCGCATTTCCTCCTCGCTGGCATCGGGGCGGCCGTAGCGGATGTTGTAGCCGACGGTGTCGTTGAACAGCACCGTGTCCTGCGGAACGATGCCGATGGCCGCGCGCAGGGAGCTCTGAGTCACGTCCCGCAGGTCCTGGCCGTCGATCTTCACCGCGCCGTCCAGCACGTCGTAGAAGCGGAAGAGGATGCGCGAGATGGTCGACTTGCCGGCGCCCGACGGCCCGACGATGGCCACCGTGTTGCCCGCCTTCACCGTGAAGCTGACGTCCTTCAGGATCGGCCGGCGCGGGTCGTAGCCGAAGGAGACGTTCTCGAAGACCACCTCGCCCTTCTCGAGGTCGAGGTCCGGCGCGCCGTCCTTGTCGCGCACCTCGGCATCGGAGTGCAGCAGCTTGAACATCGTCTCCAGGTCGATCAGCGACTGCTTGATCTCGCGGTAGACCGTGCCGAGGAAGTTCAGCGGCATGGCGAGCTGCAGCAGGTAGGCGTTGACCAGCACGAAGTCGCCGACCGTCATGGTCCCGGCCACCACGCCCTGGGCCGCCAGCACCATCAGCAGGGTGATGCCGACGGCGATGATGATCGACTGCCCGGTGTTCAGCACCGAAAGGCTGGAGCGGCTGCGCACCGCCGCGTTTTCGTAGCTGGCCAGCGCGCCGTCGAAGCGCCGCGCCTCGTGGTCCTCGTTGCCGAAGTACTTCACCGTCTCGAAGTTCAACAGGCTGTCGATGGCCTTGGTGCTGGCGTCGTTGTCCGCGTCGTTCATCTGCTTGCGGATCTCGATGCGCCACTCCGTCACCTTGAAGGTGAAGACCACGTAGCCGGCGATGGTCGCGAAGGGGATGAGCGCGAAGCGCCAGTCGAACATCACCCAGAGGATGCCGCAGGCGAGGCCCACCTCGATCAGCGTCGGGATCACCGAGATGGCGGTGAAGTGCAGCAGGAACTCGATGCCCTTGGTGCCGCGGTCGATGGCGCGGCTGAGGCCGCCGGTCTGACGCTCCAGGTGGAAGCGCAGGGAGAGCGCGTGGAGGTGGCGGAAGGTGGCCAGCGCCACCCGCCGCACCGCGTTCTGGGAGACCCGGGAGAACAGGGTGTCGCGCAGCTCGCCGAAGCCCAGCGCCGCGACCCGGACCGCGCCGTAGGCCAGCAGCAGGCCAAGCGGCAGCACCAGGGCCGCGGTGGCGGCGCTCTGTCCCGCCCCGGCTCCCTCGGGCGTCAGGGCATCGACCGCCGCCTTCAGCACCAGGGGGATGGTGACAGTGGCCAGCTTGGCGCAGACCAGCAGCACCATGGCCGCCACGACACGGACCTTCAGGTCCGTCCGGCCGGCGGGCCAGAGGTAGGGCAGCAGGTTGGTCAGGACCTTGAGCTGGCCGAGGCCGACCTGCTGGTCACGATCGAGAGTGGTGGGACGCATGAACCTAAGGATATAGGGCCAAGGACCGCCAGACCCAAGGATTCTCTGTGCCCCCGCCGGCTCCCTGCCGCACGCGGCGGGGGTTGTTCGCCGGCCGCTTCCCGGTTCCTTGACGGGGAACCTGCGGGTATCGTCGTGAGGAGAAGGGTGAGCCTGCGTCATGGACGTCGAAACCGCAGCGTTCTTCAGCCGTGAGGGTGTCGTCGCAATGGCGCTGCTGCTGGTGGCGCTCGGCAAGACTGTCGACTGGCTGCTGCTGAAGCGCCACAAGGTCCGGATGCTCGCCCGGATGACCGCCTTCGGGGACTATCTGCGCGAACTCCCCTTCCGGCAGGTGCAGATCGACCTGGTGCGAGGCCTGCTTAATTTCCTGACGGCGGTCTCGGTGCCCTGGTCGCTGCGCAGGCACCCCCTGGTGACCGGCAAGGCCGACGACGATCTCGAGGTTTCAGAGATCTTCGCTGTCATCTGGGCGGCCATGTCCCGGCCACTGCAATTTCTGCTCGGCGTTGTGCTGCTGCTGCTGTGGGCCTTTGGCGGCCTCGATTTTCGCTACGGCAGTTTGCTGGGCGTGCTGGGCATCGCCCTGCTGCTGCGCAGCGCGTTCTGGCTGCTGCACATGGCTGCCCTGGGCCATGAACTGGAACCGGATCCGGGCAAAGTGCTGCCGCCTTTCATGGTCTGGGCGCAGAACTCGCGGCTGCTCGGCCTGCTGGACGCGGTGGGAATAAGGCTGCTGCTCATCAGCTTCGCCCTCACGGTCCTGGCGCTCGAGATCGGCCTGGCCTATTGGGAAGCGCCGCAGGCATCCCGCTGGTTCACCGTCGAGGATTCCCTGGTCGCGCCTAGCGCGCCCCTGACCCTGGCGCTCATCAACCTGCCTTTCGACGCGCTCGCGATAATCATCACCATCGCGCTGCTGAAATTCGCTCTGCGCAGGGAGGCATCAATCTCGCTGACCGCGCTGACCGACAGTCTGCTCACTGCCGTCATCGCCCTGGCCCTCTTCGCCGTCCTGCTGATCGACTTCACCGCAGCGCCGGAGACTTGGCTGCCGGCGGTCGAGGCCGCGATCAGCAATCTCCTGCGCATATTCACCCTGGGCGGCAGCAAGACCGACGCCCTCTTTCCGCTCTACCCGCTGCTCTTCACACCCTTCGCGCCGATCGCCTTCTACCTGCTGCTGCCGATCCTGATCGCCGTCGTGGCGCGGCCGCTACTGCGCATCGCAGCCCACATCTGCACCGCCTTCGGCGAGAAGGCCAACTCACCCTTCCTGCAGATCGCTATCGGCCTGTCGCTGCTGATCGGCTTGGTCAAGGGGCTCAGCGAATGGCAGTGGTTCAGCGACCGCGTCGCCGCACTGCTGTCCTGAGACCTTGAAGAGCAGGTTCTTTCACGCGCGAGGCCGCAACGGCCTCAGGCCGCCTTGCGGCGCTGCTTGACGATGCCGAGGATCTCGCTGGCGGCGTGGGGGATGTTGCTGCCGGGCCCGTAGATCGCCGAGACGCCGGACTTCAACAGCATGTCATAGTCCTGGGGCGGGATGACGCCGCCGCAGACCACGATGATGTCGTCGGCGCCCTCGCGCTTCAGGGCCTCGATGAGCTGCGG
>JBNKHC010000045.1:0-16274 GCA_050290145.1 Kiloniellaceae bacterium | reverse complement strand
CACATGACTGGACTCCTGACCTCCTTGCGAAACACGGTCATCGCCGGCTTCGTTCTGGCCGCCGGGCTGGCGCTGCTCTACGCCGCTTTGCAGGGCTACGACGGCTACACCTTCGGCGCATTCTTCTTCCGTTGGCTCCATGTGTTGAGCGGCATCATGCTGGTCGGGCTGCTGTACTACTTCAATTTCGTCCAGGCGCCCAACATGGCGAAGATCCCCGACGAGCAGAAACCCGCCATCGGCAAGGTCATCGCGCCGGCGCTTCTATGGTGGTTGCGCTGGGCCGCCGTGGCAACCGTCGTCACCGGCCTGATTCTCGCCACCCTCAACGGCTACCTCCACGACGCCCTGGCGCTGGGCGTCACGGACGGCGTGCCCAAGCATACGATGATCGGCATCGGCATGTGGCTGGGCATCATCATGATCTTCAACGTCTGGTTCGTGATCTGGCCCAACCAGAAGCGCGCCCTGGGCCTGGTCGAGGCCGACGCCGCGACCAGGGCCCGCTCGGCGCGCGTTGCCCTGCTGGTTTCACGGGCCAACACTGTGCTTTCTCTTCCCATGCTTTTCGCCATGGTTGCGGCCCAGAACCTCTTCTGAGGGCCCAAAATCCCTCAACTCCGGTCTTTTCATCGGGCCAAAACAGCGATATTCCACAGGGAGTCAGCGAAACGGGCCGATTGATGCTGGAACTTTTCGCTCTTCTGACTAATTGTCCCTGTAGAAGAAGAGCCGCCGCCCCGGTCAGCCCGTGGCCGGGCGGTAAAGTATTGGACAGAGAGAAATAGAAAGAGAGACGGCATGGCGTTCGAGCTTCCTTCACTGCCCTATGCGCAAGACGCACTGGAGCCGCACTATTCGGCCAACACCCTGAGCTTCCACCACGGCAAGCATCACCTGGCCTATGTGACCAAGCTGAACGAGCTCACCGAGGGCACCGACAATGCCACCAAGTCCCTCGAGGAGATCATCACGTCCAGCTCCGGCGGCCTCTTCAACCAGGCCGCTCAGGTGTGGAACCACACCTTTTTCTGGAATTCCATGAAGCCGGGCGGCGGCGGTGCGCCGTCGGGCGCCCTGGCCGAGGCCATCGACAAGGCCTTCGGCAGCCTCGACAAGTTCAAGGAAGAGTTCAAGACCAAGGGCGTCGGCCAGTTCGGCAGCGGCTGGGTCTGGCTGGTCAAGGAAGGCGGCGAGCTGAAGATCGTCACCACCGCCAACGCGGAAACCCCGATGACCAGCGGCCAGACCGCGATCCTGACCTGCGACGTCTGGGAACACGCCTACTACCTGGACTACCAGAACCGTCGGCCGGACTTCCTGCAGTCCTTCCTCGACAACCTGGTGAACTGGGACTTCGCGGCGGCGAACTTCGACGCCGCCTGAGCCAAACCCAGGCAGCTAACGAAAAGGGCCCCGCGAGGGGCCCTTTTTCATTGTCCGTCAATCCACCGCGATGAGCGCCGCCGCTACCCGGCGGTCCTCGGCCATCAGCACGTTGTAGGTGCGGCAGGCCGCGCCGGTGTCCATGGGCTCCAGCGCCACGCCACGCGCCCGCGCCGCCGCGCGCAGCTCCGGCTCGATGAAGGCCATGGCCGCCCCGCAGCCGATCAGCAACACCTCGACCGGCGGACTGGCCGCCAGAACGGGCTCCAGGCTCTCGATGCTCAAGTCGTCGATGGCGCTCAGCGGCCAAGCGCCGGTCCAATCCGGCAGCACCAGGATGGAGCCGCTGTAGGCCTCGCCGGTGACCTTGAAGCCGCCGCCGCCGTAGCTTTCGATGATCTGCCGTCCCTGGGGAATGAGCGGTGTGACGTCCATGGCCGCTCCTTTCGTTCGGGTCCGCGGGCTTAGGACGAGGCCTCGGCCGCCTCGGCTTCGGTATCTTCCTCGTCCGCCCCGCCGCGACGCAGCTTGATGAAGGTCAGCAGCGGCACCGCCAGCCCGATCGAGGAATAGGTGCCGATGACGATGCCCCAGATCAAACCGGCGCTGAAGCCCCTGATGACCTCGCCGCCGAAGAAGAACAGAGCCCCCAAGGCCAGCAAGGTGGTGAAGGAGGTCAGGATGGTGCGCGACAGGGTCATGTTGATGGACCGGTTCAGCACCTCGGGCAGCGGCAGCTTCTTGTAGCGGCGCAGGCTCTCGCGCACCCGGTCGAAGATCACCACGGTGTCGTTGATCGAGTAGCCGGCGATGGTCAGCACCGCCGCCAAGGTCCCCAGGTTGAACTCGATCTGGGTCAGCGAATAGAAGCCGATCGTTGCGACGACGTCGTGCACCAGAGCGATGAGGGCGGCGACGCCGAACTGCCATTCGAAGCGCAGCCAGATGTAGACGCCGATGCCGAGTAGCGCCAGCACCGTGGCCAGCAAGCCCGCCTCCTTCAACTCGT
Organism: Kiloniellaceae bacterium; assembly: GCA_050290145.1. Taxonomy (GTDB): domain Bacteria; phylum Pseudomonadota; class Alphaproteobacteria; order Kiloniellales; family Kiloniellaceae; genus Pelagibius. The sequence continues at coordinate 13,879 of JBNKHC010000045.1, read as the reverse complement.
CACCGATCTTCGGGCCGACGAACTCCTGCCGGCGCAACTCGACGTCAGAGCCGAGCGCTTCCTTCACTGCCTGGATCGCGGCGATCTGCTGCTCTTCGTCGCCCTGCTGCTTGGCGACGTTGATCAGCACGTCGGTCGGCTCGCCGAACTGCTGCAGCGACACTTCGCCGATGCCCAGGCTGCCCAGCCGGTCGCGAAGCTGGCCCAGGTCGGCGGGCTCGGGCGTACGCACCTCCATCAGGATGCCGCCTCGGAAGTCGACGCCGAAGTTCAGGCCCTGCGTCAGGGAAAGCCCGATAGAGCTCAAAATAAGCGCCGCCGAGAAGACAAAGAACAAGCCGCGGCGGCGGATGAAGCCGATGTTCAGTTCGATCGGAAGCTTGCGGATAAGAGCCATGACGTCGCTTCCTAGATCGCGAGAGCCTGGGGCCGGCGATTGCGCAGCCAGCCGACGACCATCAGGCGCGTGACCATGATCGCCGAGAACATGGAGGTGATCAGACCAAGCGACAGGGTCACGGCGAAGCCCTTGATCGGACCGGTACCGAACTGGAACAGCAGCAAGGCCGCGATCAGCGTGGTGAGGTTGGAGTCGAAGATGGTCTTCATCGCGCGCCGGTAGCCGGCGTCCACCGCGGTGACGGGGCCGCGCCCGGCCCGCATCTCCTCACGAATGCGCTCGAAGATCAGAACGTTGGCGTCGACCGCCATGCCGATGGTCAGCACGATGCCGGCGATGCCCGGCAGCGTCAGCGTCGCCTGCAGCACCGAGAGCGCGGCCACCAGCAGGACCAGGTTCACGAAGAGCGCGACACTGGCCATGGCACCGAACAGGCCGTAGGCCCCGACCATGAACACCACCACGAAGATCATGCCCAGCACCGAGGCGATCTCGCCGGCCAGGATGGAGTCGGCGCCCAGGCCCGGACCAACCGTGCGCTCCTCCAGGTAGGTAATCGGCGCGGGCAGCGCGCCGGCGCGCAGCAGCAGCGCCAGATCCTGCGCTTCCTGGGTGGTGAAGCTGCCGGAAATGATCCCGCGCCCGCCGAGGATCGGCTCGTTGATGACCGGCGCCGAGATCACCTGGTCGTCGAGAATGATGGCGAAAAGCTTGCCCACGTTTTCGCGGGTGGCATCGCCGAAGCGCTTGGCGCCCTGCGCGTCGAAGGCGAAGGACACCACCGGGCGTCCCTGGTCGAAGGTCGCGTTAGCGCTGGTCAGGCTGTCGCCGCTGACCATCACGCGCTTGCTGACCACATAGCTGTCCGGCAGGCCCGGCCGTCCGGTGTCGGCGGCGGGCAGTTCTTCCGAGGACGGCGGGATCGGTCCGCCGGGGCGCACGTTCTCGTTCACGAAGCGGAAGGTCAGCACCGCCGTCTTGCCGATGATTTCCTTGAGCCGCTGCGGGTCGTCGAGGCCCGGCACCTGAATCAGGATCCGGTCATCGCCATGGCGCTGGATCGAGGCCTCGCGCGTGCCCATTTCGTCGATGCGGCGACGCACCACCTCAATGGCCTGCGCCATGATCTGGTTGGCGCGGGTGCGCGTTTCGGCTTCGGTGAAGGTCACGCCGATGACGCCGTTGTCGTCGATATCGATCTGCAGTCCCTGGCGCAGGCCGGCGATCGCGTCGCGCGCCTTGTCCGCGTCGGCCGGGTTGGTCAGGGTCGCGCCCACGCTGTCGCCCAGGTCACCCAGGTTGCTGTAGCCGATGTTGTCCCGGGTGAACTCGCGGCGGATGTCCTCGGCCAGGTTCTCGCGGTCCTCGGCGAAAACGTAGTCGAGGTCAACCTCGGAGAGCAGGTAGACGCCGCCGCGCAGGTCCAGCCCCAGGCTGATCTGCTGGTGCGGCACCCAGCCCGCCGAGTCGGCCATCTCGTCGGCCTGATCGCGGCTGAACAGCAGGTTCGGCGATGCGTAGATCGCTCCCAGCACAACCACCAGGAGGGTCAGGATGACTTGCCAGCGCGGAAGGTGAACCATCGAAGGGCGCTTTCTAGAGCGGTCGCGGCCTCAAAAAGGGCTCAGGACTTGTTATCGGGCTTCTTGCCGCCAAACAGGCTGCCCAACAGGCCACCGCCCAGCAAGCCGCCCGGCTTGCTGCCCGGATCGTTGGCCGGCCTGGCGCCGCCGTCACCCTTGCCGGGCGCGGCTTCGGTCTTGCTGAGCACTTCCTGGATGGTGTGGCGCATCACACGGACCCGCACCCCCTCGGCCAGTTCGACCATGGCCTCGGTCTCGTTGACCACCTTGGTCACGGTGCCGATCAGGCCGCCGGCGGTGACGATCTTGTCGCCGCGCCGCAGGGCGGAGACCATCTCGCGGTGCTGCTTGACCTTCTTCTGCTGCGGACGGATCAGCAGGAAGTAGAAGACGATGATGATCAGGAAAATCGGCAGGAGGGACGTGAACATGTCCGCTCCCCCGGCTCCTGCAGCCTGGGCATAGGCGGGCGAAATAAGCATACTTAGACCTCTTCCGAGCAGTCAGACCGGCGGACTATAACGGCAAGCGCGCGAATTGCAACGTCACCGGAGGCCAGCCGAGCTCCGGCCCCGCTCGCCGCCCGGCCACTTGACCGGAAGTCCGCCCCGCAATAGATTTTGCGGCCAAATTCAGTCTGTTAAAGTTTGTTCCTTGGAGCATAGATGAACAGCCCCGATCGTGACAACCTCCTCCCGGTTCTCCAGCGCATTGCCGAGGCTCTGGAACGACTCGCCCCTGCCCCTTCTTCGGCGGTCGCCATGGACGGAGCCGACGCCTTCGTCTGGAACCCCGAGCGCGACCGGCTGGACCCGGTTCACCATGTAAATCGGGTCGATCTCACGCTTCTGCAAGGCATTAGTCGCCAGACCGACATCCTGTATCAGAACACGCGGCGCTTCGCCGACGGCCTGCCGGCCAATAACGCGCTGCTGTGGGGCTCGCGCGGCGCCGGCAAGAGCTCCCTGGTCAAGGCGGTCCACGCCAAGGTGAACGAGGACCGCGGGGAGGCCCCCCGCCTGGCCCTGGTGGAGATCCACCGCGAAGACATCCCCAGCCTGCCGCAGCTGCTGGGGCATCTGCGCGGCGTGAACCGGCCCTGCGTGCTGTTCTGCGACGACCTCAGCTTCGACGGCGAGGACGCCAGCTACAAGTCGCTGAAGGCGGTGCTGGAAGGCGGCATCGAGGGCCGCCCGGCCAACGTCATCTTCTACGCCACCTCCAACCGCCGCCACCTGATGCCGCGCGACATGATCGAGAACGAGCGCTCGACCGCCATCCACGCCTCCGAGGCAGTGGAGGAGAAGGTCAGCCTGTCGGACCGCTTCGGCCTCTGGCTCGGCTTCCACAACTGCGACCAGGACACTTTCTTCGCGATGATCGAGGGCTACGCCAGGCGCTACGGCCTGGAGCTGCCGAATGAGCAGCTGCGCGCGGAGGCCAAGGAGTGGTCGGTGACCCGCGGCGGGCGCTCGGGCCGCGTCGCCTGGCAGTACATCCAGGACCTGGCCGGCCGCCTGGGCAAGCGCCTGGACGACTGAGGCCGGCCTACGGCTGCGGCGCCTCGTCGCGGTCGTGCGGGCCGTAGTCGCGGATCACCGAGGCGACCCGCAGGCGGTAATTCTCGAACAACTCGTGGCGTCCCCGCCCCTGCGCGGCCTGGTGCTCGCTCTGGCGGCGCCAGCGCGCGATGGACTCCTCGTCGCGCCAGAACGACAGCGAGAGCAGCTTGCCCTCCTCGGTCAGGCTGGAGAAGCGCTCCACCGAGATGAAGCCGTCGACCTTTTCCAGCTCCGCGCGCAAGGCGGCGGCGATGTCGAGGTAGGCGTCCTTGTGCTCGGGCTTGGGCCAGACTTCGAAGACCACTACGTGCATGGCTTTTCTTTTCCTTCCCTACCCCGGCGCCGGTCAGTCGGCAGCCGAGGCCGTGCGCGGCGCCAGCTGGGTTTCCGGATTGACCGCCCGGGTGCCGCGGCGCACCTCGAAGTGCAGCTGCGGACGCTCGACGTGGCCGCTGCTGCCGACGCGGGCGATGGTCTGGCCGCGCTGCACCTGGTCTCCGGCGGCGACCAGCAGTTCTTCGTTGTGGGCATAGGCGGTCACCCAGCCGCCCGCGTGCTTGACCAGCAGCAGCTTGCCGAAGCCCTTCAGTTCTTCGCCCGCATAGGCAACCACGCCGTTCTCGGCAGCGCGCACGGGGGTACCGCGCGGTGCGGCGATGTTGATGCCGTCGTTGTGCTCGCCGCCCTTCTTGCCGCCGAAGGAGGACAGCACCGGGCCCTGCACCGGCCAGTGGAAGGAGGAGCCGGCGCGGGCCGGCGGATTGGCCAGCGCGGCCTGCGTCGCCGCCTTGGAGCGCGGCGGCTTGCGCTGCCCCTTGTTCACCGGTTCCTTCACCGCCTCCCGCGGCGTCGCCTGCGGGGCGGCCGGCGCGGCCGCCGGTGGCGCGTAGGCGACCGCCGTGGCCTCGGCCCCGGCGGCGGAGTCCGGCGTCGGCAGGATCAGCTTCTGGCCCAGCGGAATGCTGTAGGGCGGCTGAATGCCGTTGAGCCGCACCAGCTCACTGCGATCGACATTGTAGCGGCGGGCGATGTTGTAGACGGTGTCGCCGGCCACGACCTCGTGAACCTGCGCCTGCGGAATGGTCAGCTCCTGACCGACAGTGAGCGCGTAGGGCGGCTGCAGCCTGTTGGCGTCGATGACCGCGCGGATGGGCAGATCGAAGCGCCGGGCGATGCCGTAGAGACTGTCGCCCTTGGCCACCACGTAGCGGCCGCCAGCGGGTGCGGCCGAAGCCGTCGCCGCCGCCGGCTGGACCGGCTGCGGCTGCGCCACAGCGAGCGGCCTGGCCACCGGCAGCGCCTGCGGCGCCAGGGCCTCCTGGCCGACGGTCGGCAGCGGCGCCAGTTCCTGCACCTCGACGGCCGCGGCCGGCTGCGCCGCGGCGGTTTCCACCGGCAGCTCCCAGGCGGCCAGGCTGGCCGGCGGCGTCGGCTTGCGCTGCGGCAGCGGCGGCGGGTCCTTCGGCGTCACGAAGCCGACGGGGCGGTAACTGGGCGCGGCGAAGCAGCCGGCCAGCAGCAGCCCGGCGGCGGCCAGGGCCAAGGGGGCCATCCATCTCCGGGGCGTGCTCATGCCAGTCCCTCGCTGCGCGGTATGAAGCCGGAAGCCAGGCCCACGGCGTCGTCGGGCACGCCTTCGACCAGCGGCACGAAGCGCACGTCGCTCAGGTGTTCCTCGACCAGGCCGTCGGCGGTGCGGGTCAACCGCAGCAGCGCCTGGTCGCGCGAGGTACGCCCGACGGGCAGCACCATGAGGCCGCCTTCGGCCAGCTGATCCACCAGGGCGCCGGGCACATCGACCGCCGCCGCCGTCACCATGATGCGGTCGAAGGGCGCCTGCTCGCGCCAGCCCTTCCAGCCGTCGCCGTGGCGGGTGGTGATGTTGTGCAGGCGCAGCTCGGTGAAGCGCGCCTCGGCGATCTGCAGCAGCTCCTTGAAGCGTTCGATGGTGTAGACCCGGCGGCACAGCCGCGACAGCACCGCAGCCTGGTAGCCGGAGCCGGTGCCGACCTCCAGCACCTTGGTGCGCCGGCTGGCGCGCAGCGCCTGGGTCATCAGGGCCACCACCTGGGGCTGGCTGAGCGTCTGCCCCTGGCCGATGGGGATGGCCATGTTCTCATAGGCCTGATGGCGGAAGCTCTCAGGCGTGAAGGCCTCGCGTGGAATGCGCTCGATCGCGGAAAGAACGTCGGTATCCGCTATCCCGGCGCGGCGCAATTCCATGACCAGACGGATCTTGCGCGACGCCACCATCAGTCGAAGATCCCCTGCATCTTCTTCATGGTCCCCCGGTGCGTCAAATCCAGGTGCAGCGGCGTGATGGAGATTCCCCCGCGCGCCGTCACCGCCAAATCTGTGTCCTTGTCCCTCGACTCGTCGACCTGGTAGCCGCCGATCCACACGAAGCGCCGCCCCGAAGGGTCCTCGCCCTCGGTCACCGAGGTGCCCTGGTCGCGGCGGCCCTGGCGGCAGACGTGGATGCCCTGCACCTCATCCGGCGCCACCGCCGGGAAGTTCACGTTGACCAGCAGGTCGCGGCGCCACTCCATGGCCGCCAGGCGGCGTACGATGTCGCCCAGGAACTTCTCCGCCACCTTCCAGCGTACGGTGCCGTCGGCCTGGCGCTGCTGGCTGAAGGCGATGGCGCGGATGCCGAGCAGTGCCGCCTCCATGGTCGCGGCCACAGTGCCGGAATAGGTCACGTCCTCGCCCAAGTTGCCGCCGTCGTTGATGCCGGAAAGCACCAGGTCCGGCGGGTGATCGGCCATGATGCGGTGGTGGGCGACCAGCACGCAGTCGGTCGGCGTGCCGTCGACGGAAAAGCGCTTGGCGCCCAGGCGCCGCTCGCGCAGCGGCCGGCGCAGGGTCAGCGAGTGGCTGGTCGCCGACTGCTCGGTCTCCGGGGCCACCACCCAGACGTCGTCGCTCAGGGTCTTGGCGAGCTTCTCCAGGACCTTCAGGCCCGGCGCGTGAATGCCGTCATCGTTGGTGACCAGCACCCGCGCCTTCTTGAGATTGAGCCCGCCCTTAGCCATCGGCAGTGATTACCTCCAGGCCGCCCATATAGGGGCGCAGCGCCTCGGGCACCTCGATGGAGCCGTCGGCCTGCTGGTAGTTCTCCATCACCGCGATGAGGCAGCGCCCCACCGCCACGCCGGAGCCGTTGAGGGTGTGCACGGAGCGCGTGCCCTTCTCGCCTTCCGGACGGTAGCGCGCCTTCATGCGGCGCGCCTGGAAGTCGGTGCAGTTGGAGCAGCTCGAGATCTCGCGGTAGGCGTCCTGGCCGGGCAGCCAGACCTCGACGTCGTAGGTCTTGGCCGCCGAGAAGCCCATGTCGCCGGTCGACAGCACCATGGTGCGGTACGGCAGGCCCAGGCGCTGCAGCACCGTCTCGGCACAGCCCACCATGCGCTCCAGCTCGTCGGCGGACTGGTCCGGCGTGGTGACCGAGACCAGCTCGACCTTCTCGAACTGGTGCTGGCGCAGCATGCCGCGGGTGTCGCGCCCGGCCGAGCCGGCCTCCGAGCGGAAGCAGGGCGTCAGCGCCGTGACCCGCATCGGCAGCGCCTCGGCGGCGACGATCTCCTCGGCCACCAGGTTGGTCAGCGGCACCTCTGCCGTCGGGATCAGCCACAGGCCGTGCGTGGTCTTGAACAGGTCCTCGGCGAACTTCGGCAGCTGGCCGGTGCCGTAGAGGACCTCATCGCGCACCAGGAAGGGCGGCGCCACCTCGGTGTAGCCGTGCTCGGTGGTGTGCAGGTCGAGCATGAACTGGGCCAGCGCCCGGTGCATGCGCGCGATCTTGCTGCGCATTACCGCAAAGCGCGCGCCGGACAGCTTGGCCGCCGTCTCGAAGTCCAGGTAGCCCAGCGCCTCGCCCAGCTCGTAGTGCTCCTTGGCCTCGAAGTTGAAACTGCGCGGCTCCAGGTGGGTGCGCAGGCAGACGTTGGCGCTCTCGTCCGCGCCGTCCGGCACCTCGGGCAGCGGCGCGTTGGGCAGGCCGCTCAGCAGGTCCTGCAGCTCAGCGCCCAGCTTGCGCTCGCTCTCCTCCGCCGCGGCCATCCTGTCCTTCAGGCCCGCCACCTCGGCCATCAGCGCCTCGGCGTCCTCGCCCTTGCGCTTGGCCTCACCGATCGCCTTGGATGCCTCGTTGCGCCGGGTCTGCATGGACTGCAGCTCGGTCTGCGCCTCACGGCGCCTGGCATCGAGGGCGAGAACCTCCGCCGACAGCGGCTCCAGGCCGCGGCGCTTCATCGCCGCATCGAAGGCGTCGGGTTCTTCACGGATCCATCTGATGTCGTACATAGGGGCAAGCGACTCGGGTTTGTTGCAGGCGAATCGGGCCACTTATACGGCCCCGCCAGCGCCCCTGTCCACGTTCGACTGCCCCGATTCGCCCAAGAAATGCCCCAGGAATCCGGGGCTTAGCTTCACCGCTCACCCCAAGGCCGGAGTCGAAGCCGCTCATCCGACTCGGAAAGTGCCGCCGACTTAAAGTAATTTCTGAAGAAGACGCGTTTACGGAGGTTAACGCCTCAGGCGGCGGCCGGGCCCCGGGCCCGCGTCTTGGGCTGGTCGACCAGATAGTCGGTCAGCACCGCACCCACCCACATGGCGGTCAGCGCCACCCAGGCTGTGACGGCAAAGGTCGAGCCGCCGGTGACGCCGGCGCCGATGGAGCAGCCGCCGGCGAGCATGGCCCCGAAGCCCATGAGGGCGGCTCCGCTCAGGTAGCGGCGCATGGACTTCGCCCCCTCGAAGCCTTCGAGCTTCCACTCGCGGGCCAGGAGCGCCGCCAGGGCCGCGCCGAGGAACACCCCGGGAACCAGGCCGACATCGAAATCCAGGGTGTCGGAGGCAGTCATGAAGAACATCAGGGTGTCGGCCGAAGGGCCCGAGAAGGTCAGGCTCTCGATCGGCACCGGGTCGAAGGCCTGGCGGGAGATGGTCGCCGTGAGCAGCCAGCCCGCCCCCACGGAAAAGCCGACGCCGGAGCCGAAGACCAGCACCAGCCAATGGATGCCGGCGCGCCAGGAGGCGGCCAGCGCGATCAGCGCCAGCACCGCGCCGAGCACCAACCCGGCATAGCGCCCGAGACCGATCGCGGAAAGCAACTCGATGTGCGCCGGGCCCATGGTCCACAGCCCGGCCAGGGTATCGCGCGCCGGCGCCAGCACGCCGTGCAGGGACATCTGCGCGATCACCGCAAAGACCAGGCCGGAGAGCAGGGCGCGCAAATTGCCGCTGGGGGCCAGCACCAGCAGGCGCCCGGGGCAGCCGCGGGCCAGCACCATGCCGGCGCCGAAGATGAGACCGCCGAGAATCGCGCCGGACAGCGAGCCGGTCGAGGCCAGCCAGCGGGTCTGCTCCAGCGGCACCAGTCCGGAGAGCGCGAAGGCCTGGGTCCAGAACACCGCGGTCGAAAAGCACAGCAGCCAAACCGCCATACGCGAACCGAGCCGGCCACGGGCGAACTCCACGGTCGCCGCGCGCAGGCAGAAACGGCTGCGCTGAGCGGCGACGCCGAAGATCACGCCGACCAGCAAGCCGGCCAGGGCCGCCGCGCCGCTGTCGCCGGTGATGTCGAGGATCCAGTTGATATCCATAGCGAAAAGGCCCACCACGGTCGAAATCTCCACTTTTTTAGCGGAGAATCACGACCGCGGCCTTGATGCAGGTCAGATAGGCCAATCAGGGGGCCGGCGGGACCTTGTCGTCGTCCTCGTCCTTGGCCTCGGCGCCCTCGTCCTCGTCGTCGAAGTCCTCCAGGTCGTCGAGGTCGTCGTCGCCGAACTCATCCTCGCCCTGGGCCTCGGCGCGCTTCTTCTCGACCATCTTCGCCATGATGATGGAGATCTCGTAGAGCACGATGATCGGCACGGCGAGACTGAGCTGGCTCAGCGGATCCGGCGGCGTGAAGATCGCCGCGACGATGAAGACGCCGACGATGGCGTATTTGCGCTTGGCGGCCATACCCTTGGAGGTGGCCAGGCCGACCCGCGCCAGCAGGGTCATCACCACCGGCAGCTGAAAGCACAACCCGAAAGCAAAGATGAGCTGCATGAGCAGCGAGAGGTACTCGTTGACCTTCGGCTCGAGCTGGATCGGCAGCGAGGAGTCGGTGCCCGGCACCTCGAAGCCGATGAAGAACGTCGCCGCGAAGGGGAAGATGATGTAGTAGACCAGCGCCCCGCCCAGGAAGAACAGGAAGGGCGTCGCCACCAGGAACGGCAGCAATGCCGACTTCTCGTGCTTGTAGAGCCCAGGCGCCACGAAGAGCCAGAACTGGGTCAGGAAGACGGGAAAGCAGATGAAGGCCGCGGCGAAGAAGGACACCTTCACGTAGGTGAAGAAGACCTCGGTCAGCGCGGTGAAGATCATGCGCCGGAAATGCTCCTCGATCCCGTGCTTCAGCATCACATCGGCCAGCGGCTGGGCCAGGTACTGGAAGATCGGCTGCGCGAAGTAGAAGCACACCAGGAAGACCACCAGCAGCGCCACGACCGAATAGAGCAGACGCTGGCGCAGCTCGATCAGGTGATCGAGCAGCGGCATCTTCTTGTCGTCGGGATTGTCCGTCACCGTGGTCATGCGGTCTTTTTGGACCCTTCGTCGCCGGAGGCCGGCGCGGCTTCACCGCCGCCGCTCTCGGCTGTGCCGGCCTGCGGGGTCTCGGTCGCCGCCGGCGTCAGGGAATGGGCCGGCGCCACGTTGGCCGAGGGCATCTTGGCGGCGGCCTTGTCCGCGTTGCTCTCGCTCTTCCCCGCTTCGGAACCAGAGCTGCCGCCGTCGCTGCGCGCTTCCTTCTCGATGGCGCGCACCTCGCCGCCGACCTCGTCGTCGGGGTCGAGGGCATTGGAGAGCGTACGCTGCAGGTTGCCGCCGCGGGTCGCTTCCAGCGCCTTCTTGGCATCTTCCAACTCGGCCTCGCGGACCATCTCGTCGATGCCGGACTGGAACTCACGCGTGAGCGAACGCGCCTTGCGCATCCAATGCGCAATGGTCTTCATCGTTTTGGGAAGGTCTTTCGGTCCGATTACGACGAGGGCGATCAAGGCGATCACCGCCATCTCGGACCAACCGATATCAAACATGGGCGCCCATCATCGCGAAGGCACGGCGCAAGGACGCGGCCGGCCCGGCCTCAGCCGTTGGCCGCCTTGTCCTTTTCCTCGGAAGACGACATGGCGGCGCTGTCCTGGTCAATGACCTTGGGGCTGTCGCCGGCCGTCTCTTCTTCCTTCTTCTTACCGTCTTCCTTAAGGCCCTTCTTGAAGGCGTTGATACCCTGTCCCATGTCGCGCATCAGCTTCGGAATCTTGCCGCCGCCGCCGAACAGAACAAGCACAACAACCAGCACGATGAGCCAGTGCCAGATACTAAAGGTTCCCATTCCGGGATCTCCCAAAATTCGTCGTAATCGCCTATTGAGGCGGACTATCGCAAAAAGCCCCCGCCGCCGCAACGCTCCTGCACAACAGGGTTAACCGCCCTCACGGGGAAAAACAAAGGCTTGCGCCCGGTCCAGGGCAACCGCCAGACACTGCCGTTCCTGGGGCAGGAAGCGCCCCGGCACCCGGGCATGAAAATGAGGAGACCCCTCGGGCAGTTCAAGGCTGCGCAGGTGAATGAGGCTGGTGCGGCCCATCAGCCGCGCGGCCATGACCGCCACGCTATGCGGCGGCACCGGGCAGCCGTCGTCGACCGGCGTCAGATGCAGCGCCTCGGGTCGGATCAGCACCTGCACGGCGCTGCCCTCGGGCAGTTCCCCGGCGGACACCGCCCCGAAGGGCGTAGCCACCTCTCCTGCTTTAACAACGCCTTCCAAATAGTTGACTTCACTGAAGAAAGAGGCTGCAAAGGCGTTGGCCGGCTCATAGTAGAGGTTGGCCGGCGTTCCCTGCTGGACCAGGCGGCCCTCACGCATCAGGGCGATGCGGTCGGCCATGAACATGGCCTCCTCGGGGTCGTGGGTGACCATCAGCGTGGTGGTGCCGCTCTGCTTGAGGACGTGCAGCGTGTCGTCGCGCACCTGCTGGCGCAGCCGGGCATCCAGGTTGGAAAAAGGCTCGTCCAGCAGCATGACCCGCGGCCGCGGCGCCAGGGCGCGCGCCAGGGCCACGCGCTGCTGCTGGCCGCCGGAGAGCATATGCGGATAAGCCTCGGCGGCCGCGGCCATGCCGACCAGCTTCAGGGCCTCGCTCACCCGGCTGCGGCGTTCGGCCGCCGCAAGACGGCTCAGGCCAAAGGCCACGTTGTCGGCCACGCAGAGGTGGGGAAAGAGGGCGTAATCCTGGAAGACCAGGCCGACGGAGCGCTCCTCCGGCGGCCGCTCGCGGCCCTCGCCGGCGACCACCTCCCCGTCGATCAGCACCCGCCCCTGCTGCAGCGGCTCCAGGCCCGCCGCGACCCGCAGCGCCGTGGTCTTGCCGCAACCCGAGGGCCCCAGCAGGCAGACCACCTCGCCCGGCTCCAGCGTCAGGCTGAGGTCATCGACCGCCAGCAGGTCGCCGAAGGCGTGACTCACATGCTCCAGGGATAGCGACGACATGGGGAAAGCTCAGCGACGGCCGGCCGCGCGGGTCAACCTGTGCTCCGCTGGGGTTCATCCTCGGACTCCGCCTCGGCGGCTTCCAGGTCGTCGTCGGCCTCGTCGAAGTCGGCTTCCTCGAAAGCTTCCGCTTCGAAGTCCCCTTCTTCAAGGTCGGCGTCTACGGCGCCCCCGGCGCTCACGTCCGCGGTGGCGTCTTCGACCGCCTCTCCGGCGGTCTCGAGCACCTCGTCTTCCAGGTCGTCGTCGGCGCCGTCCTCATCCGCCGCCGCGCCGACCGCTGAGAGATCGACCTCCTGCGGCAGCATGTCCTCGCCGAAGGTCGCGTCGAGCAGCTCGCGCTCGCTGCCCTCGATGATCTCGCTCTCGTCCTCGTCGTCCTCGTCCTCGTCGACCTCTTCCGGCGCGATCTCCCCGGCAGCCGGCAGCAGGCCGCGGTCGCCGAGGGCGGTCAGCGCCGGGCGGGTATCGAGCAGGCCCGCGGCCTTCAGCTCCTCGACGCCCGGCAGGGCATCCAGCCCTTCCAGGCCGAAGTGGTCGAGGAAGGCGTCGGAGGTGCCCCAGGTAACCGGACGGCCCGGGGTCTTGCGGCGCCCCTTGGGCCGGATCCAGCCGATCTCCAGCAGCGCGTCGAGGGTGCCCTTGGAGAGCGCGACGCCGCGCACCTCCTCGATCTCGGCGCGGGTGACCGGCTGGTGGTAGGCGATCACCGCCAGGGTCTCCAGGGCGACGCGCGACAGCTTGCGCACCACCTTGTTCTCCAGCTCCATGCGCGGGGCGAGATCCTCGGCCGTGCGGAAGGCCCAGCGTGCGCCGCGCTTCACCAGGTTCACGCCGCGGTTGGCGTAGAGCGTCTGCAGGTCGTTGAGCAGCGGCTCCAGCTTCACGTCCTCGGGCAGGAAGCGTGCGAGCTGCGCCGGCGCCAGCGGCTCCGCGGAAGCGAAGAGCAGCGCCTCAATAAGCCGCAGGTTGTCGAAGTCGGAGGCACCCGTCTCGGTCTCCCCAGACTCGTCCTCACCGGACTCGGAGTCCTCGTCCTCTTCCGCTGCGTCGTCGTCGGCCTCCGCGGCCAGCTCGGCCTCGGTGTCCGCGTCCTCGGGGACGTCGTGGTCCTCGGCCTTGACCATCTCCGGCGCTTCGGTCTCTGGAATTTCGGCCTCTGGGGTTTCGGCCTCTGGGATTTCGGAGGTCATACTTGCTCCTGTTGCTCCTCGGCGGCGCTGCGCAGGTAGATGGGACCGAAGGTGCCATCCTGACGAATGCGCAGCTTGCCTGCCTTACACATCTCAAGGGTCGCCGCGAAGGTCGAGGCCAGGGCGGAACGCCGCAGCAGCGGGTCGCCATGCATCTGCAGCTCCGGCGGCAGGAAGGACCTCAGCGTGCGCCAGCCGGGGATGGCGCCCAGCATGGTGGACAGGCGGGTCACCGCCTCGTCGACGGAGAACAGCTCGGTCGCGTGGATCTGCAGGTTCTTCGGCCCGGCCTTGGCGCGCTGTCGGCCATAGGCCTTCAGCAGATCGAACAGCGTCGCGTCGTAGGTTGTGGTGGTGCGGGCCTTCACCCGCTCCGGCGTGCCGCGGAAGAAGATGTCGTTGCCGAGCTGCGGCAATGCCATCAGCTTCTCGCCGACGTCGCGCATGGCCTGCAGGCGCTGCATCTGGAACTTCAGAGCGGCGGCCATCTCGGCGCCGCTCGGCTCCTCCTCGGTGCCGGTCTCCGGCAGCAGCAGGCGCGACTTCAGGTAGGCCAGCCAGGCGGCCATGACCAGGTAGTCGGCGGCCAG
>JBNKHC010000044.1:0-8210 GCA_050290145.1 Kiloniellaceae bacterium | reverse complement strand
CAATCGCGCGCTCTTCGGCCTCTCCACCGCCTACGTTTTCTTCTTCCGGGGCACGCCGCTGCTTGCGCAGATTTTTCTGATCTACTACGGCAGTGGACAATTCCGGCCCGAGCTCGATTCGGTCGGGCTCTGGACATTTTTCCGCGACCCCTGGTTCTGCGCGGTGCTGACGCTGACGCTGAACAACGGAGCCTACACTTCGGAGATCTTGAGGGGTGCGATTGCGGCGATCCCGAGGGGCGAGGTCGAGGCGGCCGGCGCGCTCGGGCTGAAGCCGTGGTTGCGGCTCCGCCTCGTGATCCTGCCGCGCGCGATCCGCATCGGCTTGCCCGCCTACAACAATCAGGTCGTGTATCAAATCCAGGCGACGTCGCTGGTTTCAATCATCACCATGATGGACATTACAGGCGTTGCCCGTTCAATGGGCGCACGCGACTTTACGTTCTATGAAGCCTTCGGGCTGGCAGCCGTCCTCTACCTTATCCTCGTCTACGGCGTGATCCTCGTGGCGCGGCGGATCGAACGGCGGCTGAACGCCCCTCTCGGGGCGGCCGCCGCGCCGCGTCGCGACTTCAACGGAGGGATCATCCGGTAATCGCCTTGCCGAGCAAACGTCCAGAGGCGACCGGGTGGGATCCGCGCGCAAGGCCGCACCTTCGAGGAGGCCATCCTGAACGGCAGTCTCCAGCGCGTCAGTACATCGTAATGTCGTAGCCGAACCACTTCTCGGACAGCGCCTTCATGGTGCCATCGGCCTTCATGGCGGCCAGCGCCCCGTTCACCAGGATCAGAAGCCCGCTGTCCTCCTTGCGGAGGCCGATGCCGGTACCCTCGCCCAGCACTGGATAGTCGCTTCCGGTCAGCGGCGGACCGAAGGTGTCGAACCCGGCTCCCTCCTTAGTCTGTAAGAAGGCTTGCCAGCTCGAGCGGTGAGCCAATCCCGCATCGATCCGACCGGACGCGAGGTCGAGAATTATGTTGTCCTGGGTGTCGTAGAGGCGCATTTCGATCGTGTCGCCGAGATACTGCTGCAGGAAATTGGCGTGGACCGTTGCGGGCTGGACGCCGACCGCTTTACCGACCAGCAGCGACTGCACCTCTTCCAGCTTCGTGGCCGACTGCAGCTCGGAATCCGCGGCGGCGACGAAAAACACCGGATCGGTGACGTAGGCATCAGAGAAAGTGATGCGCTTGCGCCGCTCGTCGGTGATCGACATGCTGGAAATGATCAGGTCGTAGTGTCCGGCGAGCAGACCCAGGATGATGCCGTCCCATTGCTGGGGGACCCACTCGCAGGTTATCCCCGTTCGCTCGCACATGGCGTTGCCGACATCAATGTCGAAACCGACCAGCGTCCCGTCGGACTTGGTGGCATTCCACGGCGGATAGGAGCCCTCCGTGGCGATCCGCACGGTCTCCTGCGCAAGAGCGGCGCCGCCGAGCGCCAGCGCCAGCGCCAAGGCGCCGATCAGACGAACAAGGGTTCTCACGGAAATACGTGCCTCATGCAGCGCTCTTACCGGCCGGCCCCATTCCAATTCGACAGGGATCTTAGATTACTTCATCGCGAAACGGCTGATCGGTCAAGCGCTTGGACCTGGCTTGCCAGAAACCGCTGGAAAGGCTCCAGCATGGGCTCAGCCGGCACCCTGGCTGGGCAGTGTCAGAGGGACGAAAGGCTCGGACTTGCCGGAGTCCTGGGCAGGTAAGGGCGACGCTGCCGATCCATGGCGCGATGTCCGACGCGTCCTTTCAGGCCCGCTCGAAGCCACGCCGGATTTCCCACTGCGTGACAACACCGAGCTCGGCCATCCATTCGGTCTTGGCAAGCCTGGCGAGGTGGTCGCGCACCGCGGGCGTCAGCGCCTCGGCCGCGACGGCAGAGTTTTCGAACGCCGCGATGGCATCGCCCAGGGTCCGGGCGAGAGGCGGCGCGGCGAGCGGGTCGGCGGTATAGGCATTGCCCGCCAACGGCGCCGGGGGCGGCGCTCCAGCCTCCAGACCGGCGATCCCCGCGGCGAGCAACCCGGCGATCGAGAAATAGGGGTTCATGTCTGCGCCCGGCAGGCGGAACTCAAGGCGCAACTGCGCTCCGCGACCGAGCGTGCGGACCATGACCGTCCGGTTTTCTGCCGCCCAGCTAATGTTGGTCGGCGCGGAGCAGTACGGCTGCAGCCGCTTGAACGAATTATGATAGGGCATGTGCAAGAGCTGAAAATCCCGCGCATGTGCCAGAACTCCGGCCAGGAAGGCTGCTCCGCGCGGGCTTAGCCGGAGGGCGTCGCCGCCCACCTCCGGCGCCGCGCCCATGATCCCTTGTCCTTCGGTGTCGGTGATCTGGATGTGGACATGTCCGCTGGAGCCCGGCAGGGCCGGGTCGATCTTGGCCATGAAGGTCGCGGCCAGCCCCTCGTGCAGTGCCAGCCCCTTGGTCAGGTACTTGAAAAGCACGTGCTGGTAGGCCGCGGCGGCCGGATCGCGGGGTGTCAGGTTGATCTCAATCTGGCCGATACCGGACTCACCGAGAGTGCTCTCGACCGACATCCCAGCCTCGTTCAGGACCGCTCGCAGGGGCTCGGTGAAGCTCTCTGCGACGCCGGAGATAAGCACGTCGTGGCCGCCGCGCAGATGGTAGTAGGGTTCCAGATCCCGATAGTCGCGGGCATGCGCTTCACGATAGCTGGTGCGGTAGAGATAGAACTCCAGCTCCGTTGCCACGGTCGCCCTTAGGCCGTGGGTGGCAAGCCGGTCAACCTGGCGGGCAAGGATAGCCGCCGGTGCCTCGGCCACGGCGGCGCCGTCGCTATCTAGCACGTCGGCAAGCACAATGGCGGTCTGGGGCTCGAGCGAGGTGCTCACCGCCGTCTCCGGCCGGGGCATCAGGAGACCATCGCGCCAGCCCGTATGATATCCCGTCACGGCGAGGTCGAGCGCGGGCACATTCTCAATACCGGTGGCCAGATGGAAGCTGGGCATTTTCATGCCTTCGGCCGCGATCTCGGGCCAGCGCCGGATCGGCACGCGCTTACCGATCAGCCGGCCGACATTGTCCGGCGTGCAGACTGCAACCAGCCGCGCGTCCTTGAGGGCATTTACGCTCATCGGCTCAACTTCCCGGTCTGGTCGCTATCGCTGAAATCCTCATGGCTTCCTCAGCATACAGCGATGAACCGGAGGACTCCTACAACGCGGTTACGGATTTCGCTGGTTGTACCGCCCATTTTGATGCCTTCGGAAACATGATCCACAGACCATCCGCCCAGAAAGCTCTCCGTTGAGACTTGGTCGACTACAATCCGATTGGTTGTCGGTCCGAGGACAGCCGGGCAGTGCCCCGGCGCATCAGGACAGGGGGACGTACTCGCCCAGGGTGAAGTCGTCGATGGCCAGGTCTCCTGGCCCTTGGTCACCACGAAGGTGCCGCTGCCCGCGTCGCCCCTCGGGATCTTGCAGTATTGTCCCGACCTGCCCCCAGAGGGGCCCCTCTCAGGACCCGTAGCTCAGCTGGATAGAGCGCTGCCCTCTAAAGACAGAGGGAATCCTGTCGGGCCCGCCAAATGCCAGAATTGCATCTCTGAAAACCAGGCATTTCTCCGGCCGTGGCCTGCGCGCGCGCACCGGGGCGGCACCGCGCGCTAGACCGATGGTGGAAGGCCGAAGTTACCTGGCGCAGGGTCGGCGGTCACGGTTCGGGCCGCATGATCAGGCCGTCGCCCGGGCCCGCCGCCGGGGCAAGGGCGACTCAGACTGCGCCGGTTCCGTTGCCAGGCGGAGGACCCAGTAGCCGACGACGGCGGAGAGGATGGAGCCCGACAGCACACCGAGCCGCACCGCCGTTGCGTGGCCGGGATCGGCGAAGGCCAAGGTGCCGATGAACAGGCTCATGGTGAAGCCGATGCCGGCCAAGAGGGCGGCGCCGTAAACCTGCGCCCAGGTGATGCCGTCCGGCAGGCGGCAGAGACCCGCGCGGGTCGCGACCCAGGCAAAGCCAAAGACCCCCAGCTGCTTGCCGAAGAACAGGCCGAAGGCAATCCCCAGCGGCACCGGGGCCAGCAGATCGGCCAAGGTGAGGCCACCCAAAGCCACGCCGGCATTGGCGAAGGCGAAAACCGGCATGACGAAGAAGACGACCCAAGGGTGCAGGGCGTGCTCCAGGCGGACCAACGGAGCCTCTTCCGCGTCCCTGTCGACCCGCAGGGGGATGGTCAGCGCGACAACGACGCCGGCCAGGGTGGCGTGGACGCCGGATTTCAGCACGCAGACCCACATCACCAGCCCGATCAGAAGATAGGGAGCGACCCGCCGCACGCCGAACCGGTTCATGGCGATCAGAGCCGCCGCGCCGACGCCGCCGATGGCAAGCGACGCGAGGGAGAGGTCGGCGGTATAGAACAGCGCGATGATCACGATGGCGCCGAGGTCGTCGAGGATCGCCAAGGCCAGAAGGAAGACCTTGAGCGCCACGGGCACGCGGCTGCCGAGCAGCGCCAGCACGCCCAGGGCAAAGGCGATGTCCGTTGCCGCCGGGATGGCCCAACCGCGCGCCGCCGTGGGATCGCCGCCGGCGATGGCGAGGTAGATCAGGGCCGGCACGACCATACCGCCGAGGGCGGCAATGGCCGGCAATGCGGCCTCACGCCAGCTCGACAGGCGGCCCTCCAAGAGCTCTCTTTTGATCTCGAGCCCGACCAGAAAGAAGAAGACGGCCATGAGACCGTCGTTGATCCAGAGCAGCAGCGGCTTGTCGAGCAGGAGAGCCCCCACCTGCACGACCACCGGTGTGGCCAGGAGGCCATCGTAGAGCCAGGCCAGGGGGGAATTGTCGAGCACCAGGGCCAGGGCGGCGGCCGTCATCAGCAGAACGCCGCCCGCCGCGTCATGACGCCACAGTTCCTCGAGCCGCTGAAACGCTTTTGTTCGGGTCATGATCACAGTTCCTTGCCTTTGTCTTCGGCGGCCGGACGGGGCGGGCGGCCCACCCCGCCTCAGCCGCCTGGCTTCAAGCGCCTCCGCATCCTCATCCAGGAGAGGAACGGGCGACCGATTGGGTGACTTTGCTTTCCGGCGTTATTCGGCTGCCGTCAGGCTGCGCGGCGCCGCGGGGCCGTCCAAGGCGGCTAAGCGCTCGCTCAGGCTTTGGCGGCTGCGTCCACGCTTGCCGCGCGCGGCGTCGAGCGCGGCCGCGATGTGCGGGTCGTTCTCGAGCTGTTCGGCCTGAAACAGGCCGGCTTTGAACTGCAGAGCCTCTGTCTCCGCGCGCAAATGAGCCGTCTGCCGGTTCATGGCGTCGAGGGCAACGCTCAGGGTCGAGATCGAACTGGTCATCCCCGCCGCCGCCTCGGCCCGGCGCTCCCGTTCCTCCACGCGCTGTTTTTGCAGGCGTACCATATCCATCTGCCGGCGCGCCGAGCGCAGATCGCCCTGGGCCCGCTTCAGCTTCCGGCCAAGCTCCTCAAAAGACCTGCGCAGCTCGACACGCCAAGCCTCGACCTCGCGGTCCTCTTGCTCTTCGCGCTCGATCTCCGGCTTCAATGTCTCGAGCTTGGCGACGATCTTGGCGAGGCTCGCTTCGATCTCCGGGTGCGGGTTCTCCGCCAGCTGGGTTTCGAGCTGGCGTGCTGCCTTCAGATAGGTGGCGTAGGACTCGCGGAGCGCGGCCGTCTCCTGATGCTCGCGGCGCACCTCGGCTTCAGCCTCGGCAAGACGCCGGCCGAGCTTCCGCAGCTCGGCCTCCATCATCTCGATCTGGGCCCGGCTCGCGACCTCCGGATCAAAGGCGACCACCGCACTGGCGAATTCGTCGAGCACGTCACTGGCCTTGCTCATGCCGTACTGTTTCAGGAAACGCCAGACCATTTTTCGCCCTCCATCACGCATCAAGATCGATGACTCTCGGGATCAAATTGGGCCGGCTGTGTGATAGTTCTAATCGTTTTTTCGAGAAGCTTTGATAGGATTTTACTATCAAAAGGAACTGTGCTTTGCTGGAATTGCGGGCATCGCACAGGTGACCGGAGCGGGCGCCTCGGCGCCCGACCGCGCCCTACATCCGGAGCCGCCATGCCGACTTTGAAGCAACTGCGTTGTCTTGTTGCCCTGGCCGAAATGCGACATTTTCGCCGGGCCGCCGAGCGTTGCCACGTGAGCCAGCCCACCTTGAGCGGTCAGCTGCGCGCGCTGGAGACACGCCTCGGCGTGCAGTTGGTCGAGCGCAGTCGCACGCGCGTGGTGCTGACCGACGTCGGCCAGGAGGTCGCGAGCCGCGCCCAGCGGATATTGCGGGAAACCGATGATTTGATCGCTGTCGCCCGGGCCGGCCAAGGACTCCTGAGCGGCACACTGCGCCTCGGCGTGCTGCATTCGCTGGGCCCCTATCTGCTGCCGCACATCCTGCCGGAGTTGCATGAAAGCTATCCGGAGTTGAAGCTGCACGTGCGCGAGGGTCTGCCCGGCACACTGCTGCAAGACCTGGAAGATGGCCGCCTCGACCTCTTGATCTTTCCCTTGCCGGTCAAGGGCGCCGAATTGCAGGTCGCCCGGGTGTTTCGCGAGCCGCTGCTGATCGCGGGCGCGCGCGACCATCCCCTGGCCGGCAAAGCGGTCATCGAACGCGCGGACCTGAAAGGCGAGACCATCTTGGCCTTGGAGCGCGGTCACCGGTTGCACGACCAGGTGCAGGCGCTGTGCCGGGACTACGGTGCCCGCATGGCCCTCGACTTCGAGGGCACCAGCCTGGACACCCTCCGGCAAATGGTCGGCATGGGAATGGGCCTCGCTTTCCTGCCGGCACTCTATGTGCGCTCGGAGATTTCAAAGGACAGCGAGGTGATCACCTGGCCCCTGCGCAGCCGCCCGCCCAGCCGCACCCTGGGCCTGGTCTGGCGCCGCACCTCGGCCCGCGCCGACGAGTTCACCAGCCTCGCAAGCCAAATTCGCGGCATCCTCAAGGGCCGCGTCGCGGAGGTGACTGTGATGTCGTAACCCCGCGGGGACCGTGCCCGGACGTCACTTTCCGGCAGGGCAGAGGGATGGCAGGCGCATCAGGACACGGGGATATACTCGCCGAGGGTATAGTCGCCCGGGGTCAGGTCCTCCGGCGCGATGCCCTGCAGCACCGCGATGAGGTTGGCCTCTTCGTCGAAGATGCCGGTGCTCGCCGGACCGACCTTGGAGATCAGGGTCGCGTCGAACTCGTCCTCTGAGAAGATGCCGTTGAGGAACAGCTCGTCCTCGCCCAGGGTGAAGTCGTCGATGACCACGGTCTCCTGGCCCTTGGTCACCACGAACGTGTCCATGCCGGCGCCGCCCCTGACATGGAAGGCGTCATCCCAGCCCATGTCGTCGCTGGCTTCGGCGAAGACCTTGATCTCGTCGTCGCCGGCCCCGCCGTGAACGTCGTAGTAGGTACCGGGCGCGAGCGACTCCGAGAAGGAGACATTGATGACGATGATGTCGTTGTCGGCGCCGGCATCGACGTCGACGCGGCCGCCGAGCGGGCCGGACAGGAAAATCTCGTCCTGGCCGTCGCCGGTGTCGATAACGCCGTTCAGCAGCTCAATCGAGTCGATGTACTCGCCGCCGACGATGGCGACCTCGTCGTCGCCCTCGCCGGCGGAGATGTGCAGCGGCCCCAGCGTCACCGGGCCGCTTGCCGTCGGCACGTTGCCGACGATGTCGAAGATCAGGCAGTCGTCGCCGTCGCCGAGATCGACATCGCCGTTGCCGTGGAAGGCATAGCTGGTGATCACGGTGTTCTCGAGTTCGTAGGTCAGGTGGACCTCGTCCTCGCCGTCGCCCGCGTCGATGGCGAGGCTACCGGCCGCGGCCGGCTCGTTGAAGGTGATCGGCGGGGGCATCATGATGACGACGTCGATGTAGTCGTGGCCGCTGCCCCCTGCGACGGTGGCGCTGCCGTGCGCAAAAAAGCTGAAGTCGAAGTCGAAGTAGTCGTCACCGCTGCCGCCGTCCGCGACGAAGCTGCCGCCGACGGCGACGGCGCCTTCGAGGGTGTCGCAGCCCTCGCCGGCGGAGAGCAGGTCCTTGCCGTTGCCCGGCGCGATGCCGGTGTTGTCGAAGATGACGTGGTCGTCCCCGGCGCCCAGGTAGAGGATGTAGGTCGGGGTGTCGTCCTCGTCGCGGATGATCTCGAAGAAGTCGGCGTCGTCGCTGCCGTAGTGGACGGCCGAGGGCACAAGGAAAGTGGGTGAAGG
>JBNKHC010000043.1:0-2337 GCA_050290145.1 Kiloniellaceae bacterium | reverse complement strand
TTGATTCCGATGAAGACGGCGCCGACCACCATGGTGGCGCCCAGCACGGCGTTCATGTCGGCATTCAGCAGCGACTGGGTCAGGTAGTAGCCGAGGCCGGGCCAGGAGAAGACGATCTCCGTCAGCACCGAGCCCTCCAGCAGGTTGGCGTAGCTCAGCGCGATCACCGTCACCAGCGGCACCCAGACGTTGCCGAGGGCATGCACCCAGATGACGCGCCACTCCGGCACGCCCTTGACCCGCGCCGTGGTGATGTATTCCTGGCTCAGCTGCTCCAGCATGAAGGAACGGGTCATGCGGCTGATATAGGCGAGGCTGAAATAACCGAGGATCGACGCCGGCAGCACCAGGTGCCAGGCGGCGTTCCAGAAAATCTCCCACTCCCCGGCCATGGCCGAATCGATCAGCAGCACGCCGGTCACCGGGTCGACGAGACCGTCAAAGAAGACGTCGAGGCGCCCGGGGCCGGGCACCAGCTCCCCCCAGGGCCAGCGGGCGTAGAACACCAGCAACCCCATGAGTCCGAGCCAGAACACCGGAATCGAATAACCGAGCAGGCCCACCACGCGGATCACCTGGTCGGGCCAGCGTCCCTGGTACACGCCGGCGCAGACCCCCATGGGCACGCCCAGCAGCACGCCGAACAGCGTCGCCACGGTGGCCAGCTCCAGGGTCGCCGGGAAAACCCGCTTGATGTCCTCGATCACCGGGTTGGCGGTCAGCACTGAATTGCCGAGGTCGCCTTGCAGCACGTTCCACACGTAGATGGCGAACTGCTCGTAGAGCGGCCGGTTGAGCCCGAGTTCCTCGCGCACGCGCTCGACGACATGCTCGGGCGCGCGGTCGCCGACGATGGCCAGCACCGGGTCGATCGGCACGACGCGGCCGATGATGAAGGTCACCAGCAGCAGACCCAGGAAGGTCAGCAGGACCGTCGTCACCAGGTTGAGGGTGCTCTTCAAAGGCGAAGGCAGGGACAGGCTCTTAAAGCCTGCCCCTGCCCTGGACAGGTTGTCCGTCTGGTTGGTCACGAAGGAACGTGTCCTTGATCCGTCCGGACTACTGCTTCGTCACGCCCTTGTAGCGGTTGTCGTCGAACGAAGGGCCGATGATGAAGCCCTTGGTATCGGCGCGCACGCCCGCCACTTCGGTCTGCTGGAACATGATGACGAAGGGCGAGGTCGCCTGGTGAACCTTCTGGATCTCCAGGTACATCTCGGCGCGCTTCGCCGGGTCGCGCTCCAGCACGGCCGCATCGGCCATCTTGGTCATCTCCGGAATGTCCCAGGAGTTACGCCAGGCCAGGGGCTTGGACTTGGCGTCGTCCGAGTTGTCCGGATTGCGCGCGAAGGTATCGGCGTTGGTGTGCGGGTCCTGATAGTCCGGGCCCCAGCGGCCGATGTAGATGTCGTGGTTACGCGCGCGATACTTGGTCAGCGTCTGCTTGCCGTCGCCCGGGATGATCTCCAGCTCGATGCCGGCCTGGGCGAAGGTCGCCTGGATCGACTGCGCCATCTCCATGATCGGCGAGGTGTTGCGGGTATCCATGGTGACCTTGAAGCCGTTGGGATAACCGGCCTCGGCCAGCAACTGCTTGGCCTTGTTGACGTCCAGATGGTACGGCGTGCTCTCCAGGGCGCCCAGGAAGCCCTTGGGCAGGAAAGCCTGGTGGATCTTCATCAGGTCCTTCACCACGGTGCCTTCCATGCCCCGATAGTCGATCAGGTACTTCAGCGCCTGGCGCACCTTCGGCTTGGAGAGTGCCTCGTTCTTCTGGCTCAGGCCCAGGTAGTAGATCGCGCCCTTGACGCCGTCCTGGACATAGAGATCCGGGTTCTTGCGCACGCTCTCCAGCTGATCCGGCCCGAGATTGCGGGCGATGTCCACGTCGCCCTTCTCAAGCAGCAGCTGCTGGGTCGCCGGCTCGACGATGTGGCGGATGATGACCCGCTTCATGGCCGACGCGCCGCCCCAGTAGTCGTCGTTGCGGTCCAGGGTCAGCGACTCGTTCGGCTTCCACTGGCGCAGCTTGAAGGGACCGACACCGGCATAGTTGGTCTTCAGCCAGTTGTAGCCCATGTCGCCGTCCTGCTCGTGCTCCATGACCAGTTTCTTGTCGACGATGGAGGAAATCGTCGCGGTCAGGCAGTACAGCACGAAGGTCGGCGCGTAGGCCTTGTCGGTCTCGATCGTCAGGGTCATGTCGTCGACCGCCTTGATCTTGTCCTTCACGTTGTCGGCGGTGAAACCGAACTGGGTGAGGATGAAGGCCGGCGACTTGTCGAGAACGATCGCGCGCTGCAGCGAGAAGGCAGCGTCCTCGGCGGTCATCGGGTT
>JBNKHC010000042.1:0-2913 GCA_050290145.1 Kiloniellaceae bacterium | reverse complement strand
TTGTCGAAGCGCAGCTTCACGCCGACCGGCAGGCCGGGCACCGAGGTCTCGGTAATGGTGACGCGCTCGGTCATGGGCGCCTCCCCTCCCCTTACAAGTCCAGCTCGGTCACCGGCACGCAACCTTCCGGCACGAAGGCGCCGGGCGGGATGTGGCCGGGCGCGACATAGGCGTGGTAGAGCGCGTCGAGCTGCGCCCAGAGCACATCGGTCTTGAAGCGCACCGCCGCCAGCACCTGTTCCTGCTGCTCGCGGGTGCGCGCCTCGCGCAGCACATAGCCGAGGCCGAACTTCACGTCCTTGGGCGCCTCGTCCAGGCGGCGCTTGAAGTAGGCGATAGTGCGCTCGTTGGCGAAGTCGTAGTGCTCCAGCAGGCCGGCGATACGCTCCTGGTGGATCTTGGGCGCGAAGAGCTCGGTCAGCGACGAGGCGATGGCCTCCAGCAGCGTGCGCTCGCGCACGAAGCGCACGTAGGCTTCCACCGCAAAGCGGGTGGCCGGCAGCATGCCGGCGCCGGAGACGACATAGGCACGGTCCAGGCCGACGCCCTCGGCCAGCATAAGCCAGCGTTCGATGCCGCCTTCGTTGCCGTCCTTGCCGTCGTGGTCCTCGATTCTCTTGCGCCATTCGCGCCGCAGCTCCCGATCGTCGGTGCGCGACATCAGCGCCGCGTCTTTGAGGGGAATGTGGCTCTGATAGCAGTAGCGGTTCAGCACCCAGGCCTGAACCTGGCCGTGATTGCACTTGCCGCCGTGCAGCAGCTTATGAAAGGGGTGCAGGGAGTGATAACGCTCGGCGCCGATCTGGCGGATGCGTTCCTCGAACTCGTCCTGCGGCAGCAGGCGGCCGGAGGGCGGCGCGGCCAGGGGCGCCGGATCGACAGGAGCCACGGAAGGCGTTGCCGCAGAAGAGGTTGCTGGGGTCATAGCGTTATCTCCATGCCGTCATAGGCGACTTCCCAGCCTGCCGCCTCGACGGCGGCCCGTTCGGGCGAGTCCGACAGCAGGATGGGGTTGGTGTTGTTGATGTGGATGAAGACTTTGCGGGTCACCGGGCTGTCGGCGAAGGTCGCAAGGGTGCCGTCGGGGCCGGAAAGGCTCATATGGCCCATGCGCCGGCCGGTCTTCACGCCGGCGCCCTGCACCTTCATCTCGTCGTCCTGCCACAGGGTGCCGTCGAACAGCATCAGGTCCGCGCCCTCCATCTCCGCCTGCAGGGTCGGCGAAGGCGACGCGCAGGCCGGCACGTAGAGGAAGCGGCGGCGGCCGCTGCCGTTCGATCCCGCCAGGTTCTCGATGCGCAGGGCGATGGTGTCTTCTTCAACGGTGCCGAAGTTGCCGTTGCCGGCCTTTTCGTCTTCCAGGTAGAGCGCCACCTTGCCGGGGATGGCGAAGGGCGTGATGGAGAGGCCCAGCCCCTCGCCCTCCTTGGTCGCCGGCTCGAAGGTCTCGCCCAGGCGCAGTTGCCGGCGGTCGACGAACTTGGGATTGAGCACGTTGAAGATGGTGTTGTTTTCCAGCACCGACAGCACGCGGCCGGTGGCATAGACCGCCAGCGGATGGCTCTCGCGGAGGGTCAGCAGACCGGCCACGTGGTCGACGTCGCCGTTGGTCAGCACCACCGCGCGGATCGGGCTGTGCCGTACCCCTTCGCGGGGATGCAGCTGCGGATTGTCGTTGATCTGCTGGCGCAGGTCGGGCGAGGCGTTCAGCAGCACCCAGTTTTCGCCGTCGGCCGAGACCGCGACCGAGGACTGCGTGGACGGCCGCGCAAGCGGATCGCCGCGCCGCGCCCGCTGCGAGGCTTCGTTGTTGCTGTTCCACTGCGGAAAGCCGCCGCCGGCCGCCGCACCGAGCACCAGGACTTGAAGCACGCTTCCCCCAAGGATCGTCTTGCCGGACAGTACCGCCGGCGCGACCCGCTTCCGCCCGGCCGTCGAGGCCGCCGGAGGCGCATCGGGAAGCTACGAGTGCGCAAAGGAAAAAGGCCGGGCGTTCCGCCGAACAGGGTCCGACAGCAATCCCGGCCTATCGATGCATTCCCCTTCGGGGAAAGATCACAGATCCGCGCAGGCGTAGCTGTTGATTTCCATGCCGACGGAGATCTCGATAACTTTAGGGGTTGTCCAGCTCATTACTTTCCTCCTCTGGGGATGTGGCCTGACGGCCCTTCTTTTCCGACCTCTCGCGTGATGCCTCGCCGGGGCGAGGAGCGTCGATGACCCAAGTCTCCTGAGCATCGTGGGCGATATGTTAATGGCTCCCCAAAAACCCGCCCACAATACTAAAGTCGCATAGACCGGTTCACTGCAGCCTCACCAAAGCGCCATGCTTCCAGAAGCTTGGCAGGCAGATTTTAACGACTTCAGGGCGTTGACGACAAGCGGCGCGGGACCTGCTGCTGCAGCGCGAATTTGGCGCGGTGGAATGCGCCCGAAGGTGAATTCAACCGTACAACGGCTGGTTTTCCTGTTCCGCGGCCGCGGGCGCGCATCACATTCCCGAGAGCGCGGCGCATCGACCGGATTCCGGGGCTTTCCAGCCCTCGCATTAACCAGGATTGAAGTGTCTACCACCAATAATAGAGGAACTTTGTCTGCCTGCAGGTTTCATTGGATGATCCCCGGCCTCCCTTCTCTGCCTCAAGCGCGGGAACTCCTGAACTGCCGCTTGTGCCGGCGGATCACCCTGCTTGTCTGCTTCGCCATCCTGGCGGTGGAGATGGCCTTTCTGCCGCCGACCTACGTGAAGCGCCGGGACGAGCTGCGCAGCCATCAGGAAATGGAGGTGCTGCTGACCGCCAAGGCGTCGCTGAGCTGGTACGAGCAGCACACGCCGGCGGAGATCCTGAAGCTCACCTGGCGCACCTTCGAGCACGTCACCGTCGAAGGCATCGCCCTCTATGCCGAGAACGG
>JBNKHC010000041.1:0-24352 GCA_050290145.1 Kiloniellaceae bacterium | reverse complement strand
GACCGCCTGCTGGCCGAGACCCACCGGCGGCTCGGCGCGCCGAAGCACCTGGTCCTGAAGAATCCGGAGCTCGCCAGCTACCTGCCCCATGCCGCAGTGCTGATGCCGCAGGCGCGCTTCGTCATCTCGGTGCGCGAACCCAAGGACACCATCGCCTCGATGATCGGCGTCGGGGAGAAGCATCGCGAAAAGGGCGTCACCAGCTTCCTGGCCCGCAGCGGCCGCGACATCGAGCAGCTCTGCAGGTCCTACAGCAGCTTCTACCAGCCGGTTCTCCAGTCCGCGGAAGCCAGCCCCGCCGCCTTCAAAAAACGCGTCCATCTGAGCAGCTACGAGGCGCTGATCGGCGATACCGAGCGGACGGTCCAGCGCCTGTCGCGCTTTTGCGGCATGAACCTGGCGCCCGAAGCCATGGGCGCCGAAGGCCAATGGCGCAGCAAGGTCGACCGCAGCGAGGACGAGCTCTACAGCCACCCGCGCTGGAGCGCCTATGTGACGGAGTTGAGCGGCGGGCCGATTTCCGAAGCCAGCATCGGGCGCTACCGTGATGTGCTGAGCGAAGCCGAGGCCGCGCAGGTCGACGCGCGCTGCGGCGACCTCTATCGCCGTCTGACGCAGGAACCGGACTAGCTTCCCCTAGCCCTCGCCGTCCTTCGAAAGGGCGGCTTCCAGACCGCCGTCGAAGCCGGCGTCGAAGAGCCGCGCAGCCAGGGGATTCTGGTTGTCGTGGCTGAGCTCGGTGAGGCAGACCAGCTCGTCGCCGACCGTATAGCCGGGATTGCGCTGCAGGAAGAACTGCACGTCGGGGCGCCGGCGGTCCTTTTCCGGAATCTCCGCCCAATCTTCCTTCAGGTGGCCACGCGATTCCGGAAAGTGCACCACCCCGGTTTCCGGATTGTAGAACTCACCGAACTTCTCCGCCGCCAGGTGGTCGATCAGCGCCTTGGCCTCCGGCGGTGTCGGTCGGTTATGGGCCGGATAGAAGACCCGGTAGAAGGTCTTCAGGTAGCGGTAGGTGCGGTGGCCCTTCACCAGCAGGAACCAGTAGAGCGGTGTTTCCGGCGCTTCTGACTTCAGCGCGCCGGAGAAATGGATCCAGGTGAAGGCCAGGGCCTGCTGGCCCCAGTGATCCTGGTGCACGATGGTGTCGCCGGAGTACATGATCCGGAACCGCTTGCCGCCGAGCGTTTCTTCCCAGACCTTGATCGAGGAAAAGCCCTGCAGCGTGCCGTCGTCGTCGCGCAGGATCACCGCATACTGCTTGTCGTCGAGATCGCTGAAGAACAGCTCCTCGTTGGTGCCGCCGTAGTATTGCTCATAGAGCCGGAACATCGCCGCCCGCGTCGCCTGATCCAGGCCGGCCGTCCGCTCCACGCGTCCCCTCAGTTCACCCATGCTGCTGCTCCGGACTTCATGCTGCTAGACATCCACCTTGGAGATGAACTCTTCGTACTTTCCGCGCGGTCCCAGCGGTATCTCATCGAGGTAGGTAAAGGTGATGCGGAAGGGATGCCCGAGGTTGCGAACCATCAGCTCGCGCGTCGCCTCTTCCTGTTCGGGCGTCAGCGGCGCGGAGACAACCATGCGCTTTTCGATCTCGTCGATGTCGTGCTGGATGAACTGGAACTGCAGAACCTCGGGCGTGATCGCCTTGTATTCGTCGTGGTTCCCGAAATAGGGGAAGACCGTCGAGCCGTCGGGCAGCACCAGGCGGTTGCGCTGGCGCCCGAGGACCCGGTTGATGACCGGCAGGCCGCGTCCGCAGGCGCAGGTTGCCCCGGCCTCCGCATAGTCGCCCAGTTGGTAGCGGATCAGCGGCGTCGCGAAGTTGTGCAGGCTGGTGATGAGCACCCGCCCCACTTCCCCGGGCGCACAGGGCCTGCCGTCGTCGTCGACGACTTCCAGCAGCACGTTTTCCGACTGCACGTGATAGACCTCCTGCTCCGGGCACTGGATGGTCAGGTAGCCGGCTTCCTCGCAGCTGTAGGAGTCCTTCAAGGGCACGTCCCAGGCCTGGCGCACCAGGTCGCGCGCCTGCTGGGTCACCGTCTCGCCCACCGTCAGCACCTGCTTCAGGTTGGGAAACTCGATGCCCTTTTCGATACAGTGCTTGGCCAGGGCCATGAGATTGGAGGGAAAGGAAATCAGGTAGTCGGGCCGTTCGCGCAGCATCCAGTCGACCTGCTCGTGCAGCTCGCTGGCAATGTTCAGCATTACCGCCGGACCGGTGGGATAGATCGAGCCGGACGCAGGCCCCCAGCTGTCGCCGTGATTGCCGGCGGGCGCCATGGCCACGCCCTTGCGCGCCCAACGGATGGCGCCCAGCTTGGCGCCGAGATCGCGGCCCTGCCAGAAGTGCTCGCGCATGACGCAGGCGCGCCAGAACAGGCCGGTCACCTCGGTGCCGAACATGCGCACCGCCCGCCCGGTCGAGCCCGAGGTCTCGATGTGATGGCGCTTGCCGTGAGACTTGGGCAGGCTGGTGGCGTGGATGTCCTCCCCGGCGGTCTGCAGCTCGTCGCGCCTCAGGATCGGCAGGCGCGCGAAGCTCTCCCGCGTCACCTCCGCGTTGGGGTCGATACCGGCCTCGGCGAAGCGCTGGCGGTAGAAGGGCACGGTCTGCCCCACGTGGGAGAAGAGCAGGCGCAGCTGGCGCGCCTGCTGGGCGAAGAGGTCATCGGGCGACAGCCACTGGGTCTGGTCGAGCTGATAGAGGACCGCCAGCAGCAGCGACGCCATGCGGCCGGGAATCGCCGGGGTGATGATCCCCGGAACGGTCGAGCGTGGTATCGGCATGCCTTCCCCCCCTTGCCGGCCGGCCCCGTCAGCGCCGCCGCACCGCGACCAGCAGGCGCTCGAGCCCGCGGATCGAGGAATTGGGCTGCCAGCAGGGGGCGGCCTCGCGCAACTCGATGGCGCTGACCCGCTCCAGCAGCGCGGCGAAGGCGACCTCCCCTTCCAGCTTGGCCAGGCCGTAGCCGAGGCAATGATGGATGCCCTTGCCGAAGGCGAGGCTGGTGCCGTTGCGCCGGCCGACGTCCAGGCGGTCCGGGTCCGGAAACTGCGCCGGGTCCCGATTGGCGGCGCCGAATATGCTGACCACGTAGCTGCCGGCGGGAACCGTCTCGCCGCCGATCACCACCTCACTGCGCGTCCAGCGGCCGATCTTCTGGATCGGGCTCTCGTAGCGCAGGAATTCGTCGACCGCGCGCTCCATCAGCCCCGGGTCGTCGGCCAGGCGCGCGAACTCCCCGGGATGGCGGATCAGCGACAGCGTGCCGTTGCCGATCAGGTTCTTGGTCGTCTCGTGCCCGGCCCACAGCAGGAAGATGCAGTTGGCCAACAGCTCTTCCTCGCTCAGCGCGTCGTCGTCCGCGCTGTCCGCCAGCATGGCCGAGATGAGGTCGTCGCGCGGCGCGCGGCGGCGCGCGTCGATCAGCGCCGTCATATAGGCCGTCAGCTCCTCGGTCGCGGGAATGCCGGTGGCGAGCTCCTCCGCCGCGCCGGTGTCCAGCGCAAGGGTCAGCTGTCCCGACCAGACCTTCAGCTTGTCGTAGTCTTCCGCCGGCACGCCGAGAATGCGCGAAACCACGATGACCGGCAGGGGATAGGCGAAGTCCGCGATGAGGTCGAATTCGTCGCCGGCCAGCGCCGTATCGAGCAGTCGCCCGGCGATGGCGCGGATATCGCCGCGCAGGGAGGCGACAAGCTTGGGGGTGAAGGCCTTGCCGGCCAGGCGGCGCAGCCGGGTGTGGGCCGGCGGGTCCATGAACACCATCCAGCGGCTCAGCATGCGGTCCAGGGGCGTCGCCTGCCGCGCCTCGCCGCTGATCGGGTTGGCACCGTTGGGCGACTGGCGCTGGAAGCGCTGGTCGGTCAGCACCTGGGCGACATCGGCGAAACGGGTCAGATACCAATCGCCCCAGGGGCTGGGGTAGACCGGCGCCGCCGCGCGCAAGGCATGGTAATGGGGATAGGGGTCGTCGATGTAGCCGGGGGCGTCGAAATCGATCGCGGCGCCGCCAGCCGGCACCGCCGTCTCCGCTATCTCCTTGTCAAGCTTCACCATTTCTTTCCCCCGCCGCTGCCGGTCAGCGGCCTGCAGTCTGCCAACCCCAGGTTAACAAATGCATGACCTGAGCATGACTAGAGTCTTATGGCGCCGAGGGAAACCGTTCTGACGGGGTAAACCCTGGACAAGGCTCAGGCCTCGGCCCCGGCCTCCGCCGAGCCCCGGTCCAGGCGCGCCGCCAGGGAAGCCTCCAGAAAGGCGTCGATGTCGCCGTCCAGCACGCCCTGAGCGTTGCCCTTTTCCACCGCCGTGCGCAGATCCTTCACCATCTGGTAGGGCTGCAGCACGTAGGAACGGATCTGGTGCCCCCAGCCGATGTCGGTCTTGGAGTCCGCCTCCGCCTGGGCCTCGGCCTCGCGCTTCTGCAGCTCATGCTCGTAGAGGCGGGCGCGCAGCATACTCCAGGCCTGGGCCCGGTTCTTGTGCTGCGAGCGGTCGTTCTGGCACTGCACCACGATGCCGGTCGGCAGGTGGGTGATGCGGATCGCGGAATCGGTTTTGTTGACGTGCTGCCCGCCAGCGCCCGAGGCGCGGTAGGTGTCGATGCGCACGTCCTTGTCCTGAACGTCAATCTCGATGGCGTCATCGACCACGGGGTAGACCCAGACCGAGGCGAAGGAGGTATGGCGCCGCGCCTGGGAGTCGAAGGGCGAGATGCGCACCAGGCGGTGAACGCCGGACTCGGTCTTCAGCCAGCCATAGGCGTTCTGGCCGATCACCTTCACCGAGGCCGACTTGATCCCCGCCTCTTCGCCGGCGCTCTCTTCCAGCCACTCGATCTTGTAGCCGTGCGCCTCGGCCCAGCGCACGTACATGCGCAGCAGCATCTGCGCCCAGTCCTGGGCCTCGGTGCCGCCGGCACCGGCGTTGACTTCCAGATAGCAGTCGTTGCCGTCGGCCTCGCCGGAGAGCAGGCTCTCGAGCTGACGCTTGGCGGCGCGCGCCTGCAGGGCCTCGAGCTGGCCCTGGGCCTCCTGGATGCTGTCCTCGTCGTCCTCGGCCTCGCCCAGCTCGGCCAGGGTCACGGCGTCCTCCAGCTCGCTCTCGATGGCGTGGAACTCCTTCAGCGACTGCTCCAGGTGGGTGCGTTCGCGCATCACCTTCTGGGCGCTCTCCGGGTCGTTCCAGAGCTCGGGGTTCTCGGCCTCGGCGTTCAGCTCGTCGAGGCGAAGCGTCGCGGCATCGACGTCAAAGATGCCTCCTCAGCAGGGCCAACGACTGACGAACCTCGTCTGCCACCGCTTGGATTTCGGCGCGCATAAGCACTCCTTGATCATTCTTTGATGGGCCGCCGCCCGAATACCTTCCAGGGCCGCGGCTAGATGTTTCCGGGGAACTTGTAGCGGATTCCGCCCACCCCAGTACAGACCCTCGTGCGTGCAGGTTCTAGTAGAGGCCGCCGGTGCCGCTGGCCGCGGTGCTGCCGGTAGTGGGGTTGTAGCCGCCGTCCAGCACCACCTGGCGGCCCGGCGCCGGCTCGGTGCCCGGCTTGAAGGCCTCCAGGAAGACGTGCTTGTCGCCCGGACGCGCCAGCTGGCCGGTTTCGGCGTTGAGGCGCACCAGGCGGATCCCCGGCGGGATACGGAAGGGCACGACATCCTCCTTGGTCAGCGCCTCGGCCATGAAGGCCTTGAACAGCGGCGCGGCGACGTTGGAGCCGGTGTCGCGCGGACCCAGGGTGCGCGGCTCGTCGAAGCCGACGAAGACCCCGACGGCCAGGTCGGGGCTGAAGCCGATGAACCAGGTGTCGATGTTGTCGTTGGTGGTCCCGGTCTTGCCGCCCAGCGGCATGCCCAGCGAGGCGATGCGCCGGCCGGTGCCGCGCTGAACCACGCCCTGCAGCATGCCGACGATCTGGTAGGCGGAGGCCGGGTCGGCCACCTGCTCGCGCTCGTCGGGCAGCCCGGGCGGCGGTTGGTTCTGCCAGGCTTCGACGCGGCAGACCTCGCATTCGCGCAGGTCGTGGCGGTAGATGGTGCGGCCGTTGCGGTCCTGCACCCGGTCGATCAGCGTCGGCGAGATGCGCTTGCCGCCGTTCACCAGCATGGCGTAGCCGGTAGTGATCTGCATCAGGGTGGTCTCACCGGCGCCCAGCGACATGGAGAGCACCGGCTCCATATTGTCGATGATGCCGAAGCGGCGCGCGTACTCCACCACCTTCTCCATGCCGATGGTCTGCGCCAGGCGCACGGTCATCAGGTTGCGCGACTTCTCGATGCCGACGCGCATGGGGGTGGGGCCGTAGAATTCCTTGGAGTAGTTGGAGGGCTTCCACTTGCCGAGCCCGGGACCCTGGTCCAGCACGAAGGGCGCGTCCAGGATCATGGTCGCCGGCGTGAAGCCGCTGTCGAGCCCGGCCAGGTAGACGAAGGGCTTGAAGGCCGAGCCCGGCTGGCGCCTGGCTTGCGTCACGCGGTTGAACTCACTGCGCTCGTAGGAGAAGCCGCCGGCCATGGCCAGGACCCGGCCGGTGTGCGGGTCCAGCGCCACCAGCCCGCCGTTCACGTCGGGGATCTGACGCAGGCCGAAGGCGTTCTGGCCGTAGGCCTTGCCGTCTTCGTCCTCGCTCACCGCCTCGACCAGGACGACCTCGCCGGCCTTCAGTACGTCGCTGGGTTTCTTGGGCTTGTAGCCGATGTGCTGGTTCTTGATCCACTTGCGCGCCCAGGCCAGCTCGGCCATGGGAATGTGACCCGTGGTGCCGTCGGCCAGGACGATGTCCGCCTGCTTGGCGCTGGTGCCGGTGACCGCGGCCAGACGCCAGGTCTCGTCGATGCCGATCGGGCGCTCGATCTCCTGCAGGCTCACCACCGGGTCCACGCCCTCGCCCACCTCGATCTCCTGCAGCGGGCCGCGCCAGCCGTGGCGCCGGTCATAGGCGATGAGGCCGTCGCGCAGCACCCGGTTGGCGATGTCCTGCAGCCGCGGGTCCAGGGTCGTGCGCACCGACAGGCCGCCGGTGTAGAGGCTGTCGTCGCCGTAGAGGCGCACCAGCTCGCGCCGGGTCTCCTCGGCGAAGTACTGGGCCTCAACGACCTCCGTATTGTCGCGCTCGCGGACCACCAGCGGCTCGGCCTGGGCGGCCTCTGCCTCGGCCTGGGTGATCCGCCCGTCCTCGGCCATGCGGCCGATGACCCAGTTGCGCCGCGCCACCGCGGCGTCGTGCTTGCGCACCGGGTGGTAGTTGTTGGGCGCCTTGGGCAGCGCCGCCAGGTAGGCTGCCTCGGCGATGGTCAGCTCGTCGAGCGACTTGTTGAAATAGTTCAGCGCCGCCGCCGCCACGCCGTAAGAGCCGAAGCCCAGATAGATCTCGTTGAGATAGAGCTCGAGGATCGTCTCCTTGGTGAAGGCGTGCTCGATGCGGAAGGCGAGGATGGCCTCCTTGATCTTGCGCTCCAGGGCGACCTCGTTGCTCAGCAGGAAGTTCTTGGCCACCTGCTGGGTAATGGTCGAGCCGCCGACGGGCCGGCGGTCGGAGCCGAAGTTGGCGACGTTGGTGACCACCGCGCGCAGCACCGAGACGAAGTCGACGCCGGGGTGGTCGTAGAAGTTCTTGTCTTCGGCCGAGAGGAAGGCGTTGGTCACCCGGCGCGGAATCGCGGTGATCGGCACGAAGACCCGCTTCTCGGTCGCGTACTCAGCCAGCAGGCGCCCGTCGCCGGCATGCACCCGGGTCACGGTCGGCGGCTCGTAATCGGCCAGCTGGCTGTAGTCGGGCAGGTCGCGGCCGTAGTGATAGAACACGTAGAACAGGCCGCCCGCCCCGATGACAGCGCAAATCAGGGCCAGTCCGAACAGGACGCCGAGGATTTTAAAGGCACGTCTCAAGCTTTTCTCTCCGCCGAGCGCTTCCGCCCGCTTCCTGGCCGCCCCGGCCGCTGCCGGCCCGATGCCCCCGGGCCCGATACTCCAGGGGGCGCATGCTACGCAATGAGGCGTTAAGGAACCTCAACCGCGGATGCAAGCCCTTTCATATCAAGGGGTAGCACCCAAATGTGGCAGCCCTGTGGTGGCCCGCGCCCGCGGCTTCGACCGGGCCGCAGCGCCCCGGGCCCGCCGCCGGGCCGCCTTCGGCCCCGCCGGGCCCGGCTTCAGGACCGGCTGGCCGCCTTCTGCCTCTCAAAATAGCCGTCAATCGCCCGGATAATCGAAGCGATTATCTTATCCCGATGCGCCTTGCTGCGCAAAAGCCGCTCTTCCTGGCGGTTCGACATATAGCCGATCTCGAAGAGGATCGAGGGCACCACCGGCGATTTCAGCACCGCGAAGCCCGCGAAACGGTGGGTATTGCGCAGCAGCTTGGTCTCCCGGCCCACCTCGCGCACCAGATCGTTGGCGAACTTCTTGGAGAGGTTCATGGTCTCGCGCTGGGCCAGGTCGATCAGGATGTTGCGCACGTCCCCGGTCTGGTCGGTCAGGTCGACGCCGGCCAGCACGTCGGCGGCGTTTTCCGCCGCCGCCAGGGCCGCGGCCTCCTCGTCCGAGGCGGTCTCGGAGAGGGTGTAGATCGACGCCCCGCGGATCTTGCCGGAGCTGTGCACGTTGGCGTGCAGGGAGATGAAGAGGTCGCCCTCGGCCTCCTGGGCCAGGCGGATGCGCTCGCGCAGCTTCAGGAAGACGTCGCGCTCGCGGGTCAGAACCACCCGGTAGCGCCCGGTGGCCTCCAGCGCCGTCTTCAGGGCCTCGCCGTAGGCCAGGGTCAGGTTCTTCTCGTAGGAGCCGGAGACGCCCACGGCGCCGGGGTCGACGCCGCCGTGACCCGGGTCGATGACGACGGTCGGTCGGGTGTCGGCGGGCTTGGCCGGCGGCAGCGGCGGCACCGCCTCGGCCAGCGGCTTCAGGGGCCGGTCGGAGACCGAGGTCTCCCCGGTCGCCCCGCCCTGGGCGGCGAAGTACTGCTCGCGGCTGACCTCCTCCACGTCGATCACCAGGCGGTGCGGCTTGCCGTCGCGCGGCGGGATGACGAAAACCTTCCGCAGGTGCACCGGCTGCTTGACGTCCAGCACCACCCGGCTGGTCCCCGGCGCGAAGAGGCCGAAGCGCAGGTCGCTGATCAGGCCGCGCACGCGCGGCTGGCGGTCATCGGGCAGCGCCCAGTCGACCTCGGGCAGGTCCAGCACCACGCGGAAGGGGTCCGGCAGCGTAAAGACCCGATAAGGCAGGTCCTCACTCAACTCCAGGACGAAACGGGTCCGCTCCGGAGTCTCGCCGATGCGCGCGGCGGTCACCTGGGGCTTGGCGAGGGCGGGCTTGGCCACGACCATGCCCGAGGCGCCCGTCAGGAAGACTATGGCCAGCAGAAGGAGCCGGATCCTCAAATCGAATTCCCAAATATTGCGTAAGTTCAACGGCCCACCACCAGATATACGCGAACCCCGGGGAGCGGGCCAAGCCCTTCCAGCCCCCCAGAGCCGGAATTCGGCAGGTTCACCCAGCGACTTACAGGGCAAAATGGGCGTCACCGTGGCATGGCGCAACCGCGCCCCGGGGAAAATCGGCTTTCCGGGGCCGCGCGGCCCGGTCGCACCGCCCTCTGCACGCCGCCGCGGGGAGCCGAATATTGGCTGGTAGACCATGGTCTTGCCTGATATTATTTCGCACGTGATTCCTTTTGCCTCCCCGAGCCTTTCCCGGAAAGTGGCGTGGCAATGTGGCGGCGGCGCCTCGTTGAGGTGGCCGCGCAGTCTGCAAGAAGCGGACCCGCGCGACAGGGGTGGAATGCCGAACAAGGGCAGGGAATCGCGAGACAACCGAGCCGCGTGGCCGCTCCCGTCAGCGTCAAGCTTGCGACAGCGAAAGCATGGCTCCCCCAAATTCACGGCCTGGCCCCTCTTGCGATGGTGTGTCCCGGCCGTCGAGGCGCTGGCGGCGGCTTCGCACAGAAAGACCGCATCGTCCGCAACCTCGGAAATGAGAGCATGCTCGTTCCGATGACGGTCAAGACATCGATAGTGTCGACCAAACGAGTTCCCAAGACTTTCGCGCCGCGGCCGGGAGACAGAAAGGCTGTCCCCGAGGACCCCGCGTTGCGCGTTCCGGAGTTTTCCCTTTATGGCCAAACGTATGCTTATCGATGCCAGCCACCCGGAAGAAACCAGGGTGGTGGTTCAGTCTGGCAATCGACTTGAGGATTTCGACTACGAAACAAGTTCCAGGAAGCAGTTAAAAGGCAACATCTACCTCGCCAAGGTTACGCGGGTAGAACCCTCCCTCCAGGCGGCCTTCGTCGACTACGGGGGCAACCGCCATGGCTTCCTGCCGTTCAGTGAAATCCACCCCGACTACTACCGCATCCCCATCGCCGACCGCGAGGCGCTGCTGGCCGAAGAGGCCGCGCTGAAGTCGGAGCCGGCCGACGAGGCCCCCGACGACGCGGAGATCGAACTCCCCGACCTGGAGGAGACCGAGGACGCCGGCGGCGACGAGCCCCTGGAAGACGGCCCCCTGGAGGAGGACGGCGGGGACACGACGCTGCAAGGCGCCGAGGCCGCCGATGGCGAGGGCGCGGAGACCGAGGCCGACGAAAGCGACGGCGCCGAAGGCCAGAGCGAGGCCCTCGAGGCCATCGCCGAGGGTGACGCCGAGGACGAAGGCGACGACAGCGCGGAAGGCGCCGAAAATGGCGAGGCCGCGGCTGCAGCCGATCCCGAGCAGGTCGAGACCGAGGTGAATGTCGACACCGTCGGTGGCGACGAACTGGAAGACGCCGCCCGCCGCCGTGCCCAGCTGCTGCGCCGTTACAAGATCCAGGAAGTGATCAAGCGCCGCCAGGTGATGCTGGTGCAGGTGACCAAGGAAGAGCGCGGCAACAAGGGCGCGGCGCTGACCACCTACCTGTCGCTGCCCGGACGCTACTGCGTGCTGATGCCCAACACCAACAAGGGCGGCGGCATCAGCCGCAAGATCAGCAACGCCAGCGACCGGCGCCGCCTGAAGGGCATCCTGGCCGATCTCGAGATTCCCGAGGGCATCGCCGTCATCGTGCGCACCGCGGGAAGCCAGCGCACCAAGGTGGAGATCCGCCGCGACTACGAATACCTGCTGCGGCTGTGGGACAGCATCCGCCAGTCCACCCTGGAGTCGACGGCCCCGGCCCTCATCTACGAGGAAGCCAACCTGATCAAGCGGGCGATCCGCGACCTCTACAGCCGCGACATGGACGAAGTGCTGGTCGACGGCGATGACGGCTACAAGGCGGCCAAGGACTTCATGAAGTCGCTGACGCCCAGCCACGCCAAGAAGGTGCAGCAGTACAAGGATTCCAACGTTCCGCTGTTCCAGCGCTACCAGGTGGAAAGCCAGCTCGATGCCATGCACTCCAATACGGTGCAGCTGCGCTCCGGCGGCTACCTGGTGTTCAACCAGACCGAAGCCCTGGTCGCCGTTGACGTGAACTCCGGGCGCGCCACGCGCGAGCGGCACATCGAGGAAACCGCGCTCAAGACCAACCTGGAGGCCGCCGAGGAAGTCGGCCGCCAGCTGCGCCTGCGCGACCTGGCCGGGCTCATCGTCATCGACTTCATCGACATGGAGGAGTCGCGGCGCAACCGCGAGGTGGAGCGGCGCCTTAAGGAGGCGCTGCGTCACGACCGCGCACGCATCCAGCTCGGCCGCATCTCGCCCTTCGGGCTGTTGGAGATGTCGCGCCAGCGCATGCGTCCCAGCCTCTTCGAGAGCTCGACCGAGATCTGCCCGCACTGCGCCGGCTCCGGGCGCGTGCGCACGGTCGAATCCCTGGCCCTGCAGGTGCTGCGCCGCCTGGAGGAAGAAGGCATCCGCGAGGCCGGCGGCGAGATGACCGTCACTGTGCCGACCCAGGTCGCCCTCTACCTTTTGAACAGGAAGCGCGATCACCTGGTCGCCATCGAGCAGCGCTACGACTTCAAGGTCTCCGTGGAGACCGACGACAAGCTGGCCACCGACGCCTTCACCATAGAGCGCGACGGCACGGTGATCGAACGCCGCGCGGCGCCTGCCGAGGAGCGTCGGGAATCCCGGCGTGAGTCGCGCCGGGAGTCGCGCCGCGAGGCGGAGAGCGAGGACGGCGAGCGCAAGCGCGGCCGTCGCCGCCGCTCGCGCCGGCGCAAGGACGAGGAGGAAGAAGCCGAGTCCCTGGAGGCGAGCGAGAGCGCAGCCGAGGAGGAGGAAGAAGAAGCCGCCGGCGAAAGCGAGGTCGAGGCCAGCGAGGAGCAGGACGGCGAGCGTCCGCGCAAGCGCAAGCGCCGCGGCAAGCGTGGCGGCCGGCGCCGGTCGCGCCGCCGCGGTGACGAGGCCGAGGACGAGACGCAGGAGGCCGCCGAGGCCGCGGCCGATGAGGAGACCGAGGCCGAGGAAACGGCAGAGGGCGAGGAAACGGTAGAGGCCGAGGGCGAGGAAAGCGCCAAGCCGCGCGGCCGGCGCCGCAGCCGCAAGGCCGAGGCCGAAGAGCCCGAGACCGCCGAAGCCGAAGCGGCCGGGGACGACGAGACCGAGGCCGTGGCATCCGAGGCTTCCGAGGAATCCGAAGAGGAAGCCAAGCCAAAGACCTCCGGACGGCGGCGCGGCACGCGCGGCGGCCGGGGATCGCGCGGCGGCCGGAGCCGGGGCCGCACGGCCAAGGCCAAGGAGGAAGAAGCCGGAGCCGAGGCCGAGGCGGCTGAGGAAGGCGTCGAAGCGGCCGGCGCGGCGCCGGAGTCCGAGCTGGCTGCAGAAGCAGCCGTGACGGAGGAGGCGCTTGCCGAGGAAGCTGTCGCCGAGGAATCCGAAGTCGAAGAGGCGGCCGAGGAGCCCGTACTGGCGGCGGCCAGCACGTCACGGCCGGACATCAGCACCACCGATCCCAAGGTGGTGATCGAGCCGGCGACGCCCGCCGGCAGCGCCGCGGCGGAGGAGAGCGGGGGCGACCAGGAGGTCGACACCCTGGAGCCGCCGCACGGCGAGAAGGCCGAGGACAATCAGCCCAAGCGCCGCGGCTGGTGGAACCGCTTCGTCTGACGCCTTGCGGCAGGTGTAGATGCAAAACGGCCCCTCCGGATCGGAGGGGCCGTTTTTCTTGGGGCGCTGAGCAGGAAAGGCCGTCAGCCCTTGATCCAGTCCTTGAGGCGGCGGGCCGCCTCGGCCATGACCGCTTCGCGCCCGGCAAAGGAGAAGCGCACGAAGCGGCGGCCGCGGTCGGGATCGAAATCGATGCCCGGGGTCGCAGCCACGCCGATCTCCGCCAGCATGCGCTTGCAGAAGTCCTCGCTGTCGTTGGTCAGGCTGGAGACATCGGCATAGATGTAGAAAGCGCCGTCGGCCGGCGCCAGGCGGTCGAGCCCGGCCTTGGGCAGCTCCTCCAGCAGCAGCGCGCGGTTACGCGCATAGGCGGCCACGTAACCGTCCAGCTGCGCTTCGCAGTCGAAGGCCGCCTCCCCGGCAATCTGCGACAGGCAGGGCGCCGAGATGAAGAGGTTCTGGCCCAGGCACTCCGCCGGCCGCAGCAGGTCCTGGGGCAGCACCATCCAGCCGAGGCGCCAGCCGGTCATCGAGAAGTACTTGGAGAAGGAGTTGATGACGATGGCCTCGTCGGTCAGCTCCAGCGCGCTGACGCCGGGCTGATCGAAGCAGATGCCGTGATAGATCTCGTCGGAGACCAGGCGGATTCCGGCCTCGTGGCAGTAGTCCACCATGGCCTGCATCTCGGCACGCCCGACCATGGTGCCCGCCGGGTTGGAGGGCGAAGCGACGATCAGGCCGTCGGGCGGCGACGGCAGCCGCTCCAGCAGCTCCGGCGTCGGCTGGAAGCGGTGCTCGGCCTCGGCCGGCAGCAGGACGGGCTCGACACCCAGCGCGGTCAGGATGTTGCGGTAGGCCGGATAGCCCGGCGCCGCCAGGGCGACGCGGTCGCCGGCATCGAAGGCGGCCAGGAAGGCCACCTGGAAGCCCGCCGAGGAGCCCGTCGTCACCATGATGCGGTCGGGATCGACCGCGCAGCCGTACCAGTCCTGATAGTGCCGGGCGATCCGGCGGCGCAGGCTGGGCAGCCCCATGGCGTCGGTATAGCCGATCAGGTGCCCGTCCAGCGCCGCGCGGGCGGCGGCCAGCGCTCCGTCGGGCGCCGGGGTGCCCGGCTGGCCGACCTCCAGGTGGAGGACGTCGCCACCGGCAGCCTCGCGCTCGTTGGCCGCGCGCATCACGTCCATGACGATGAAGGGTGGGACGCGCCCGCGCCCGGCGACCTTCAGGACCATGACGGTTCCCCGTTTCCTTCCCTTGACCGGTCCGGCCGCTACTGGACCCGCACGGCCAGGCCGTGGCCGCGCCGGTCGCTGGCCGCCTGGCAGCTGACGGTTTCGTTGCGCAGGCCGGCCGGGCACAGCAGGGCGTTGGCCAGGCCGACCCCCGGTTCGACCTGCAGGCTGTGGCCACGCCGACGCAGGGCGTCGACGGTCCCGGCATCCAGGCTCGGCTCGTAGTAGGTGATGTCCGGCGCCCCGACATTGACGACGCGCGGCGCCGCGACCGCCGTTTCCAGGTTACCGCCGTCGCTCAGACCCTCCAGCATGACCCGCGTCAGGGCCGCGGGTGCCGCCAAGCCGCCGCTCGCCGTGCCGGCGAAGTAGAGCGTGCCGTTGAAGGGATTGGCGAAGATCGTGGCGGTCAGGTTGTCGGCGCCCAGGATCGGGTCCTTGGGCAGCAGGATGCCGGTGCCGGGGATCATGCGGCCGGCGCCGAACAGCCCGTTCATGGTGAAGCTGCAGGCCACCGCGGAACTCCACTGGTCGGCCACCACGAAACCCGCGGTGAAGGGGTTGGAGACTGCCGGCAGGGCATTGGCCGCGCTCACCTGCGCCGGGGTGTGCTGGCGCGAGGTGTAGCCGGCCATGAGCCGCTCCAGGGCGTTCTCGCCGACCAGGCCGCGGCCGTCGGTGCCATTGCCCAGCCAGCCGCTGCGGGCGGCGAAGGCGCGCTGCCCGGCCTCGGCCAGCAGGTGGACCCGGTCCGACGGCGAGGCGCTGCTGTAGCTCTCCACCTCCGTCAGCATGCCGACCATCTGGGCGGCCAGCAGGCCGCCGCCGCCCGGCGGCGGCGGGAAATAGGCCACGCTGTCGCCGATGCGAACCTCCAGGGGGGTCGTCGCGCGCGGCAGCGTGTCGCGCAACTGCTGCACGGTCAGCGGCACGCCGATCGCGTTGGCCGATTCCACGAGGCGGTTGGCGAAGGCGCCGGTGTAGAGGTAGCCCGCCCCCTGGCGGCGCAGGCCGGAGATCACGCCGGCCAGTTCCGAAGGCATGATCTCGTCGCCTTCGCGGGCCAGGGAGCCCGACCGGTTGGAATAGACCGCGCGCAGGTCGGGATTGGCCGAGACGAAGTCGGCCGCCGCGGCGAGGTCGGTGGCGAAGGCCCGGCTGACGCCGTAGCCGACGCGGCCCAG
Source organism: Kiloniellaceae bacterium (assembly GCA_050290145.1). Lineage (GTDB taxonomy): Bacteria > Pseudomonadota > Alphaproteobacteria > Kiloniellales > Kiloniellaceae > Pelagibius. Next base: position 8,888 of record JBNKHC010000041.1, on the reverse strand, counting down.
ACGCTCGGCAGGGCCCAGCAGCAGTTCCCAGCGCTGGGCGCCGTGGCGGGCGTGCATCACCGCCATGGCGCGCGCGCCGGCAAGCTGCGGACGCCCGCCGGCGGCGGGATCCGGCAGGAACTGGAAGACCTGCACGCTCGGCTCGCCCTCCTGGTAGCCGAGGCCGCTGTCGTGGGCGATGCAGACCCCGCCCCCGGCCAGGCCGACCCGCGACGGCAGGGTCACGGTCATGGCGAAATACATGGCCACGGCGGCGTCGGCGGCGGTGCCGCCGTTGCCGATCACGTCGCGCCCGATGGTCACAGCGCGCGGCTCGTCACCGGCGACCAGGCCGGCAAAGCCCTCGACCGGCGCCAGAACGCCCGGCTCCCGGGGCGCCTCGCAGGCGCTCAAGACTGCCATGGTCATGCCCAGAAGACCTGCTATCTTGAAGCTGGCCGGGGACAAGCTGCGTTGAAAAGCGCGTATGGCGTGTTTAGTTATGGAGATGAAAGGCGAGATCAGACCCTTGCGCAAACCGCCCATTCCTTTGTTCTGCGTTATATTACTCTTGCTCGGCCCCCTGCTGCCGCAGCGGGCGGCGGCCGATCAGCTACAGCTGATTCGCGATGCGGAGATCGAAAATACCATCCGCACCTACGCCACGCCACTGTTCCAGGCTGCCGGACTGAGCCCCCAGGGGATCAGGCTCTACCTCGTTAATGACCGCGCGCTCAACGCTTTTGTTGCCGGCGGGCTCAATCTCTTCATCAATACCGGCCTCTTGATAGAGACCGAGGACCCCGGCGAGGTGATCGGCGTGATCGCCCACGAAACCGGCCACATCGCCGGCGGGCACCTGGCGCGCAGCGGCGCCGCCCTGGAGCAGACCTACGCCACCCTCATCGCCACCTACCTGCTGAGCCTGGGCGCGGCCCTGGCCACCGGCGAGGGCGGTCTGGGCGCGGCGGTGCTCAGCGGCGGCCAGGACATCGCCCTGCGCGGCCTGCTGCAATACACGCGCACCCAGGAAAACTCCGCCGACCAGGCCGCGGTGAGCCTGCTGCGGGCGACCCACCAGTCGCCGCGCGGGCTCATGGAGTTCATGGAGAAGCTGAGCGGCCAGGAAGTGCTGCTGACCAGCAACCAGGACCCCTATCTGCGCACCCACCCCCTGACCCAGAACCGAGTCGATTTCCTGCGCGAGGCGCTGCGCGAATCGCCCTACGCCAACAAGGCGCCGGACGAGCAGCTGGTGCAGATGCACAAGCGCATGCGCGCCAAGCTGATCGGCTTCCTCAATCCCCTGAACCAGGTCCTACGGTCCTATCCGACGAGCGATGCCAGCCTGCCCGCGCGCTACGCCCGGGCCATCGCCTATTACCGGGTGCCGGACATCGACAGGGCGCTGGCCGAGATCAACGCCCTGCTGCTGGAAAAGCCGAACGATCCCTATTTCCGCGAGTTGAAGGGCCAGATGCTGCTGGAGCACGGCCGCGTCGCCGAGGCGGTGCCCGAGTACCAGGCCGCGGTCCAGGTGCTGCCCGGCTCGGCGCAGATCCGCCAGGCCCTGGCCAAGGCCGAGATCGCTCTCGACACCCGGGAAATGGACCAGGCGGCGCTGGAGAACCTGAACGTCACCCTGGCCCAGGAGCCCAACAACGCCGCCGCCTGGCGCCTGGCCGCCATCGCGCACGGCCGCCTGGGCGATCAGGCCATGACCGCCCTGTCGCTGGCAGAGGCGGCCCTGGCGCGGGGCCACTACGCCGAGGCGCGCGACCGCGCCGAGCATGCCGCCGGCGCCCTGCCGGAGAACACGGCCCCCTGGCTGCGCGCCCAGGACGTCAAGAACGAAGCGGAGCGCCGCCTCAAGAAGGACAACTGAGTGTCTGCGCCGCCGCCGGACGGCCAGGGCATTGACACGCCTGTGATTTGCCCCGGTGTAGGAATTTCCGCTATCACTCCCTGTCGCAGGACGCGCCCCCGGACGGCAGCGGCCGCCGTACCAGCAAGGACATCGAAATGGCTAGGAACAACTCGTTGAAAACAAAGGCTTTCCTCTGGAGCTGCGCAGCGCTCCTGCTGGCTGCGGGAGCGGCGCTGACGCCACGGCCGGGCCAGGCCCAGGAAACTTCAACCGTGCTGGACGCCCAGCAGAAGGAGGCCATCGAGGCCCTGGTGCGCCAATACCTGCTGGAGCACCCGGAAGTCATCGTCGAGTCCCTGCAGTCCTACGATCGGCAACGGCAGGAAGCGGAGGCCCAGCGCCAGCGCGAGGCCCTGGTCGCGGAGGCCGAGACCCTGACTAACGACCCGGACGCGCCGGTCATGGGCAATCCGGAGGGCGACGTCACCCTGGTGGAGTTCTTCGATTACCGCTGCCCCTACTGCAAGCGCATGACCGGCATCCTGGCCGAGCTGATGGAAGGGGACCCGAAACTGCGCGTGGTCATGAAGGAATTCCCCATCCTGAGCCAGGAATCGGTCATCGCGGCCAAGGCGGCCCTGGCCGCCGAGCGCCAGGGCAAGTACGAGGCCTTCCACTTCGCCCTGATGGAGGGCGGCGGCGGCTTCACCGAGGACGAGATCATGGCGGTCGCCGATTCCGTGGGCCTGGACGAGGCCCAGCTGCGCGCCGACATGGAGGATCCGGCTATCGAGGCCGCGCTGCGGCGCAACCACGCGACGGCCGAACGGATCGGCATCACCGGCACGCCGGCCTTCATCGTCGGCGATACCCTGATGCCCGGCGCGCTGAGCCTGGAAGAACTGCGCCACGTCATCGCCGCGGCCCGCGCCAAGCAGAGCTGAGGCGGGCGCCGCCGCGGAAACAGCTGCGTTGCCACATCCGGCCCGGCTATGCTAACGCTTGTCGGTCTTGATTAAGGGGAACGCGCAAGTGGCCAAAGCGCCGAAGGTTCTTATCCTCAACGGCCCCAATCTGAACATGCTCGGAAGCCGCCAGCCCGATGTCTACGGCAGGGAAACCCTATCAGACGTCGAGGAAAGCTGCCGTCGCCATGGACAGGGTGTGGGCCTGGAAGTCGATTGCCGCCAGTCGAACAGCGAAGGACAGCTGATCGACTGGATTCATGAGGCGCGCAACAGCCACGATGGGATCATCATCAATCCCGGCGCCTATACGCACACCTCGATCGCGATCATGGACGCCCTGCTGGCGGCCGAGTTGCCATTGATCGAGGTTCATCTTTCCAATATTCACCGGCGCGAAGCTTTTCGGCACCAGTCCTACGTGTCGAAGGTGGCGGACGCCGTGCTTGCCGGCCTGGGCTCGCAGGGCTACCTCTTCGCCCTCGACGCACTGGCGCGGCGCCTGAACGCACAGCAAGAGACGTGATGGCCAAGTTCGAAGTCAACGAAGAGCTGGTCCGCAAGCTGGCGGACCTGCTGCAGGAAACCGGACTCAACGAGATTGAGTACGAGGTCAACGACCACCGCATCCGGGTCGCCAAAAACGCCGGCGTGACCACGCTGGCCGCACCGGCAGCCGCGCCGGCGCCCTGCGCACCGGCGGTTCCCGCGGCCCCCGCGGGCGGACCGGAAGCAGTGCCCGCCGGCGCCGTGACCGCGCCCATGGTCGGCACCGTCTACGTGGCCAGCGAGCCGGGCGCGCCGCCCTTGGTGAAGGTCGGCGATTCGGTCACCGAGGGCCAGACGCTGCTGATCATCGAAGCCATGAAGGTGATGAACCCGCTGGCCTCGCCGCGCGCCGGCACGGTCAAGCAGATCATGATCAGCGACGGCCAGCCCGTGGAGTACGGTGAGCCGCTGCTGGTGATCGAATAGGCCCGCCGCTCAGCGATGTTCGACAAGATCCTCATCGCCAATCGCGGCGAGATCGCTTTGCGGATCCACCGCGCTTGCCGTGAGATGGGCATTCAGACGGTGGCCGTGCACTCGACCGCCGACGCCGATGCCATGCATGTGCGCCTGGCCGATGAATCGGTCTGTATCGGTCCCGCGCCCAGCAGGGACAGCTACCTCAACATTCCGGCCATCCTTTCCGCCGCCACCATCACCGGCGCCGACGCCATCCATCCCGGCGTCGGATTCCTGTCGGAGAACGCCGACTTCGCCGCCATGGTCGAAGAACACGGCATGGTCTTCATCGGCCCCTCGCCCGAGCACATCTCGATGATGGGCGACAAGGTGGTGGCCAAGAAGACCGCTGCCGACCTGGGCATTCCGGTGGTGCCGGGCTCGGAAGGCGGGCTCACCTCCGCCGAGGCGGCGCGCCAGACGGCCGACGAGATCGGCTATCCGGTGCTGGTCAAGGCGGCGGCCGGCGGCGGCGGGCGCGGCATGAAGGTGGCCCAGAACTCCGGTGAAGTGGAGGACGCCTACCGCCTCGCCCGCTCCGAAGCCAAGGTCGCCTTCGGCAATGACGAAGTCTACATGGAGCGTTACCTCGGCCAGCCGCGCCACATCGAGGTGCAGCTGCTGGCCGACGGCCAGGGCGGCGCGATCCACCTGGGCGAGCGCGACTGTTCTCTGCAGCGGCGCCATCAGAAGGTGCTGGAGGAAGCCCTCTCCCCGGCCCTCAACGCCAACGAGCGCGAAGCCATCGGCGCGCGCGTCACCGACGCCATGAAGAAGCTGGGCTACCGCAGCGCCGGCACCATCGAGTTCCTCTACGAAGACGGCGAGTTCTTCTTCATCGAGATGAACACCCGCCTGCAGGTGGAGCATCCGATCTCCGAGGCCATCACCGGCATCGACCTGGTGCGCGAGCAGATCCGCGTCGCCGCCGGCCTGCCGCTGGACCTGGAGCAGAAGGACATCAAGTTCTCCGGCCACGCCATCGAGTGCCGGATCAACGCCGAGAACCCGGAGACCTTCGTTCCCTCCCCCGGCCTGGTCACCGACTACCACGCGCCGGGCGGCCTGGGCGTGCGCGTCGATTCCGGCCTCTACGCCGGCTACCGCATCCCGCCGACCTACGACAGCCTGATCGCCAAGCTGATCGTGCACGGCCAGACGCGCAACGAATGCCTGATGCGCCTGCGCCGCGCCCTGGAGGAGTTCGTCATCGTCGGCGTCGACACCTCGATCCCCCTGCACCAAAGGTTGATCGGGGCCCAGGACTTCATCAACGGCGATTACGACATCCACTGGCTGGAAAAATTTGTCGCCGGCAAGGCCTAGCGCAATCTAGCTTTCGCAGCCGCTTCGCTTATATGATTCAGCGTCATGCAGTTGACGCCAGACCTTCTGCTCCGCGCCTATGCCATCGGGATCTTCCCCATGGCCGAGAGCCGTGTCGACCCGGAGCTGCACTGGATCGACCCGGATATGCGCGGCATCCTGCCGCTCGACGGCCTGCACGTGCCGCGCAAGCTGCGCGCCAGGATCCGCCGGGGCGACTTCGAGGTGCGCTGCAACACCGCCTTCGAGGACGTCATCCAGGGCTGCGCCGAGCCGGCGGAGAACCGCCCCGACACCTGGATCAACCCGGTGATCGAGCGGCTCTACAACGAGCTCTTCGAGATGGGCTTCGCGCACTCCGTTGAATGCTGGCAGGACGGCGAGCTGGTCGGCGGCCTCTACGGCGTCTCCCTGGGCGCCGCCTTCTTCGGCGAGTCCATGTTCAGCCGCGCCACCGACGCCAGCAAGGTGGCCCTGGTGCAGTTGGTGCTGCGCCTGAAGAAGGGCGGCTTCAAACTGCTGGACACCCAGTTCACCACGCCGCACCTCAGCCGCTTCGGCGCCGAGGAGATCCCGCGCGAGGACTATCGCCGGCTGCTCACCAAGGCGGTCTCGGCCCAGGCGGAGTTCTATTCGGGCGGGGTCTCGGACTCGGAACTGGAGGCCTTCTTACAGTCCACCACCCAGACGTCGTAGACCGGGTGCTCCACCGCCGAGATGGCGGGGCTGGAGGCGAACATCCAGCCGGTGAAGAGCTCGACTGCCGGCGAGTCCGGGCGGATGTCGACGATCTCCAGGAAAGCGGTGCTCTCCGGCGTCTCCTCCGGCGGTTTCTTGTCGCAGGCGCGGGCGATGATCTGCAGGGAGCCGAAGCGCACCGGCTCGTTCAGCGGCGCCTCGAAGGTGGAGATCCGCGCGGTGATCTTGTCGAGGCCCTGCAGCACGGCGATATCGCCGGCAATCGCCCCGGCCGGCGCCGCCGCGATGATCGGCAAGGGGGCGATCAGAAGGGAAAGGGCCAGGGCCCGGGTCACAAACCTCAAGGGTGTATTCCTTAACTCTCTTTGGCCTTTTTGGCGCCCTTGCGATCGCCGTAGGGGTTCTCCAGCGAATCGACCAGGGCCATGAGCACCTCGCGCAGCTGGGCCTCGTCGCAGCCCATCAGGATTCCGTCTTCCAGGGCGTCCTGGGCCATCTCGCGAATTTCCTCCAGATTCTCGTTCAGAATCTTGATTTTTTCGCGGCAGGAAAGTGGCGCGCCGTCGGGCTGCAGCCAGACCGGAATCTCGAACTTCTTGGCGGTAGGTGCGGACACGCGAAGACCTCAGCAGAAATTCACTGCCAAAGATTTAAGGACTCCCCCTGGGCGACGCAACCTCGGCGGTCCGGGGCGCCGCAGAGACCGGGGGCCGGGCCCCGGCGGCGCTGGCCTATTGCGGGGTATCGCCGCCCGAGCTGCTCTCGGAGGCCGCGTCGGCGGCGCTGAAGATGAAGCGTCCCAGCAGGTCGACCACGTTGATCGAGCCCTGGGAGTACTGGATCTGGCCGCCGTCGGCGATGAAGTCCTCGGCACCGCCCGGCTCCAGGGCGACGTAATTGCCGCCCAGCAGGCCGTCGGGAATGATCCGCGCCGAGGTATCGCTCGGCAGGCGGATGGCGTTGTTGACGCTGATCAGGACCTCGGCGAAATAGGTGTCGGGGTTCAGGCGCTGATCGACGACCGTGCCGATCTTCACCCCGGCCATGCGCACGTCGGTACCGACGGTCAGGCCGGAAGCATCGTCGAAGGACACCAGCACCTGATAGCCGTCTCCGGCATTGTCGCCGATGGAAGTGCTGCGGAAGGCGAAGACGACGAAGGCGACGGCCACCAGCAGGACCAACCCGCCCATCACCGTCTCGATCATGTTTCTGCGCATCAGTCAGGTCCTAAGCAGTCTGGCCCGGATCGGAAGGCTGGCGGCGACGCCGACACCCGGACTTCGGCCCTGTTGCGGGGCTCAGTTGGGAGTCCAGGGTTCGTAGTCGCCGGTGGCGCGGTCGCGCTTGCCGCCCTTCAGGGCGTGCCCCGGCGGGCGGTAGGCCTGGTCCGTGCCGGTCAGGTTGGGCTGGTGTTCCTTCTGCCAGGACTGCCGCGCGACGCCGCCTTCCGGCGGGACCTCGTCGGTGGTGTGGTGCAGCCAGGCGTGCCAGTCGGGGGGTACGCGGCTCGCCTCGACCTCGCCGTTGTAGATCACCCAGCGCTGCTCCTTGCGCAGCGAATCCTTGTGCGTGCGGCCCCCGCCCTTGGCGCGGTAGTAGCGGTTGCCCTGCTGGTCGCTGCCGACCAGCTCGCCGCGCAACCAGGTGAAGAGCCTTGTGCCGATGGTGGTCCCCATGCCCGAGACGTACCCCTTGACTGAAAAGAATACCTTAACGCCGACTCCCCGGGAGGATCGCTTCGCCCCCCGGCAGCGGCCAGACTATGGCACCCCGGGGGCGATCCGTCCAGCCTTCGGGGGGGGCACGCGGCACCCGCCTCGCAAGGCCCAGATTCCGCGGATTCCTAGGCTCGTAGCGGGTCCGGCCGCCCCTTTTGGAGACAAGCCGGAGCCTCTCGGATAGTCTGAGCGCTGCTTGGCTCGGAGGGGGAAAGACATGAAGGTCGAGACTTTGACCCTGAAGGGTCTGCGCGCCCGAGCGGTGGTGCTGAAGCTGGAGCGCCCGATCGTCGCCCGGATCGCCACCATCACCGACTGGCCCCTCATCCTCATCGACCTCGACACCGAAGAGGGCATCACCGGGCGCAGCTACCTGGAGCCCTATGCCGTCAAGGCGATGCGCTACCTCATCCCGGCCCTGGAGGACCTGGCCGAGCTGCTGAAGGGACGGCCCCTCGCCCCCTTCGACCTCTTCGACGCGGCACGCAAGTCCCTGCATTTCGTCGGCTACGAAGGCCTCTCCATGATCGCCGTTTCCGGCCTCGACATGGCCGCCTGGGACGCCCTGGCCAAGGCCGCGGGCATGCCGCTCTGCGTGTTCCTGGGCGGCACCGCCGGGCCGGTGCGCGCCTACAACAGCAACGGGCTGTGGCTGCAGGCGCCGGCGGCGCTGGGACCCGAAGCCGCCGAGCTCTGCGCGGAAGGCGGCTTCGACGCCTTGAAGCTGCGCCTCGGCCGCGCGCGGCCGCGCGACGACATCGCGGCCATCGAAGCGGTCCGCCGGGCGGTCGGCGAGGACGTGAAGCTGATGGTCGACTTCAATCAGGGCCTTCACCTTGCCGAGGCGCTGGAACGCTGCCACCAGATCGACGACCTGGGCCTGGCCTGGATCGAGGAGCCCATCGTCTACGACAATTTCGACGGCTTCGCCCAACTGGCCGCCGAACTGCGCACGCCGCTGCAGATCGGCGAGAACTTCTACGGCCCGCGCGACCTGCACAAGGCGCTGCAAATGAAGGCCTGCGACCTGGTGATGCCGGACTTCATGCGCATCGGCGGCGTCACCGGCTGGCTGCGCGCGGCGGCCATTGCCGGCGCCGCGGGCGTTCCCATGTCGACGCACCTCTATCCGGAAGTCGCCGCCCACGTGATGCGCGTCACCGAGACCGCGCATTGGCTGGAGTGGCAGGACTGGGCCGATCCCATCCTGCAGCGGCCTTTCGAGATCCGCGACGGGCTCTATCATGTGCCCGCGGACCTGCCCGGCGTCGGCCTGGAGTGGAACGAAGACGCCGTCGCCGCCAACCTGGCGGATCTGTGAGG
>JBNKHC010000040.1:0-4632 GCA_050290145.1 Kiloniellaceae bacterium | reverse complement strand
CCTACCGAAATCCGCTTTGCTATCAAGATGGTCTGATCCCTTGGGCCCTTAAACTCTTTCGGGAGCCATGCATGCTCGCAGGTAATGCGCACTGAACCTCCAATGCACTATCGTCCCGAAATCGACGGGCTCCGCGCCGTTGCCGTCATCCCAGTTATCCTCTTTCACGCCGGATTCTCGTCCTTCTCCGGCGGCTATATCGGCGTTGACGTTTTCTTCGTTATCAGCGGGTATCTGATCACCAGCATCATCTATCAGGAGCTGGTGCAGGATCGCTTTTCCATCATGCGCTTCTACGAGCGCCGCGCCCGTCGCATCCTCCCCGCGCTTTTTTTGGTTTCTGCCGCCTGTATCCCCTTTGCTTGGCTCTGGATGCTTCCTGACGAGTTCAAGGACTTCAGCCAGAGTCTGGTGGGCGTGGCCACCTTTACCTCGAACATTCTGTTCTGGCGCGAGAGCGGCTACTTCGCAGATCCCGCCGAACTCAAACCGCTGCTGCACACTTGGTCGCTCGCCGTCGAGGAGCAATTCTATATACTCTACCCGCCGATGCTGATTGCGCTCTACCGTGTCAGGACGAAACCGCTTGTTCTGGCAATATCTCTGGCGGCGTTGATCAGCCTGGGTTTCGCGCATTGGGCATCGACCGCGTACCCGAGCGCCAACTTCTATCTGCTTCCCTCACGCGCCTGGGAACTGGGCGTTGGGGCGCTTGTCGCCCTCTATATGCACCATCAGCCTCCCACGCCCCCCCGCGCGCTGCGCGAGCTGGCGGGCTTCGTTGGCCTGGGCCTGATCTTCTATGCTGTCGTGACCTTCACCGAAACCACACCTTTCCCGAGCCTCTGGGCGATGATTCCTGTCATCGGCACCGCGCTGATCATTCTCGCCGCCGACGGCCACACCCTGGCCGGGCGCTTGCTGAGTCGACGCGTGCTCGTCGGTGTCGGCTTGATCAGTTACAGCCTGTATCTCTGGCACCAGCCCTTGTTTGCCTTCGCGCGGATCTACTTCATCGACGACGTCCCGGCGATGACCTATTGGCTCCTGATCGCTGTGGCTTTTCTTCTGGCCTACCTGACCTGGCTGGCTATCGAATTGCCTGCCCGCAAACGGCTGAAGCTCCCAAGGTTACAGATACTGTCCGGCGCGGTTGCGGGGTGTCTGGCGATCGGCATCGTGGGTGCAACCGGTTGGGTGATCGAGGGGCATACCTCCCGCAACGCGATTGCCGGTGAGATGATCGGGCAGGAAGGCAAGAGCCCGTTCCGGGACACTTGCCATAACCCGAAATCTATCGAAGCCGCCTGCATGCTGGGAAACAAACAGCACGCGCCGTTTTACGTCTGGGCCGACAGCCACGGCGTCGAACTTGCCTGGCAACTAAGTGAGGTCCTTCGACCGGACGGAATCCCAGTCGCCCAGCTGACCTACGGCGCATGCCAACCGACGATCGGCGTTGGCCGTCCCGGTGCAACAGACTGCGATGCACGCAACAGAGAAACCCTCAGATATCTGACCGAGAACGTACCAGCCAGTACTGTCCTCCTGATTGCCCGATGGTCGCTATACGCCAATGGGACGGGCTTCGACAACAAGGAAGGCGGCGTCGAGAGCGGTGGTGACCAAGCCGTGTTCCCACTTGACTGGCGAACTGGCTCCGATGCCGAGAGGATCGATCAAGTCGGGAAAGCCGTAAGCGCGACTATTGCCGGTCTGCTCGAGGCCGGTCACCGTGTCGTTCTCGTGTACCCTGTGCCAGAGGTCGGGTGGAGAGTGCCGGACTACATCGCCCGAAAAGCGCTTCTGGGGCAGAGCCTGTCGGTGCCTCTCTCCACAGACTATCAAGTTTACCTGGAACGCAGTGCAAACGCCCGGGGCTATCTTGACGCGGTGCCGGATCACAAAAACCTGCTTCGCATCCGCCCTGCCGAACTGTTCTGTGACACCTTCATGCCGCAACGCTGCGTAGCCCAGTTGGAGGACGGCACGCCCTTGTACTTCGACGACGATCACCCCAACGAGATCGGCGCCCGCATGATCGCCGAGGAGGTTCTCCGCGGGTTCCACTCAAAGGGATGGCTGGCGCGTCCAGCGAAGGCGATGTCGACTCAGGGCGCGGCATTCACCTCCAGGCAATAGTCTTCAGGGTCTCCGCCATTTTGCAGTGCCCCCTGCGGCCGAGTCCGCTGGGGAAGCGCTTGCCACAGCCTTCTTCTGGGCGTACCCCAAGACGATCTTTGCCCAGTCATTGGCGGCTTGACCGCGTGTGATCTTACGTGGCTTTGGGGATCAAATGGCTGGAGGGCAAGCAACGCTTCTTGGCCCATAAAGCTGACCGCCTATGTTGCTCTGGTGGGGCCGCGCGAGAAGGTCGCGTAAAATTGGGCTTGTGCCGAGCAGGCCAGCAATCTGCTGTCCGGCTCACCTGAGCTACGCAAAGGCTCCGCTTGCCGGATCTTTAGCCTTAACCCCCAACGAGAGGGAAAGGCGACAGGTTCTACAGACAAATGCCCCGCATCAGGGAGCTGTTCACAGTGTTAGGTCGGGGAAGCCGGCCTAGAAGCCGCTGAGCCGCAGTCTGACGTAGTTGTTCGCCTTCTGGATCGGCCGCAACAACCGGGCTCCGCCGGGGACCTTCGCCTTGACCAGATTCGCAAGGCGGCGCAAGGCGACTTGGACCCGCGGCCCGGGACGGCTCATCGCCGTACGGTACCTGAGATAGGCTTCCATCGCTTTGTCTGTCTTGAAGCCTGGATACGTCGGTTCCGCGGCGATGGCGACGGTGGGCAGTTGGCCCAGATCATGACGCTCCGCCAGGGCGGCGTTGCCCTGCTCGAACTGCGCGAAGTCGCGAGCGCGGGCATCCGATGTCGCAAATACCTGATAGCCGGGCTGATCCGGCATGTCATCCGAGATCCGGTCGAACGCCCGCGCCGCGACGAAGGCCAGCGAACGGTCCGGCTTGGTCCTGTTGAAGATGCGCTTCATCTCCAACACGTCCCTGGTCAATCGTCTGTTCGAGAAGATTTCACTCTTGGCGGCCAGGTCCAGACAATTGCTCTCCAGGGCCGTCTCGCAGAAATCCTGGATGACCCGATCGCGAGAGGTCAGAAAGTTCCCGAGGCGAACACGGTCTGATCCGAAGACCTTTTCCCACAACGCAATGTGTCCTTCGTAGTCAAAGGCGGGGCGTGTGACACCGAGGAACTCCTCGTAGGAATGATCGATCCCGAGTACGTTCTTGACCAACTGATTGTAGAGGGAGAACGCGAACTCGTCCTGCGGCCGCAGGTAGGCGAGAATGCGGACTTCCATCCCCTCGCAGCAGTCACGCATCTTCTCTATCAGGCGCCGCTCGCTGACCCAGTAGTCGTCGCGCGGCCGGCTGTTTATGTCGATGAAAAAGGCCGTCATGGCATAGAAGGACTCGGCGCTGAGCACGATCGTGTGACAGCCGGCCTTCGCCGCATCGCCGCGGGCTTTGCGCAGAAAAGCGGCGACCTCCGCTTCCTTCCCGTGAGCAAGACCGGATGCCAGAGAGTTGGCCACATAGGCGCTCAGGCCGGTCCGAGGGAAATAGTACCCGCACCTGCGCAGGGCCGCATGATTGAGCGCACAGAAATGCTGGATGCTGGTGGTGGCGGTCTTGTGCGTTCCGATATGAAGAACAAGTTTCATTCTGTCGTCGTGCGTTCTCAGTGCCCCACTGCGCGATGCCGCCAAGCAGCTTCAATGCGCGATGCTACATGGGGTGGTTTTCTATGGGCTTGATGCAAGGCCCGTGCGGCGGCAACCGGAGAGACCACGACATCTCCGCCCCTGCTCCTGAAACCGGATCGGACCGGGCAACCTCCGTATCTCATCACGGAGAAGAAGTCCACGATTCACAAAAAGGCCGATCGGCCGGGTGGTGGAATTTTTTCCTAGACATCGACCGGCAGTCCGGCTCAAGAGCCGGGTCGCGATGAGGTCGCCCCCAAGGTTCATCTCAGACTTGCATGGACGTTTGACATTCACGGCGTGAACAAAGTATATGTTCACGTCGTGAACGTTAGTCAGGGTGCGGCGACGGGCCGCTTCTCCGCGGGGATTCTGAGGGAAAATGACCAGTTCCGACATGCCCGACGAGCAGCAGCAGGCGGCGGCGCGTATCACCCTGGGCGTGCTCAATGCCGTCGATGGCGACCGCAGCGTGACCCAGCGCGGCATTGCCGCCGAACTCGGCATCGCCGTCGGCCTGGTCAACGCCTATCTCAAGCGCTGCGTCAACAAGGGGCTGATCAAGGTGCAGCAGGTGCCGAAGCGGCGCTACGCCTATTACCTCACCCCCAAGGGCTTTGCCGAGAAGTCGCGCCTTACTGCCACCTACCTGCGCTATTCCCTGGATTTCTTCCGCCGGGCGCGGGCCTCCTGCGAGGAGGCGCTGGACGTGGCGGCGGCGAGGGGCTGGAATTCGCTGATCCTGATCGGGCGCAGCGACATGGCGGAGATCGCGCTGGTCTGCGCCCTACACCGTCCGCTGCGCATCGTGGCGCTGGTCGATGAAGGCGCCGAAGAGGGGAAGGGGACCTTCGCGTCCCTGCCGGTGGCCTCGAAAATCGGCGCGGTAGCCGAACCTTTCGACGGTGC
>JBNKHC010000039.1:0-8015 GCA_050290145.1 Kiloniellaceae bacterium | reverse complement strand
TTTGCTGGGCGCAAAGCAGGCCGCCAGCAGCAGCAGGGAGAACAAAGCGACGGTGGTCCGGATGAATCGCATGGTTTGCAGTTCCATTGGCCAAGGGTGGTCTTATCTAGCTGCCGCTCCCCGAAACGGCAAGCCGGGGTTACGGCGCAGCCACCGGGAGAAGCGGAAAGAAAAAGCCCCGCCGGGGAGGGCGGGGCTTTTGAGAGGTCGATGCAATCAATTTCAGGAGACGGTCGATGAACCGTGAGCGCAGTATCGCGCTCGCATGGTAAACAAAAGGTTAACGGAAGCGCGAATTTCATTAAAACTTTCACTTCGTGCGGTGATAGACGCGGCAGTCCGTCGTTCCCTGCCCCCGAAACAGGTAAACTATTTGATTTTGCGCCATTTTTACCCGGTCCACGAGGCTGCTGTGGCCGCCGACGGCGGCCCCGTAGGTGCGCCCGTCGACGATCCCGACGAGAAATTGATCGCGTTTCTGGCGAAAAAGACGCCGATTGCACGCGCGGCTGAGATCCGTGTTAAGGGCCCAGCGCTCCAGCAGCGCCCCTTCGTCGCGCACAATGACGTGCGAGCCGGCACGCGCCTGCTTGGTGCGGTTCCCAATCGAGCTGGAGCCGCCGCTCATGGTCTGGCCGGGGCTGCGGTAGTGGCTGGGATGGGTCGACAGCAGTTCCGTCGCCCCCGCGGCGGGAACGCCGGCAAGCCCTGTAGAGGCCAGCAAAACAAAGAAAAAGAACCACTTACCCATGGCTACCTACCAGGCCGCGGCAACAGAAGGCTCATCCTGAGCCGCCCCGAGACTAACGCCATTCCGCTAGCCTCGCGTTAAGAGCCATGCTTAAGGGGCGTTAACCCTGGGTGAAACCCGAGGCCCCCGAATCTCGTAGAAGATTGATGAGACGGCGATCACTCGGCCCCGGCAGTCGTCGCCGGGAGATGGAGAAAACATGCTGGACCTGGAAGCCCCCCCGCTGCGCCGCCCGGACCCACGGGTGCCCCTCTCCCCCCAGGTGGCGCTGAGCGCCGTCGCCAGTGCCGTGCCGCCCTATGTGCTGCGCCAGGAGGACGTGGTTCGCCGGGTGCGCGGCCTCTTCGGCGACCGGCGCCTCGATATCGAGCGCCTGCTCCCGGCCTTCGGCAATGCCGGCATCCAGACCCGCCATTCCTGCGTGCCCATCGAGTGGTACCTGACGCCGAGCGACTGGAAGACGCGCAACGACCTCTTCATCGACAATGCGGTCGGCCTGCTGGCCGAGGCGGCCGAGCGCTGCCTGGCCCAGGCGGGCGTGCCGCTGGAGGCGGTGGACGGCCTCGTCGTCGTCTCCACCACCGGCGTCGCGACCCCCAGCCTGGATGCCCGGCTGATGGAGAAGCTGGCTTTCCGGCGCGACGTGACGCGCCTGCCGATCTTCGGCCTCGGCTGTGCCGGCGGCGTGCTGGGCCTGGCCCGCGCCAAGGCCCTGGCCCAGCAGCGCCCGGGCGGCAAGGTGCTCTGCCTGGTGGTGGAGCTCTGCGGCCTCACCTTCCGCGCCAACGATCCTTCCAAGAGCAACGTCATCGCCACCGCGCTCTTCGGCGACGGCGCCGCGGCGGTGCTGCTGGAGGCCGCCAAACCGGACAGCGACGGGGCGGGCAGCGACGGGGCGGGCGGCCTGCGCCTCGGCGCCGCCGGCGAGCACACCTGGCCGAACTCCCTGGACGTCATGGGCTGGGAGATGGAGAACGACGGCCTGGGTGTGCTGTTCTCCCGCGACATCCCCACGCTGATCCGCGAGCAGATGGGCCCGGCCGCCGAAACCTTCCTGGCGCGCCAGGGCCTCAGCCACGCCGACATCGACGGCTACATCTGCCATCCCGGCGGCGCCAAGGTGATCTCCGCCCTGGAGGAGGTCTTCGGCCTGCCCGAAGGCGGCCTCAGCGAGGCGCGGTCCGTTCTGCGCGACTACGGCAACATGTCGGCGGTGACCGTGCTCTTCGTGCTGGAGCGCATGCGCAAGGCCGGCCTCAAGGGCCGCTATCTCATGACCGCCCTCGGCCCCGGCTTCACCGCCGGCTTCCAGATTCTGGAGGCCTGAGCCTATGAGCCTGCTGTGGATCGTGCTGCTGCTGGTGGCCGCGCAGCGCCTGGCCGAGCTGGCCTACGCAAGCCGCAACACCCGCCGCCTGAAAGCCCAGGGCGCCTACGAAAGCGGCGCCGGGCACTATCCGCTGCTGGTGGCCGTGCACGCCCTGTGGTTCGCCGCCCTCGCCGTCTTCGTGCCGGTCGAGCAGGCGCCGAACTGGGCGCTGCTGGGCGTTTTCCTGGTGTTGCAGGGCCTAAGGCTCTGGGTGCTGGCGAGCCTCGGGCGCTACTGGACCACACGGGTCATCACGCTGCCCGGCGCGCCCCTGGTGCGGCGCGGGCCCTACCGCTTCCTGCGTCATCCCAACTACCTGGTGGTGGCCGGCGAGATCGCCGTGCTGCCGCTGGCCTTCGGCGCCTGGGAGATCGCGGTAATCTTCTCCCTCGCCAACGCCGCCGTCCTCGCCTGGCGCATCCGCTGCGAGGAACGCGCGCTCAGCGGACGCCCGCTGCCCCAATAACACGGGCGTAGACCTCCCCCAACAGGCCGCGCGGCAGGAAGATCATGCAGAGCGCGAAGAGCAGGCCGAGGCCGAGCAGCCAAGCCGGGCCCAGCAGGTCGCCAAGCGCGTTCTCCGCCAGGCGCACCACGATGGCGCCGAGGAAGGCGGTGATGAGCGCGCGGCGGCCGCCGAGCGCCACCCAGATCAGGACCTCGGTGGAGAGGCCGAAGCCGATGAGCGGCGGCGAGACGAAGCCGAACTGGCTGGCGAAGAGCGCGCCCGCGAAGCCGGCGACTGCGGCCGAGAGCGTGAAAACGGCGAGCTTCACCGAGCGGGTGTCGTGGCCGAGGAAGCCGGTGCGCGCCTCGTCGGCGCCCACCGCGCGCAGCACCACGCCGCGCCGCGAACGCACCAGGGCCTCCAGCAGGACATAGACGGCGAGCGCCGCGACCAGGGTGCCGTAGAACAGCGGCAAAGGATCGTAGAGTTCGTAGGTGAGGCCGAAGGCGCCGAGGTTCACCGGCGGCACGCTCATCAGGCCGTTCATGCCCCCGGCATAGGACCAGCGGGTCATGATGCGCTCGGCCACCACCGCCACCGCCAGCATGACGATGGCGAGCTGCGCGCCCTGCAGCCCGCGTCCGTAGAAGAGGAAGCGGCCGAGGATATTGGCGACAACGGCCGGCACGGCGAGCGCCAGGACGACGCCGAGGTAGCTGGAGGTCCAGCCCGCCAGCCAGCCCGGCAGCATGCCGAGGGTCGTCAGGCTCATGGCGTAGGCGCCGAGCCCGAAGAAGACGGCGTGGCCGAAGGACAGCAGGCCGCATTGCCCCCAGATGAGCGCCAGGCTCATGGCGAAGATGCCGTAGGTCAGGTACTGGGCGATCTGGCCCACCTGCCAGGCGCCCATGAAGAGCGGCAGCGCCGCCAGGCCGGCCCAGACGACGAGGTCGACGGCACTGCGGCGATCGTTCAGCAGGCCCCTCACTTGCGACCGCCCCCCAGGATGCCGGTCGGAAAAACCCGGATGGCGACGACAGCCATGGTGAAGACCACCACCTGGGCCAGCACCGGCGACCACAGGCTGGCGGTGACGCTGTCGGTTGCGCCGATCAGGCCCGCGCCCAGAACCGGCCCGCCCAGGTGCCCGGCCCCGCCGACCAGGATGGCGAGGAAGGCGGGAATGAGGAAGCCGAGGCCCATCTGCGGGTCGACGCTCATGATCGGCGCCATGACGGCGCCGGCCAGTCCGGCGAGCGCCGCGCCGTAGGCGAAGGTTGCGCGGTCGAAGGCGCGGGTCGAGAGGCCGAGGCAGGCCGCGGTGTCGCGGTTGGCGATCACCGCCCGCGCGGCAAGGCCGAAGCGGGTGCGAAAGAAGAGGTAGAAGGTGCCGGCGACCACCAGCAGGGCCACGCCCATGATGAAGAAGCGGTAGGCCGGATATGACGATCCGAGCAGGTCGAGCTGCGCCGTGAAAGGCGCCGTCGTCGACTGCGCGCCGGGACCGAACAGCAGGACAACGCCCTGCTTGATCATGATGGAGAGGCCCCAGGTGGCGAGGATGGTGTCGAGGAAGCGGTGATAGATGTGGCGGATTACCAGCTCTTCCATCAGCAACCCGACGAGCCCCACCAGCAGCGGCGCGGCGATGAGCCCGACCCAGTAGGAGACGCCGGCCTGTTGCAGCATCACCAGGGTGTAGGCGCCGAGCAGGAAGAGCTCGCCGTGCGCCATGTTGATGACGCGCATAAGGCCGAAGACGATGACGAGGCCCATGGCCACCAGCACAATCACCAGCACGTAGTTGGCGGCGTCGAGCAGCAGGAGAAGCGCCTGGTCCATCATCCCCTGCCCTTCAGATCGCCAGGTGCCTGTGGAGGATGGCCGGGTCGCGGCGCAGGGCCTCGCAGGAGGCCTCGGCGACGATGCCGCCGTTCTCGATGAAGAGGCAGCGCGTGGCGACGCGCAGCGCCAGGTCGACGTTCTGCTCCACGGTGATGAGGGTCAGCCCCTGTTCCGCCGCCTCGCGCTTCAGCGCCGCGGCCACCTCGAGAACGATGGAGGGCTGCAGTCCCTCGGAGGGTTCGTCGAGCAGCAGCAGGCGCGGATTGCCGGCCAGCGCGCGGCCGATGGCCAACTGCTGCTGCTGGCCGCCGGAGAGCGTGCCGCCGCGCTGATGGCGGCGTTCCTTCAGGATGGGAAAGCGCCCGTAGATCGCCTCCGGCACCGCCGCGCCCAGCCCGCCGCGCCCCATGGCGCCGAGCAGGAGATTTTCTTCGACGCTCAGTTCGGCGAAGATCTCGCGCCCCTGGGGCACGAAGGCCATGCCGGCGCGGGCCACCTGCTCCGGCCGCTTGCCGTCCAGGCGCTGCCCGGCGAAGCGGATCTCTCCCCTGGCCGCCGGCAGCAGGCCCATAAGGGTCTTCAGCAGGGTCGTCTTGCCCATGCCGTTGCGCCCCAGCAGGGCGACGCTTTCACCTTCGGCCACTTCCAGGTCGATGCCGCGCAGCACCCGACTGCCGCCGTAACCGCTCTCCAGGCCGCGCACCTCTAACATGATTCACCTGGCAGCATGATCAGGCGCTCTCCAGGTCCGGCGCACCGAGGTAGACCTCGCGCACCAGGGGATCGGCCTGCAGCTCCTCGTAGCTGCCGCGCCGTTCGATGCGCCCGCGCACCATGAGCGCCACCGGGCAGCCGAGGTCGCGCACGAAGCCCATGTCATGCTCGATGACCAGGACGGCGCAGCCGACGCGGGCGTGCAGATCACGGATCAGGGCCACGGTAGCGGCGGTCTCCGCCGCGGTCATGCCGTTGGTCGGCTCGTCGAGCAGCAGCAGGCGCGGGCGGCGCGCCAGCACCATGGCGATCTCCAGCCACTGCTTCTCGCCGTGCGCCAGGCTGCCGGCGGGCAGGCCGCGCTTGTCGGATAGCCGCGCCAGATCCAGCAGCTCGGCCAGGCGCGTATCGCCCTCATCGCCGCTGCCCACCATGGCGACTGTCAGGTTCTCCGCCACCGGCAGGTCGGGATAGATACCGGGCACCTGGAACTTGCGCAGGATGCCGAGGCGGGCGATCTCGAAAGGCTCCCGGCCGCTCAGGTCTTCGCCGGCAAAGCGCAGGCTGCCGCTGTCGGCTTTCAGCGCCCCGGTCACCAGGTTGAACAGCGTGGTCTTGCCGCAGCCGTTGGGGCCGATGAGGCAGAGCATCTCGCCCTCCCCCAGGCTGAGCGTGAGGCCCGCGGCAGCGCGGACGCCGCCGAAATCCTTCTCGACTTCGGCGACTTCCAGGAGTGCGGTCATGGATGCCTGGTCAGCCGGCGAGCACGACGTCGCCGACGATCTCCGCGCCGCGCGAGGCCATGAAGTAGAGCCCCATGTGGTGGGTGAGGTCCTGCGGGTGCGCCGCCGTCTCCGGCAGGCCCAGGTTCGCCGCCACTTCCTTCGGCAGGTCGTAGGTGGCGCAGGCCCCGGCGTAGACGGAGATGTCCTTCAGGCTGGGCATGAGGTCGTGGTTGCGCGCCGACAGCAGCGTCAGGACGAAGTCCATGACGCAGATGTCGGTGCAGATGCCGACCACCAGGAGGCGTGCCAGCCTGTTGGCGTTGACCCAGTCGACCACGGCGTTGCTGCCGTCCTTCTGGATCGCACCCACAAAGCCGTTGATACAGTCCTTGCGCACCAGGGTGGCCTTGCCGTCCTGCTCCAGCCACTTGAGCTCGGGAACCAGTTCGTCCTCGCCGGTGCCGGCCTCGCAGTGCGGCGGATAGGGTGGCTCCGGCTTGCCCGGCACATGGGTGTCGAGGAAGGCCAGCACCGGCCAGCCGCGCTCCGAGAAGGCGCGGGCCAGGCGGTCGGTTTCCGAGACCATGGTGGTCACCTGCGGGTTCGCCACCGGCGGCGCCAGGTTGCCGGCGCCCACCGTGGCAAAGCCGTTGACCTCGTCGACGATCACCAGGCCGACGGCCTCCGCCCCCAGCTTCAGGCTCACCGGGGCCACCGGCAAGGCGGCGGCCACCTGGCGGGTCAGGAGCGGGATATCTGCGCTGTCCGGCATGTCAGCCTCCTTCGGATGGCAAATCCAGACGGCAGTCTAGCTGCAGCCTGCCGCCGGCGCGATGCGGCCGAGGTCCTCGACGGTCACCAGCCCGCTGCCCTCGGTCTTGGCGAGGAACATCGGCAGGGTGACGTGATGGTCGGCGCTGCCGATGCTGACCGGACCGGTCGGCGTGGAAACAGTAAGGCCCTCCAGGCCGTCCACCACCGCCTCGGGCCCCACCTCGCCCTTGCGCTCCAGAGCGCCCTTGAGCGCGTTCATGGCGTTGTAGTGGGTCACGACGTAGTGGGAGATCGGCACCTCGTTGCCGGCCTGGGCCCGCAGGCGGGCGACGAAGTCCTTCACCCCCTGCTGGACGCCGGAAGCGACGAAGGGCACCGTCACCCACATGTTCTGGCCGCCGCCGGGCCCGAAGGCGCCGAGGTAGGTCTCGGCGAAGCCGAGGAAGGCCACCGTCACCTTGTCGAAGAGACCGAAGGCCTCGGCCTGCTTGATGAAGGTGATGCCGTCACCGCCGGGCAGCGCGAAGAGCAGCACCTTGGCGCCGCTGTCGGCGATGCGGCGAATGACCGGCGCGAACTCCTTCACGCCCCAGGGCGTGAACTCGACGCCGGCGACCGAGCCGCCGACCTGCTGGCCGATGATGCCCTTGGCCGCCTCGAACATCTGCTGGGGCCAGACGTAGTCCGCACCGAACATGTAGGTGCTGCCGCCGAAGGTCTCGTGCATGTAGGGCAGCAGCTTGGCCAGTTCCTGGTTCGGCACGGTGTTGAAGGAGAAGATGTAGCGGCTGCAGGCCCCGCCCTCGTAGTTGGTGGCATAGAGCAGCGGCACCTTGGAGCGGTTCACCGTCGCCGCCATGGCGTCGCGCGAGGACGAGAGGATCGGCCCGGTCAGCGCGATCGCGCCGTCGCGCCCGATCAAGGTGCGCGCCTTTTCCACTGAGGTCTTGGGATCTGTCTTGTTGTCCTCGTAGAGGATCTCCAGCGGCCGGCCCAGGATACCGCCGGCGTCGTTGATCTCCTTCATCGCCAGGTCGAGGCCCAGCTTGGCCTGGTTGCCGAAGAGCTCCAGCCCGCCCGAGAAAGGCAGCACCGCGCCGACCCGGATCGGATCGGCCGCCAGCACCCGCGTGGCCAGTCCGGGCAAGGCCCCTGAACCTGCCGCGATACCGGCCGCAGCCGCGCCGGAAGTCAGAAGTCGACGTCGGGAAAATTTGATCATGACCTTACCCCCTGCATTGCTTCTATTGCTTTGTAGCATGCTGTTGTGACGCAGAGTTTGGCGCGGTTCGTGTTGCGCCGCAACACCCTGGCGGTTCCGAGGAGCCGTCTGCCTGCAATTGGGGGTTTGCAGCCGGCGGCGGCTTTGCTAACTCTCCGCCGTCTTCC
>JBNKHC010000038.1:0-19881 GCA_050290145.1 Kiloniellaceae bacterium | reverse complement strand
CGCCCGGCGTGCCGCGCCGCCACCTCGAGGGCGATCAACGCGCCCTGGGAGTGGCCGGCCAGCGCCGCCTTGGTGGCGCCGACCTCGTCCAGCAGCTTGACCACCCAGTCGGCCATGGCGGCGATGGAGGTCAGCGCCGATCCTTCCGACTTGCCGTGGCCCGGCAGGTCGACCGCCAGCACCGAATGGTCATGGTGCGCGAAGTAGCGCGCCGGCAGCGCCCAGACCGTGTGGTCCATGCCGGCGCCGTGCAGGAAAACGATGAGCGGTAGATCGGGGTCGAAGGCGCGTCCGCCGGTGCCGGCGTGGACGTGCTGTCCCGCAACGGTAAGGTCCATCTTGGGTTTCAGTCCTTCTGGGAAGCGCGGAGCGCCTGGCGCAGGTCGGCGATGATGTCGTCGGGATCTTCCAGGCCGACCGAAAGGCGGATCATGTCCTCGCCCACCCCGGCCCGCTTCAGCTCCTCCGCCGTCATCTGCTGGTGCGTCGTGCTGGCCGGGTGGATCACCAGGGTCTTGGCGTCGCCGACGTTGGCGAGGTGCGAGGAGAGCTGGCAGGCCTCGATGAACCTGGCGCCCGCCGCGCGCCCGCCCCTCACGCCGAAGGAGACGATGGAGCCGCAGCCCTTGGGCATGAGCTTCTGCCCCAGGGCGTGGTCGGGATGGTCGGGCAGGTCCGGGTGCAGAACCCAGGAAACCGCGTCTTCGCGCTTCAGCGCCTCCAGCACCTTGTGGGTGTTGGACATGTGACGCTCCATGCGCAGCGGCAGGGTCTCGATGCCCTGCAGGATGTAGAAGGCGTTCTGCGGCGCCATGGTGGCGCCGAAGTCGCGCAGCCCCTCGGCCCGCGCGCGCATGGCGAAGGCCTGGGGGCCGAACTCCTCGGCGAAGTCGATGCCGTGGTAGCCGGCATAGGGCTCGGTCAGGGTGTCGAACTTGCCGCTGGCCTCCCAGTCGAAGCGCCCGCCATCGACCAGCAGGCCGCCCAGGGCCAGGCCGTGGCCGCCCAGCCACTTGGTGGCCGAGTGCATGACCAGGTCGGCGCCCAGCTCGATGGGGCGGCAGAGGTAGGGGGTGGCGAAGGTGCTGTCCAGCATCAGCGGCAGCCCGGCCTTGTGCGCCACCTCGGCCACCGCGGGGATGTCGAGCACCTCCAGGCCGGGGTTACCGAGCCCCTCGGCGAAGACAAGGCGCGTCTCCGGGCGGATGGCCGCGCGGAAGGCGGCCACGTCGCGCGGGTCGACGAAGGTTGTGGTGATGCCGAAGCGCGGCAGGGTGTGGGTGAAGAGATTGATGGAGCCGCCGTAGAGCGAGCGCGAGGCGACGATGTGCCCGCCCTGGCCCATCAGCGTGGCGACCGCCAGGTGCAGGGCGGCATGGCCCGAGGCCGTGGCGATGGCGGCGACGCCCAGCTCCAGCGCCGCGATGCGTTCCTCCAGCACCGCCGTCGTGGGGTTGGAGATGCGCGAATAGATGTGGCCGGCGCGCTCCAGATTGAACAGCGCCGCCGCCTGGTCGGTGTCACGGAAGACGTAGGACGTCGTCTGGTAGATCGGCACGGCCCGCGCGCCGGTCGCCGGGTCGGGCTGCTGGCCCGCGTGCAGCGACAGGGTGTCAAATTTCAGGAACTTCGGATCCGCCACGTTACCTCCCTCTGCCGGCTTCTTCCCCCTGCCTCTTCCTGGGGGCCGCCTTATCGCTCAAGCGGCGGCAGCTTACACGAATGCCCCCGGCGGAGGGACACTCGAAACCTCCGGCAGGAGAGCGATAAGAGGCGATCAAGAAAAGCGGGGAAAAAAGCGGGAGACCGCGCGAAAGTCGAAATCACCCCGCGCCGCCTCGCTGCGGCAAAGCAGCCGGCAAATAACCGTCCGTCGATTTACTTTAGAAATGATCTAAGTCCAGGCTGAATAGCCGTGGGCGCCAAGAAAAGAGGCCCAAAATTAAAGGAGGGCCTTCGATCCTTATGGATCGTGGCCCCTCCCCTTGTTTAAGTCCTACCCTGTCAACTTGCCTGTGCGAAACAGTAGCAGCGTCCTTCCGCCGGTCAAGTGGAGAATCGTTAATACCAGGCGAAGCCCCTAAAAACGTTGGATTCTCTGGGGATTCGCCGGCCTCCCGGCAGGCCCGGCAGCGGCGCCGGCGCAGGTGTGCACCGCGACATAGGGCCGCAAGACGTTGTCTGTGGATAACTCTGGGGACAAAAGAAAAAACCGCCGGGCGAACCCGGCGGCAAGTTTAACAGGGAGGCGTTACAAGGAACGGATAAACATCCGAAAGACGGTCGGGAGGACCCGGGGAGGGCTCACCGAGCCGTCTGTGTCTAAAATTAGTCCTAATCTCCTAAAAAATGGTTAACGGAATTATTAATACAGGGTCGCCGGAGAAAAATTTCTAAGTGCTTGTTTTTCAATGCTATGGAGACTTGCCCGCTAAACCGAGGAGCACTTGAGGGCGGCAAATAGCGCCAGAAACGCGCCGAAAAATTAACTTTCTCGGCAAAATCCGGCGCGCCGCGGCCGAATCGGGTCGCCGCCGGCCGGCCGATTCGCCGGCGTTGCGGCCTTGGCCTGA
Organism: Kiloniellaceae bacterium; assembly: GCA_050290145.1. Taxonomy (GTDB): domain Bacteria; phylum Pseudomonadota; class Alphaproteobacteria; order Kiloniellales; family Kiloniellaceae; genus Pelagibius. The sequence continues at coordinate 17,308 of JBNKHC010000038.1, read as the reverse complement.
GGCAGGGAAAGCGCGAATATGCCGTCCTGATCTCGAGGGCCTTTCCCTGCCGGCGGCAGGGTCGACCTCCGGAGCGACGGGCGCGGATCGACAGGGCGCAGCAGGCCGACCACCAACAAAAAAAGCATGCGATACCACTTCATCCCAGCCGAAGGGCGCGCTCTTGGCCGATATTGACGTTACGCCGGTTGCCAGGGTGCTGGGCCTGATGATCTGCGCGTTGGCCGGCATCATGCTGATCCCGGCTGCGGTCGACGCCAGCTACGCCAACCCGGACTGGACCGCCTTCGTCGAGTCCGCCGCGGTCACCGGTTTCATCGGCGGCGCCATGGTGCTGGCCACTCAGCACCGCGGCGCCTTCGAGCTGAGCCTGCGCCAGGCCTTTCTGCTGACCGTGGCGAGCTGGCTGGCGATCACCGCCTTCTCCGCCCTGCCCTTCCTGGGCCTGGGGCTGGACTATACGGATGCCTTCTTCGAGGCGATCTCGGGGATCACCACCACCGGCTCGACGGTGATCTCCAATCTCGACTCTCTGCCGCCGGGGATCCTGCTGTGGCGCTCGCTGCTGCAGTGGATCGGCGGCCTGGGCATCATCGTCATGGCCATCGTCATCCTGCCCTTCCTCAGGGTCGGCGGCATGCAGCTGTTCTACACGGAAAGCTCCGAGCGCTCGGAGAAGGTGGTGCCCAGCGCCTTCCACCTCTCCGCCTGGATCGTGACCATCTACCTGGTGCTGACCGCCACCTGCGCGCTGCTGTACGGCGCGGAGGAGATGTCGGCCTTCGACGCCATCAACCACGCCATGGCGACGCTGTCGACCGGCGGCTATTCCACCCACGACGCCTCCTTCTCCTACTTCCAACAGCCGGGCACCCAGTGGACGGCGACGGTCTTCATGCTGGCCGGCGCCTTTCCCTTCGTCGCCTACATCCGCTTTCTGAGGGGTGAGCGCGCCGCTTTCTGGCGCGACCCGCAGATCCGCGGCCTGCTGCGCTTCCTGCTGATCGCCATCCTCTCCATGGCGGTCTGGCTGTGGATGACGCGGGAGATCGACTTCCTGGACGCGCTGCGCCTGACCGCCTTCAACATTACCTCGGTGGTCACCACCACGGGCTTCGCCAGCGACGACTACGGCCAATGGGGCGCGCTGGCGGTCGCCGCCTTCCTGATGTTCACCTTCGTCGGCGGCTGCACCGGCTCCACCTCCGGCGCCATCAAGATCTACCGCTACCAGGTGCTGTGGATCATCGTGCGCAGCCAGTTGATGCGCCTGGTAAGCCCGCGCCGCGTGGTGCTGCTGCGCTATGGCAGCCGCACCATTCCCGCCGACGTGCCGGCCTCGGTGCTGGCCTTCGTCGCCGTCTTCCTGGCCACGGTCGCGCTCTTCACCGTCGCCCTGGCCGGCATGGGCCTGGACCTGGTCACCGCGCTGTCGGCCAGTGCCACGGCGATCACCAACGTCGGCCCGGGCCTCGGCCCCATCGTCGGCCCGGCCGGGAACTTCGCGATCCTGCCGGACGCCGCCAAGTGGATCCTCTCGGTCGCCATGCTGCTCGGGCGCCTGGAGATCTTCAGCGTGCTGATCCTCTTCGATCCCGAATTCTGGCGCCCCTGAGCCGGTCATGGCGGGCAACGGCCTCGTTCTGACCATCGTGGCGATTCTGCTCGCCGCCGCGCTGCTCAACCCCCGCATCGTGAAATGGTCCTTCTGGCAGGCGACCGTCACGCCGCTGGCCTCCATCATCGGCTCCGGCTTCCTGGTCGCCGGGCCGATCCTGGCCCACGCGGCCGGCCGGCATGCCTGGCTGGCCATGCTGGGGCTCTGCGCGGTGGCCTATCTCTTCGGGGCCGCCCTGCGCCACAACATCCGTCACGTGGAGCCGCTGCTGGCCAGCAGGCATCACAGCGGGGTCTCCGCAACGGTGCGCGGATTGGAGCGCGCCTCCGAGCTGGCGCTGTCCCTCGCCTACTTCGTCTCCGTCGCCTACTACCTGAACCTCTTTGCCGCCTTCGGGCTCAGGATCGAGGGCGTCATCGACCCCTTCTGGATCCGCGTGGCGGCGACGGCCACCATCACCGTGGTCGGCATCATCGGCGCCCTCGGCGGACTGAGCGGGCTGGAGCGTGTGGAGATCGGTGCGGTCGGCCTGAAGCTCAGCCTCATCGGCGGCCTCTTCGCGGCCCTCGCCGTCGCCACCGCGGCGGCGCTGGCCGGCGGCAGCTTCGCCTGGCCTGAAGTCACCCACGATCGCGGCCTGCACGAGCTCAGCATTCTGCTGGGGCTGGTGATCCTGGTGCAGGGCTTCGAGACCTCGCGCTACCTGGGCAGCAAGTACGACACCGAGGTGCGCATCCGCAGCATGCGCTGGGCCCAGGGCATCGCCACCGCCATCTACCTGGTCTTCATCCTGCTGATCACGCCCTATTTCACCGACCGGCTGCCGCAGCACGGCGGCGAGACGGCGATCATCGACATGCTGCAGCCGGTCAGCCTGGCGGTGGCGCCGGCGATCATCATCGCGGCCCTGGCCTCCCAGCTCTCCGCCGCGGTCGCCGACATGAACGGCGCCGGCGGGCTGCTGACGGAGATCTTCGGCCGGCGCCTGAAGGTCAACTACGGCAACCTTCTCACCGCCCTGGTCGCCATCGCCATCACCTGGTCGGCCAACATCTACGAGATCATCGCCTACGCCTCCAAGGCCTTCGTCGCCTACTACGCCCTGCAGTCGGGCCAGGCTTTTCTTTCGGCCTGGCGGCAGCGCCGTTTCCTGCAGGCCGCGCTCTTTCTCGCCGCCACGGTGATCGCCCTCGCCATCATCCTCTTCGCCACGCCGGCCAAGGTCTGACGCCGCCGCTCTGGCAAGACCGGCAGCGCGCCCTACGTCCTATCGCAGGGCGCCGCACCGGCGCCCTGCGAGGCGCAAGGCAAGGAGGCATGGGATGATCAGCAGACGCGGACTACTAGCCGCCGCCGGCGGGGCCCTTCTATTCGGCATTACCCTGGGCAAAGCGGCCCTGGCCCATCACGGCTGGCGCTGGACCGAGGACGGCAATTTCGAGCTGACCGGCCTCATCAAGACGGTGCAACTCGGCAATCCGCACGGCGTGCTGACCGTCGACGCCGAGGGCGAGCTCTGGACCGTCGAGGTCGGCCAGCCCTGGCGCAACGCGCAGGCCGGCCTGAAGGACGAGCTGCTGTCGGTCGGCCGCGAGGTGACCATCTCCGGCTCGCGCTCGGCCGATCCGGCGGAGAAGAAGATGAAGGCCGAGCGGGTCATCATCGACGGCCAGCTCTACAACCTCTACCCCAATCGTGACTAGCGCCCATTGAGGCGCAACCGCGTGAGGCGCAACCGCATGCCGGGCGGGTCCCGATGCTTTTCGACGTATTGACGGCGCTGCAGAACCTGGAGCCGGTGGCGGCCCTGCGCGGCTCGCGCTGGGTCTACCCGCTGGTCAACGCCGGCCACATCGCCGGCCTCGCTCTGCTGTTCGGCGCCATCGCGCCGCTGGACCTGCGCCTGCTCGGGGCCTGGCGCGAGGTGCCGCTGGCCCATCTGGCGCGGGTGCTGGTGCCGGTCGCCATGGCCGGCCTGGGCCTGGCCGCGGTCACCGGCCTGCTGATGTTCTCGGTCAGCGCCACCAAGTACGCAGGCGAGCCGGTCTTCCTGGTGAAGCTCGGTCTCATCGCCGCCGCCGTGGCCAACGCCCTGCTGCTGCGCCGCGCGCCCGACTGGATCCTGGCACAGATCCCAGAGCTATCGGCGCCCCCGGCGGCGCGGCTCAAGGCCGCCGGCCTGATCTCCCTGGGCCTCTGGCTGGCCGCCCTGCTGTGCGGGCGCCTGCTGGCCTACCTCGTCTGAGCCCCCCGGAACCGCTTCGGGACCGCCCGGGGGGCTCGAAAACCCAAAAAATGCCAGGAAATCCGCCGGTTTCCGAGATCGCGCCTTTTCCACAGAAAATCGCCCCTCCCCCCTTGATTTTGCAGCGCAACAGAATATATTGGAATAATTCTAATTAACAGAACAAACCCCGCTGGGCCAAGGCCCCGGGGCTCCTACCCACCCTGTTCGCTGCTGCGAGGAGATTTTTGATGATTGGCCGAAAACTTCCCCCCGTGACCTTCCGAACCCGCGTCCGCGACGAGTCCATCGAGGGTCCCAATCCCTACCGCTGGGAAAACAAGACCACCGACGACTACTTCAAGGGCAAGAAGGTCGTGCTCTTCTCCCTGCCCGGCGCCTTCACGCCGACCTGCTCCACCTATCAGTTGCCCGACTTCGACAAGATGGCCGACGACTTCCGGGCCAAGGGTATCGACGAGATCTACTGCCTCTCGGTCAACGACGCCTTCGTGATGAACGCCTGGGGCAAGCAGCAGGGCCTGAAGAACATCAAGCTCATCCCGGACGGCTCCGGCGAGTTCACCCGCAAGATGGGCATGCTGGTCTGCAAGGACAACCTGGGTTTCGGCATGCGCTCCTGGCGCTACGCCGCCATCGTCGACGACGGCGTGGTGAAGGCCTGGTTTGAGGAGCCCGGCTTCTCCGACAACTGCGAGACCGACCCCTACGGCGAGTCCTCGCCGCAGAACGTCTACGAGAAGCTCACCGACGAGGTTCTCGGCGAGAAGTCCGAAGCCGCCTGAGGCGCTTCCCTTCGAGACAAAGAGAAACGGCCCGCCTTCCGGCGGGCCGTTTTCCGTTTCATGCGGCTTCACCGGTCTGCCGCGGCCGCGACAGGTCCCGGGCTTCGGCCTGCGGCCGGCGCGCCAGATCGGCCTCGATAGCGGCGGCAATGGCCTTGCCCGCACGGCCTGCATCGCGCAGGTAACCGCCCAGGTAGGGGCGCATGCCGGTAAAGCGCAGCCCCGGGCAGCCGGGCGCCGTCGCCGGACCGTTGACGACCGGCACCCCGCGCTCGTCGAGCACGCCGAGGTGCCCGAGCATCTTTTCCAGTCCGGTATCATAGCCGGTCGCGGAGATCACCGTATCGGGGTTGAGACGGCGGCCGTCGGTCAAACGGACGCTGTCCTGCTCGAAGGCCTCGATCTCCGGAACGACCTCGACCTTGCCGGCCTTGAGTGCCGCGACAAATCCGTTGTCGATTGCCGGCGCGGTGCCGGTCGTCGCCATGCGGGTCGCAGCCCCCGTCGGGTGTCTGCACAGGCCCCAGCGGGACAGGCGGCCGAAGGCCAGGCGCTCGGTGAGGACAAGCAGGCGATCGACGGTCGCCAAGGGCAACCGCTCCATCAAGGGGCCCGTCAGCTGGATCGGAAATCCGAGCAGCCGGGTGGGAAAGATCACGGGCCCGTGGCGCACCGACACCCAAAGCTGTCCGGTCTCGACGCAGCTCAGGTGGTTCAGGACATCCGTCCCGGAGTTACCCGCGCCGACAACGAGGACCCGCTTGCCGCAATAGCGCTCGCGGGGCCCGAAGTCGGCGCTGTGGAGGATCTCGCCGCGGAAGTCCGGAGCGCCGGGCCAGTCGGGCAGCCGCGGCACCCGGTTGTGCCCCGTCGCCACGACAATCTGACGTGCCGCTTCCACGCCCCGGTTGGTCTGCAGCACCCAGCGATCACCGTCGCGCTGAATGCTCTCGACGCGGACGCCGAAGTCGATCGGCAGATCGAAGCGCACTGCATAGGCCTCCAGGTAGCGGATCAGCGAGTCACGGTCCGGGAAAGCCCCAGCCGATCGCGGCAGCTTCATGCCCGGCAGGCTTGAGAGGCTGCGATGGGTGTTGAGCCGCAGGTGTGGATGGCGGTGGTGCCAGGCTTCAGCGACCCTCGCCGAGGCCTCGATCACCCGCACTGCGATGCCTCGCTGCTTCAGCGCCTGCGCCGCGGCGAGACCGGCGAAGCCGGCACCGACGACGATCACTTCGTCACGCTGTTGCGGACGATTGCTCATGTCTCAAACTCCTTGGATCTCTCTGGCGCGGCAGCCGGCAAACTAGAGAGCACGACCCGTCGCGTTAAGAGGCCAAAAAGCCGAAAAAGAGGCAAAGCTGCCACTTCCAGGACGCCACAGACAAAAGAAGCGGCCCGCCACCCGGCGGACCGTTCTCCTTTCGCGGAGCAGGCTGCTCAAGTTTGGGGACGGAAAGGAGCAGGCACTCCCCGCACTTCGGTGAACAACCGGCCAGGCTGCCTCAGTGGGGAAACTGCACGAGGTCCCTGATCCTGCCCTGGATCGGTGGGCTTTCGCCCACCCTGCCCGGTGCCGACAACCTGACCGGCACGCTCGGATGCGGCGACAACGAGACCGTCACCTTGTACCCGATGCGGCTGTGCTCATCGATCGTCAGACGGTAGCGGCGGATGATCGCCGCCAGCGCCACCTTCAGCACGGCATTGCCAAAGCCGAACCCGGGACAGGCCCTCGGTCCGGCACTAAACACGGCATATTGGAATGGGGAGGGTTCGATCTTGGCCCAGCGATCCGGAACGAAGCGGGCCGGGCTGGTGTAGATCGAGGGATTCCTGTTCAAGACAAACGCGCACAGCACGGCGCGGGTTCCCGCGTCGATCGGGAAAGCCGACAAGCTGGTATCCTGTACGGCTACGCGATACTGGTTCGGTACAGGCGGCAGAATTCGGAAGGTTTCCTTGGTGACGGCGTCGAGGAACGGCAGGCCGTCCACCTTTTCGAGCGTCAAACGCCCGGCGCCGATAGCCGTGCTGATTTCGTCGCGAAGCGACGCTTCGACCCTGGGGTGCGTGGCGACGAGTATGAGCGACCAGATCAGGGCGTTCTGGCAAGTCTCATAAGCGGCACCGAACAGCGTGGGGACATGGCCGCACACAATGCGCTCACCGGGCGCATCGCCGTTCTCGTCGTTACTGTTGACGACAATGGACAGCAGGTCCTGCGGGTCGATCTCGCCCTTCTTCCGCGCCGCCCAGTCCAGGATCCGCGACTCCAGGGCTTCGGTGAGCCGAAGGAACTTTCGGTAGGGCGTCCCCGCCACGTCCAAGCGGAGAAGGTTGATCGACAGTGACCAGCTGGCCGCCACGTAATCACTAATCATGCGCGCGATCTGTAGCGCTTCTTCGTCGCCATCGCCGAACAGGTGCAGTGCGGCGAGCTCCCGTACCATGCCGCGGGACAGCGACAGCAGATCGACGGTTTCATCCTGCGGCCAGCGCTCGCAGATGCGCTCGGCCGTCCTGCCGAGACTCTCGCTCATGTTAAGGACGCTGGCCCGACGCAGAGGCGGCGTGATGAGCCGCCTGTAGTGCTCGTGCCTGGCTCCGCGCATGCGGACCAGTCCCTTGGACAGGCGGGACGACGCATGACCCCTGCGGCCCGCTGCTGCGATATTGACGGTCCGCCATTTGCCCGTGTCACCGAGGATCTCACGGAAGTGCGGAGCCGCGGCTGTGAAGATCACCGAGGACGGCATTCGTCCCACGGCGCAGGGAATTTGAAGCTTGACGAAATCTCCGTGCGCAGCGGACAGGCGCAGCGCGGTCCGGATCGGATCGCGGAAAAACCCGATGAATGGCGGGATCACATGGACGCCGCTGAGGATCGCGGGATCACGCTTGGCGTCAGACGTGACCATCCGGAGGCCTCCCCCTCGCAGCTTCGCCGGCTTCTCTTTCGCCGGAAGCGCAGGATTACGATACTCGCTTACCGGAAAAGCGAGCAACTCTGCCGCCGATAGCTCCAGAGTTGCACCTGCCGCCACGGACGACGACCACGTGGTGAAGGCCTGGTTCGAGGAGCCCGACTTCTCCGACAACTGCGAGACCGACCCCTGCGGCGGGTCCTCGCCGCAGAACGTCTACGAGAAGCTCACCGACGAGGTTCTCGGCGAGAAGTCCGAAGCCGCCTGAGGCGCTTCCCTTCGAGACAAAGAGAAACGGCCCGCCATCCGGCGGGCCGTTTTCTTACGCGCTGCTGCAGTTTACTTACTGCGCCATCCAGCCGCCGTCGATGGAGAGCGGCGCGCCGGTGATCTGGTCGGCCGAGGCCGAGCAGAGGAAGACCGCCAGGCCGCCGATCTGCTCGGGCGTCGAGAAGTCCTTCGACGGCGTCTTCTCCGCCACCAGGGCCAGCTTCTCCTCCTCGTAGCTCTTGCCCGAGGCCGCCGCGCGGTCCTCGATCTGCTTCTTCACCAGGGGCGTCAGCACCCAGCCCGGACAGATGGCGTTGCAGGTGATTCCGCTGCCGCCGGTCTCCAGCGCCGTCACCTTGGTCAGGCCGACGATGCCGTGCTTGGCCGCCACGTAGGCCGACTTGTTGGCCGAGGCCGCGAGGCCGTGCGCCGAGGCGACGTTGATGACGCGGCCCCAGCCCTTCTTGCGCATGGCCGGCAGCGCCGCCTTGGTGCTGTGGAAGGCGGAGGAGAGGTTGATGGCGATGACCGCGTCCCAGCGCTCCTCGGGAAACTCCTCGATCGGCGAAACGTACTGGATGCCGGCGTTGTTCACCAGAATGTCGACGGCGCCGAACTGCGCCTCCGCGTCCTTCACCATGCGGGCGATCTCCGCCGGCTTCGTCATGTCGGCCGCGTCGTAAGTGACGGTGACGCCGTTCTTCTCGGCAATCTCCGCGCGCAACGCCTCGATGGCCGCAGCCTCGCCGAAGCCGTTCAGCACGACGTTGGCGCCCTCGGCCGCCAGGGCCTCGGCGATGCCCTGGCCGATGCCGCTGGTCGAGCCGGTCACCAGCGCGGTCTTTCCTTTCAGCATGCGAACGATCCTCTCGAAAAGTCGTCAGTGGTTGGGCCGTTGCTACCCCTATGGCCTCAGCGTGGCAAGCAGGAAGGTCAGGGTCACCACCGAAAGGGCGGTGGAGATCAGCACCGCCGAGGCGGCGCGGCCCAGGTAGATGTCGTACTGGCGGGCCATGATGAAGACGTTGGCCCCGGTGGGGATCGCCGCGGTGATGACGGCCACCGTGATGGCCAGGGGCGGCAGCTTGAAGACGTACCAGGCCAGGACCGCCATGACCGCCGGGTGGATCAGCAGCTTCATGGCGACCATGGCCAGGGTCTCCTTGATGTCGCCGCGCAGCTCGAAGGAGGTCAGCGAGGCCCCCAGGGCGAAAAGCGCGCAGGGCGCCGCCGCCCCGCCGAGCAGCGCCAGGAAGCGCTCGGCCGCCCCCGGCAGGGGTGCGCCGGTGAGGCCGTAGGCGATGCCGAGAAGCAGGGCCAGGATGATGGGGTTGAGGGCGATGGCCCTGAAGGTCTGGCCGAAAAGCCGGCGCCAGCCCTGCCCGGCGCCGCGCCGCAGCTCGATCAGCACCGTGATCACCGGCAGGATGATCACGGCGTGGAAGGTGATGATCAGCATGAGCTGCAGCCCGGCGGCCTCGCCCAGCACGGTGAAGACCAGCGGGATGCCCAGCAGCACGGTGTTGGAGAAGATCGAGCCCATGCCGAAGAGCACCTGCTCGACCGGACCGGTGCGGAAAGCCAGGCGGGCGACAACCAGGGCCAGCAGGAAAGTGACCAGGACGCCCGCGAAGTAGGCGCCGACGATGGTGAACTCCACCGGCCCGATGCCGCGCGCCATGGCGCGGAACAGCAGCGCCGGGATGGCGAAGTAGAAGACGAAGGTGTTGAGGCCCTTGATCGCCTCCTCGCTCATCCAGCGCCGGCGGCCCACCACGTAGCCGCATAGCACCAGGCCGAAGATCGGCAGCACGGTTTCTAGAATGGACAGCATGGGCGTCGAAAGCGCGTGGGAACCGGCGGAAAGTCTGCGAGGCAGGGATCATCAAGCGGCTGGAGACCGCCGCTCGTATGGGCCACAATAGCAGCCATGGACCCGAAACTCACGGCCTGGCTGATCGTTATCTTCGGCTACCTGCTGCCGCTGGCCCACGTGGTGCTGTCGCCGCGCGCGGGCAGCTGGGGGCCGCCGCCGGGCAGCGGCTGCCCGCTGGGCCCCCGCGTCGGCTGGATCGTGCTGGTGCTGCTGCTCGGCCCGGTCGGCTGGTTCATGTTCTGGCGCAGCCGCAAGCGGACCAAGGCCTGATTCCCACCCCCTACTTGACGATCACCTCCGGCCCCATCAGCGCCGTCGGCACGACGGTGGAGATCCAGGGCACGTAGGTGATCAGGATCAGGAAGACGAAGAGGATGCCCAGCCAGGGCAGCGCCGCCTTCACCACGTCCAGCACCGGCATGCCCGCCACGCCCGAGGTGACGAAGAGGTTGAGGCCCACCGGCGGCGTGATCATGCCGATCTCCATGTTCACCACCATGATGATGCCCAGGTGAATGGGATCGATCCCCAGCTCGATGGCGATGGGGAAGACCAGCGGCGCGACGATGACGATGAGGCCCGAGGGCTCCATGAACTGGCCGCCGATCAGCAGGATCAGGTTGACGATGACCAGGAACATGACCGGGCCGAAGCCGGCCTCCAGCATGGCGCCGGCGATGGCCTGGGGGATCTGCTCGTCGGTCAGCACGTGCTTCAAGATCAGCGCGTTGGCGATGATGAAGAGCAGCATGATGGTGATCTTGCCGGCCTCGAAGAGGGCGTGCTTGGTGTCCGGGTGGAAGAACACCGTGACCAGGGCCTGCGGGCGCTTCAGCAGCGAATAGCGTTCGTCGCCCTCGCCCTTCAGCGGCCCCATGTCCTTGTAGACGAAGTTGGCGATCACGAAGGCATAGACGGCGGCCACCGCGGCGGCTTCCGTGGGCGTGAAGATTCCCCCGTAGATACCGCCCAGGATGATGACGATAAGGAAGAGGCCCCAGGACGAATCCCGCGCGGCGGCGAAAATCTCGCCCCAGCCGGCCCAGTCCTCCGACGGCAGGTTGCGGACCTTGGCGGCAACATAGATGCCGATCATCAGCATGACGCCGGCCAGCAGGCCGGGGATGATGCCGGCCAGGAACATGCGCCCCACCGAGACGTCGACGGCGGAGGCATAGACCACCATGACGATGGAGGGCGGGATCAGGATGCCCAGGGTGCCGGCGTTGCAGATCACGCCGGCGGCGAAGTCCTTGGAGTAGCCGACCTGGCGCATGCCGGCGATGACGATTGTGCCGATGGCGACCACCGTGGCCGGCGAGGAGCCGGAGAGCGCGGCGAACATCATGCAGGCGAAGACGCCGGCGATGGCCAGCCCGCCCTGGACGTGGCCGACGCAGGCGATGGAGAAGCGGATGATGCGCCGCGCCACGCCGCCGGTCGACATGAAGACCGAGGCCAGGATGAAGAAAGGGATGGCCAGCAGCGTGAAGTGCCCGGCGAAGGCGTTGAAGAAGGTCTGGGCAATGGAGCCCAGCGAGGAGTCCGAGTAGACCAGCAGGAAGATGATCGAGCTGAGGCCGAGCGCGATGGCGATGGGCACGCCGATCAGCAGCAGGCCGATCACCATGGCGAAGAGGAAGAGGACGTCCATGGTCTCAGTCCTCCCGCTTCGAGATGCCGGGATCGACCGTGCCGCCGGCGCCTTCGATCAGATCCTCGGCCTCGTGGCTGGCGATGATGACGTCGATCTCGCCGCCGACCACGCGCCAGGCGATCTGCAAGAAGCGGAAGGTCAGCAGGAAGAGCCCGATGGGCAGTGCCGCGTAGGGAATGAAGCGCGGCAGCTTCTCGTAGGCTTCGCCGGCGTTCATCGGCCCCTCGATGAAGCGCAGGAAGTCCAGCATGGGGATGTCGTTGACCTCATACCAGGCCTGGTCGCGGAAGGAGCCGTCGAGCTCCGGCAGGGCGGCGAAGGGGGCCCAGTAGTTCCAGGCGCCGGCCAGCAGCAGCAGCGAGAACGCGAGGGAGGCCGCCACCGCGAGCAGCGCCAGCACGCGCCGGGCGCCGGGGCCGACCATGTGCAGCACCACGTCGACGCCCAGGTGGACACGTGTCTTCACGCAGTAGGAGGCGCCGATGAGCACCAGCCAGGCAAAGAGGAAGACCGTGGTCTCCAGCGCCCAGAGGATGTTGCTGTTGAAAACGTAGCGCGCGACGACGTTGGCGAAGGTCACCACCGTCATGAGGCCGAGGAGCACCGCGATCAGCGTCTCCTCTATGTCATTGACCACGCGGCCGAGCCGCGTTTTCGGCTGGTCGTGCATGGCATTCCCCCCTTGGCGAAGCCCTTGTCGAGCCGGGCTGCCTTCTACTCGGGTCCGGCGCGCGATCGTGTCGGCGCGGCCCGGAAGGACCGGACCGCGCCAGTAGATCACGAAGTCGCCGAAAGGCGAAGACCGTCAGTTGGTCGCGTTGGCGGCCTGCGCGGCGGCGATCAGGTCGTCGCCGATGTCGTCCGCGAACTTGTCCCAAACGGGCTTCATGGCGGCGACCCAGGCGGCGCGCTGCTCGGCATTCAGGCTCCGCACCGTGCCGCCGGCCGCGATGATGGCCTTCTTGGCGTCCTGGTTGACGGCCTCGGACTCGGCGTTGCGGCTGGTCGTCACCTCATCCAGGATGGTCGCGAGCTGGCTGCGCACGTCGTCCGGCAGGCCGTCCCACCACTCGGTGGAGGTCACGACCAGGTAGTCGATGACGCCGTGGTTGGACTCGGTGATGCCGTCCTGCACCTCGAAGAACTTCTGGCCATAGACGTTGGACCAGGTGTTCTCCTGGCCGTCGACCACGCCGGTCTGCAGGGCGCCGTAGACCTCGGAGAAGGCCATCTTCTGCGGATTGGCCTTGAGCGCTTCCATCTGGGCAACCAGAACGTCGGAGGGCTGGACACGGAACTTCAGGCCGGCGGCGTCGGCCGGCGTCAGCAGCGGCTTGTTGGCCGAGATCTGCTTCATGCCGTTGTGCCAGAAGGCCAGACCCAGCAGGCCGCGGCGGCGCATGGAGCCCTTCAGCTTCTCGCCGTCCGCCGAGGTCTGGAAGCGGTCGACCGCGTTGATGTCGTCAAAAAGGAACGGCAGGTCGAAGAGGCGGAACTTCTTGGTGAACTTCTCGAACTTCGACAGCGAAGGCGCGGCCAGCTGCACGTCGCCGGCCAGCATGGCCTCCAGCACCTGGTCATCGTTGTAGAGCTGGGAGTTCGGGAAGACCTCCATGCAGGCCTTGCCGTTCATCTCCTCGTTGACGCGCTTGGCCAGCAGCGTGGCTGCGATGCCCTTGGGGTGCTTGTCGGTGTTGGTGACGTGGCTGAACTTGATGACGATCTCGCCGTCTTCGCAGGACGCGAAGGCCGAGGTCGCGGACAGGGTCGTGGCAAGCGCCACGGCGGCCGCCGTGGCAATCAGATGAGTCTTCACTGGAATTCCTCCCGTTATTCTTTCGCCCGCGACGCCGGGACCGCTTGCCCCCGCGCCGGAACGCTGGCTTTTCATGAGCAACGGGCGTGCCAGTTTTCCGGCACGCCGGCCGAACAGCACTAAGTTGTTGATTGATCTAGACCCGCGCGCCGGAAGGTCAACGACCGCGCCGGGCAGCGATGTGTGAACGACCACCCATCCGCCCCGCGTGCATGTGTAGGAATCTACACAGATCAGGCCTGTCGCGGCCCGGCTCGCGCCGCCCGCGGCCGCGTGCATCTCACCTCCCCCAAAATGTCATACTTCCCAAAAGCCTATACAAAGCCGACAACTCATCCGACACACGCATAAGCTGTGCTCGCTTGTTGGTTGACTACGCCTGGGCGGCATCTATGGTTAAGGAAACTATGACGTCGTGATTAGCCCGCCCCGTTCAGCCGGGTTGAGAGGGGTGGTTTTTTGGGTCGGGTACCTGCATCGCAGGTTGGAGCGAACACGCCGCCTGTGCGGCTTGCCTCTCCACTCCGCCGGGAGAAGAAGACGCGGCGCCTCGCGCGAGCACAGAGGTGGAATCAACCGCAGTCAGAGGAGACGTTCGATGAAGTGGGGATACCTTCCGGCGTTTGCCGCAGCCGCCCTGTTGCTGTCCGGCACCGCGGTCGCTCAGGACAAGCCCAATATCCTGGTGATATGGGGTGACGACATCGGGACCTGGAACATCAGCCACAACAACCGCGGCATGCTGGGCTACGAGACGCCGAATATCGACCGCATCGCCCGGGAAGGCCTCTCCTTCACCGACTACTACGCCCAGCAGAGCTGCACCGCCGGACGGGCTGCGTTTCTTGGCGGCAACGTCCCGGTGCGCACCGGCATGACCAAGGTCGGCCTGCCCGGCGCCGAGCAGGGCTGGCAAACGGTTGACGTCACCATTGCGACGGTGATGAAGAGCCTGGGCTACGCCACCGGCCAGTTCGGCAAGAACCACCAGGGCGACCGTGACGAGCATCTGCCGACCATGCACGGCTTCGACGAGTTCTTCGGCAACCTCTATCACCTGAACGCGGAGGAAGAGCCGGAGAACCGCGACTACCCGAATGATAAGGTGCTGGCCAACGGCAGGACCTTCGTCGAGCAGTTCGGTCCGCGCGGCGTCATCCACTCCTATGCCAACCCGGACGGCACCCAGCGGATCGAGGACACCGGGCCCCTGACGAAGAAGCGCATGGAGACCGTGGACGAGGAGACGCTCGCCGGCGCCATCGACTTCATCAAGCGCCAGCACGAAGCGGACAAGCCCTTCTTCGTCTGGTGGAACGCGACGCGAATGCACTTCCGCACCCACGTGAAGCAGGAGCATGTCGGCATTTCCGGGCCCAGCGGCAACAACTATCACGACGGCATGGTCGAGCACGACATGCAGGTCGGCGAACTGCTGAAGACGCTCGACGACCTCGGCATCGCCGACAATACGGTGGTGATGTATTCGACCGACAACGGGCCGCACTACAATACTTGGCCGGATGCCGGCACGACCCCCTTCCGCAACGAGAAGAACTCGAACTGGGAAGGCGCCTACCGCGTGCCGACTTTCGTGCGCTGGCCTGGACAGTTTCCCGCCGGGAGGACCCTCAATGGGATCGTCGCGCACGAGGACTGGCTGCCGACCTTCGCCCACATCGCCGGCGATCCGGACATCAAGCAGAAGCTGCGCGGCGGCGTCGAACTCAATGGCCGGAACTATCGCAACTACATCGACGGCTACGACCAGCTCGCCTATCTGGAAGGCAGCGGCCCCAATCCGCGGCACGAGTTCTGGTACGTGAACGACGACGGCCAGGTGGTGGCCGCCCGCTACGACGACTGGAAGGTCGTGTTCCTGGAGAACCGCGGCCAGGCCTTCGGCGTGTGGCGCGAACCCTTCGTCGAGCTGCGGGTCCCGCTCCTCTTCAACCTGCGCCGCGACCCCTTCGAGAAGGCGCAGCACAATTCGAACACCTACAACGACTGGTTCCTGGACCGTGCCTTCGTCATCGTTCCGATCCAGGCCCTGGCGGCGCAGTTCCTGAAGACCATGCAGGACTATCCGCCGAGTCAGTCACCGGGCTCGTTCAACCTGACCGCCATCGAGAAGAAGCTGAAGGCCGGAATCGGCAATTGACGACAGGGGCTCCACCGGTGTCTCGGATGAGCCGGCTCGCGACGGCGGCTATCCTGGCGCTCTGTCTCTGGATTCCGACGGCCGTCCTGGCGGACGAGCTGCCCTCGTGGAACGATGGCCCGGCCAAGGCCGCCATCCTCGGCTTCGTCGAGGCTGTGACGGCCGAGGGCAGCGACAGCTTCGTGCCGGCTGATGAGCGCATCGCGGTCTTCGACAACGACGGCACCCTGTGGTCGGAACAGCCGATCTACTTCCAGATCCTCTTCGCCCTCGACCGCGCCCGGCAACTGGCCGCCGCCGATTCTTCCTGGGCCGCCACCCCGGCACTGAAGGCCGCCGCGGCGGGCGACTTGAAGGCCATCATGGCGGGCGGCGAGAAGGCCCTGCTGGAGGTCGCCACCGCCACCCATTCCGGCATGACGGTGGAGGCTTTCACCGCCGAGGTTGCCGATTGGATCGCCAGGGCCCGCCACCCCGCCACCGGGCGGCTCTATACCGACATGGTCTTCCAGCCCATGCTGGAGCTGCTCGACTACCTGCGCGCCAACGACTTCGACGTCTACATCGTCTCCGGCGGCGGCATCGACTTCATGCGCGCCTTCGCCGAGGACGCCTACGGCATTCCGCCGAAGAAGGTGATCGGCAGCATCGGCAAGGCCCGCTTCGAGATCGTCGACGGCCTGCCGCAGGTGATGAAGGACCCCGGCATCGCCTTCCTGGACGACAAGGGCGGCAAGCCGGTCGCCATCGCCCGCCACATCGGCCGGCGGCCGATCTTCGTCGGCGGCAATTCCGACGGCGACCTGGCCATGGCACAGTGGTCGACGGCGGGGGACGGCCCGCGCTTCGCCCTCTTCGTGCGCCACACCGACAGCGAGCGCGAGTTCGCCTATGACCGCGAGAGCCACGTCGGCAAGCTCGACAAGGCCCTCGAGGAAGCGGCCGCCAAGGGCTGGACGATTGTCGACATGGCCAAGGACTGGAAAACCGTATGGCCGCAATGATCCGACACCTGGCCGCCTGGGCCGCGGCACTCGGCATCGCTGTCTCTGCAGCGAGCGCCGCCGCCGCCGACTTCGTGCGCCTCGAGGGCGGCAGCTTCACCATGGGCTCCGAGGAGTTCTACCGCGAGGAAGGCCCGCTGCGCCGTGTGACGGTCGGGCCTTTCCTCATCTCCCGCACCGAGGTCACCAACGCCGATTTCAGCGCCTTCGTCGAGGCGACCGGCTACGTCACCATCGCCGAACGCGGCCCCGACCCGGTCGCCCATCCGAACTGGCCGAAGGAGCTGCTGGTGCCGGGCTCCATGGTCTTTGCCATGCCAGAGAAGGTGAACGGCCGGGCCGACAACATGCAGTGGTGGTCCTACGTGCCCGGCGCCGACTGGCGCCACCCGGCGGGACCGGGCAGCAGCATCGAGGGCAAGGAGGACCACCCGGTGGTGCAGGTCTCGCCGGAAGACGCCCAGGCCTATGCCGCCTGGGCCGGCGGGCGCCTGCCTACCGAGGCGGAGTGGGAATATGCCGCGCGCGGCGGCCTGGACCGGGCCACCTACACCTGGGGCGCCACTTACGATCCCCTCGACGGCTGGAAGGCCAACACCTGGCAGGGCGCCTTCCCCACCGACGACCGCGCCGAGGACGGCTATCACGGCACCGCGCCGGTCGCCTCCTTCCCGCCCAACGGCTACGGCCTCCATGACATGGCCGGCAACGTCTGGGAGCACGTCGCCGACTGGTGGGTGCCCGGCCATCCCGGCCGCGACGAAACCGACCCGCAGGGCCCGCCGAAAGCCCTGGCCGCGAAGTTCTCGCCGCCGCAGGTCGGCCCTCAGCACGTGGTGAAGGGCGGCTCCTGGCTCTGCGCCCCGAATTTCTGCCTGCGCTACCGCCCCTCGGCGCGCCAGCCCAGCGAACAGGAGCTCGGCTCCAACCACATCGGCTTCCGCATCGT
>JBNKHC010000037.1:0-4091 GCA_050290145.1 Kiloniellaceae bacterium | reverse complement strand
GCGGTCCGCGCATGGACGAAGACGACGACGATGGAATCGTTGCCGACCGCCGCCGCCCCGCTGGAGCCGGTGCCGCCGCAGAGCACGTGTCCCGCGATGTCGCAGGCATCGACGTCGATCACCACGTCGAGGTTCTGGTTGGGCACGATGATGGTTTCGGCATTGGCGATGCTGGTGATCGCCACGGCGGTGATGAAGAAAAGAAGGCTGAGATAGATGACACGAAGGCGTTGCATTGGGCTCTCCCGCGTTGATTGCACCCTGGGCCAAGCCTGCCCACGGCCGGCGCCAGACCCTATGCGGAATCCCACAAACCGCCGGCACATCCCCCTTTTTGCCGGCCGGGCACCCCTTTTGCGCCACTGGTGGACGGCGCCGACCACCCTGGGATAAGGTCCAGCAGTCGAACGGCCGATTCCGGCCCCACAGGATGGGGGAGGCCGATCCCGCGCCTTCCGCGCAGCCGTGTCCTGGGAGTTTTTCTGCGATGTCGCCCGAATGGATCACCCGCTTTCCCGAATTGGGCAAGCTGACGGCGGCCGAACAGAAGCTGATCGCCGAGCGCGCACAGGTCGTCACCCTGCCCGCCCAGACCACGGTCTTCGCCCCCGGCCTGCCGGCCGAGAATTTCCTGCTGGTGCTGGACGGCACGGTGCGGGTGCAGCAGGTCTCCTCCGGCGGCCGCGAGATCGTGCTCTACCGGGTGACCGGCGGCGAGAGCTGCATCATGACCACCGCTTGTCTGCTGTCGCAGGACACCTATAACGCCGAGGGCATCACCGAGACCCCGGTGCAGGCGGTCGCGGTGCCCAAGGCGGTTTTCGACGAGCTGATGGCCCGCTCCGCCGAGTTCCGGCGCTTCGTCTTCTCCGACTACTCCAGCCGCATCACCGACCTGCTGCACGTGGTCGAGGAGGTCGCCTTCGAACGCATCGACAAGCGCCTGGCCCATAAGCTGCTGGAACGCGCCGACGCGAGCGGTCACCTGAACGCCACCCACCAGGACCTGGCGACGGAGCTGGGCACGGCGCGGGAGGTCGTCAGCCGCCACCTGAAGGAGTTCCAGCGCCGCGGCTGGCTGGAGCTGACCCGCGGCCAGATCGCGCTGGCCGACCGCGACGGCCTGGAGGGCCTGGCCGGCAGCGCCTGAGGCGCCGCCCAAAAAGCCGCGGAATTCCGCCATTTCGGGCGATTGATCTGGCGCAAAGCTATTTCACGCCTTTTCGTGACTAAATCACATATCCGCGGTAGCGGGGTCGTTAGTCTGCAACGCAGGGCACCGGAGTGCCGGCCCTTCCCCCTGTCGAGGAGACAACCCTATGAACCGCAACGTTGGAACCCTGGACCGCATTCTGCGCGTCATCGTCGGTGTCATTCTGATCGCCCTGGTCTTCGTCGGACCGAAGACCGCCTGGGGCTGGATCGGGGTAATTCCCCTGGTCACCGCGCTCATCGGCTTCTGCCCCGCCTACCGCCTGCTGGGCATCTGCACGAGCGCCAACAAGAGCAAGCAGGCCTAGGTCAATAGGCTCCACCGGGAAGAGTTTGAGAGGAACACCATGAACCCCGAAGTGAAGACCTTTTTCGACGAAGCCACCTTTACCGCGACCCACGTGGTGTGGGACCCGGAGACCAAAACCGCCGCCATCGTCGACTCGGTCAAGGACTACGACCCAAAGTCGGGCCGCACCCGGACGGACTCCGCCGACGCGGTGATTGATTTCGTGAAGAGCCAGGGCCTGACGGTGGAATGGATCCTGGAGACCCATGTTCACGCCGACCACCTGACCGCGGCGCCCTACCTGAAGGACAGGCTGGGCGGCAAGATCGGCATCGGCGCGCGCATCAACACGGTTCAGGGCGTCTTCAAGAAGGTGTTCAACGCCGAGGACGACTTCGCCACCGACGGCCGGCAGTTCGACAAGCTCTTCGAAGACGGCGAGACCTTCAAGATCGGCAAGCTGGAGGCCAAGGTGATGCACACACCGGGCCACACGCCGGCCTGCTCGACCTACGTCGTCGGCGATGCCGCCTTCGTCGGGGATACGTTGTTCATGCCCGACTTCGGCACCGCGCGCTGCGACTTCCCGGGCGGCGACGCACGCCAGCTCTACAAGTCGATCCACAAGATCCTGACGCTGCCGCCGGAAACCCGGCTCTTCCTCTGCCACGACTACAAGGCCCCGGGCCGCGACGAATACGTCTGGCGGACCACGGTGGCCGACGAAAGGGCGAAGAACATTCACGTCCATGAAGGCATCAGCGAAGACGACTTCGTGCAGATGCGCACCGAGCGCGACAAGACCCTGGAAATGCCCGTGCTGATCCTGCCGTCGGTGCAGGTCAACATGCGCGCCGGCGACCTGCCGCCGGCCGAAGACAACGGGGTACGCTATCTGAAGATCCCGCTCGACGCCCTCTGAAGGCCGCCGGCGTAGCGCGGAAGCCGAAGAACACGACATCCGAAAGGATAACTGCCCGAAAGGGTCTCAGGAGGAATCCATGGAACTGAAGAAAGTCGATAAGACCTTTGCCGTGTCGCCACAGATTACGCCCGCCGACGTGGCCGAGCTGGCCCAGCAGGGCTACAAGACCATCATCTGCAACCGGCCGGACGGTGAGGGCAACGACCAGCCGCTGTTCCATGAGATCGAGGAGGCGGCAGCCAAGGTCGGGATGCAGGTGCACTACCAGCCGGTGGTCAGCGGCAAGGTGACGGACGAGGACGCGGAGACCTTCGCCAACACCTTCGAAGCCGCCCCTAAGCCGGTCTTCGCCTACTGCCGCAGCGGCACGCGCTCCATCACACTGTGGTCGCTGAGCCGCGCCGGCAAGATGCCGCTGGCCGACATCCTGGTCGCCGCCAAGAACGCCGGCTACGACATGTCGGGCGTTGTCCGGCGCATCGCCAACCAGGGCAAGACACCGACGGAGGCCATTGACGGCAAGCATGAGATCGTGGTGGTCGGCGCCGGCTCCGCCGGCATCGCCGTGGCCTCCTCCCTGCTGGCGCGCGCGCCCGACCTCGACATCGCCATCATCGATCCCGCCGACATCCACTACTACCAGCCCGGCTGGACCCTGGTGGGCGGCGGTGTCTTCCAGGCCGACGAGACGGTGCGCACCCTCTCCTCGGTGCTGCCCAAGGAAGTGCACTGGATCAAGGCCGCCGTGGCCGCCTTCGAGCCGGAACGCAACGTGGTGCTGCTGGAGGGCTGCCGCGCCATCCAGTACGAGCGCCTGATCGTCTGCCCGGGCCTGAAGCTGGACTGGCACAAGGTCGAGGGCCTGGTCGACACCCTGGGCAAGAACGGCGTCACGTCCAACTACCGCTTCGACCTGGCGCCCTACACCTGGGAGCTGGTGAAGAACCTCAAGGCCGGCACCGCCCTCTTCACCCAACCGCCGATGCCGATCAAGTGCGCCGGCGCGCCACAGAAGGCCCTCTACCTCTCGGCCGACCACTGGTTCCGCACGGGCGTGCTCGATCACATCGACATTGCCTTCTACAACGCCGGCGGCGTGCTGTTCGGCGTCAAGGACTACGTCCCGGCGCTGATGGAGTACATCGAGAAGTACGAGGCTGAGTTGAAGTTCAACCACAACCTCGTGGCGGTGGACGGCCCGGCCAAGATGGCCTGGTTCGACCAGACCGACGCCGACGGCAACGTCACCCGCGTCGAGCGCCGCTTCGACATGATGCATGTCTGCCCGCCGCAGTGCGCGCCGGACTTCATCCGCGTCAGCCCGCTGGCCGACCAGGCCGGCTGGGTCGACGTCGACCAGAACACGCTGCGCCACAAGACCTACGACAATATCTGGAGCCTGGGCGACGTGATGAACGCGCCCAACGCCAAGACCGCGGCGGCGGCGCGCAAGCAGGCCCCGGTGGTGGCCCAGAACCTGCTGGCCGACATGGGCCGCAACGTCGCCATCGGCCACTATGACGGCTACGGCTCCTGCCCGCTGACGGTGGAGCGCGGCAAGATCGTGCTGGCCGAGTTCGGCTACGGCGGCAAGCTGCTGCCCAGCTTCCCGACCTGGCTGCTGAACGGCAAGCGGCCGAGCCGCCTGGCCTGGCTGCTGAAGGA
>JBNKHC010000036.1:0-2382 GCA_050290145.1 Kiloniellaceae bacterium | reverse complement strand
CGAAAGATCGATGATGCGGCCGTGGGCGAAAGGACCGCGGTCGTTGACCCGCACCTTCACCGAACGCCCGTTCTCCAGGTTGGTCACCTGCACCATGGAGGGCATCGGCAGGGTCCGGTGCGCCGCCGTCATGGCGTTCTGGTCATAGATCTCGCCGTTGGCGGTCGACCTGCCGTGGAAGCCGGGCCCGTACCATGAGGCGATGCCCGTCTCGTCGTAGGCATAGTCCTCACGCGGGTAGTACCAGACGTTGGCGATCTGATAGGGCCGGCCGACCTTGTACGCGCCGGGCTGCGACAGGCTCGGTTCGGGAGACTGCGGGCGCTTGGCGTTGCGCACCGCCGGCTCGGTTTCCGCGCAGCCGGCCAGAATGCCGAGCAGGCCGAGCAGAAGGACGCCAAATTTCAGCCCTCTGGCCATCATCTTGTGCTCCGCATCAATATCCCCACTCTATGTGGTAGTCTAGGGCGCTTTCCTTGGCGAAACAACCCGACCCCCGGCAGCCGCTCACCGGGCGAACCATCACTGTCCACCCGTGCGGCGCAGCAGGTCGATCACGTCCTTGGTCGGATAGCCGTCGGCCGGCAGCCCCTGGGCCGCCTGGAAGGCGCGCAAGGCCTCGCGGGTCTTCGGGCCGACCAGGCCGTCCGGCTTGCCGGCTTCGTAGCCCCGGGCGTTCAAAAGGGCCTGCATCTCCTCGATCGACTTCAGGCTCAAGGGTTCCTCGTCGGGCAGCGAGGCCGCGCTCAGCGCCGGTGCTCCGGCGATGCGGTCGGCCAGATGCCCCACCGAAAGGGCGTAAAGGATCGAGCGGTTCCAAACCAGGATCGTCCGGAAGTTCTCATACACCAGGAAGGCCGGTCCCCGCTGGCCGGCGGGCAGCACCAGCGACGCCCTGATCCCGTCGGCCTGCGGCAACGGACCGCCGTCCTCGCGGCGCAGGCCCAGCGCCGCCCATTCGCCGAGCGTCTTGCGCTCGCCGAGACTGGCCAGGCCGTAGTCGAAGCCGGGCGGCAGGCTCACCTGGCGACCCCAGGTGCGGTCGCCCTTCCAGCCTTCCTGCGACAGGTAGTTCGCCGCCGAGGCAAAGATGTCGGGCAGGCTGTGCCAGATGTCGCGGTGGCCGTCGCCGTCATAGTCGACCGCGAAGTTCACGAAGGTCGAGGGAATGAACTGCAGCTGCCCCATGGCACCGGCCCAGGAGCCGGTCATCTCGGACACGCTGATATGCCCTTCGTCGAGGATCTGCAGCGCGTCGAGCAACTGGGCGCGGAAGAAGTCGTGCCGCCGCCCCTCGTGCGCCAGGGTCGCCAGGGCCGCGACCACTGAATAGCCGCCGGTGTGCTGTCCGAAATTGCTCTCCAGGCCCCAGAAGGACACCAGGAAGCGCGGCTGGACGCCATACTGCGCCGCCACCTTCTCCAGCAGCGCCCGGTTCTCCTCAAGCAGCTGGCGCGCCTTTTCCACCCGTCCTTCGGTGACCGCGCCACGCATGTAGCGGGTAAAGGTCAGGGTGAATTCGCGCTGGCTGCGGTCGCGCTGGATCACCTCCGGCAGCGGCTGCAGCCCGGCCAGGGCCGTCTCGACCGTCTCCGGACGGATACCGCGGCGAACCGCCTCCTGCTTCAGGCCGGCGAGCCAGGTGTCGAAGTCGCCCCGCTCGCTCTGCGCACCCTGCGTCTCGCCCGCGGCAGGCGCCGGCTTTGCGGCGGCGTCGCCCTGGGCACAGGCCGCCAGCGGCGCCATGGAAGCGGCGGCCAGCACAAAGGTCCCCGCGCGCAGGATCCGTTTCAAGAAACTCACTTGCTGATCTCCCACGCTGCGAAAAGCCTCCCGGCGCCGAGGTTCGTTGGGAAAGCGGACGTCTCTGCTGGGCACTTGTGCCACAAGGCCGTTAACCTTGGCAATCCGCAGTAAAGCTTCGGTAAAGGCCGGGCCCGCCCTCCGAAAAAACCCGCTTGCCCGCCGCGTTTTGTGCGCTCTTCACCTGCTGCGCGATGGTCATGGACCCGCAACAGGCTCTGTCTTCGTCTGGGATCTGCGTCTCGAGTCGCCTGGACTTTGCGGGCCCAGGTCCGTCCAGCCGCCGAAAGCCGCGCTTCAGGCAGGACGGATCAGTTGTCAGTCGCTTCGATGGTCACGGTGTCCCCGGCAAGGACGAAGACCACGGAGCCGTCGGAAGCTTTGTAGGTCCACTTCTCGATCGGCCCGAACTTCGAGACATCGCTCGGCTCGCCGAGGGCGGCTTCCAGTTCGGCACGGCTGCTCACCCCCTTCGCCTTCTTCAGCAGATCCGCTTTGCTGGGCGCAAAGCAGGCCGCCAGCAGCAGCAGGGAGAACAAAGCGACGGTGGTCCGGATGAATCGCATGGTTTGCAGTTCC
>JBNKHC010000035.1:0-6202 GCA_050290145.1 Kiloniellaceae bacterium | reverse complement strand
GAGCAGGCAATGTTGCCGGCGCGGGCCGCAGCTCAGCGCCCCGGCCGTTTGAACTTCCGGCGTGCTGTCTCGACCTTGGCCCGGGTGACGCAGTCCTCGACGTGGTCGTTGACCAGGCCCATGGCCTGCATGAAGGCGTAGACCGTGGTCGGGCCGACGAATTTCCAGCCGCGCTTTTTCAGGTCCTTGGACAGGGCGACCGATTCGGGAGAGGTCGAGGCGGTCTGCGGTCTGCCGAGGCGCGCCGCGTCCGGTTCGTAGCGCCAGAGGAAGGCGGCGAGGGAGCCTTCCTGCTCAACCATCTCGCGGGCCCGCCTGGCGTTGTTGATGACCGCCTCAATCTTGCCGCGGTGGCGGATGATGCCTTCGTTCTGCAATAGTCTTTCGACATCGCGCTGGGTGAAGCGCGCGACCTTGTCGAAATCGAAGTCCTTGAATGCGGTGCGGAAGTTCTCGCGCTTGGCGAGGATGGTGCGCCAGCTGAGGCCCGACTGGAAACCTTCCAGGCAGATCTTCTCGAAGAGGCGGCGGTCGTCATCGACCGGAAAGCCCCATTCGCTGTCATGGTAGGCGAAGAACTCCGGGGCGGCGGCGCACCAGCGGCAGCGCGGCTTGCCGTCCGGCCCTTCGACCGTGTTGCCCATGCCTCAGGCCTCGACCAGGAAATTCAACCGCTCGTCGGCGCGCGACGGCGTCATCTCGACGATCTCGGCGCTGACCACTTTCTCGGCGACGAAGGGATCGTCGCTGACCCGGGCTTCCAGGTCCGCGCGCGAGGTGTTGTGCGCCACGATGCCGCCGCCGCCCACCTCTCCCTGGTCACTGGGTTGCAGGCTGCCGGCCAGCAGGAACACGCCTTCGTCGAAGCCGCGTTGCAGCCAGGCCTTGTGGCCTTCCATGAACCGGCCGGCCTGGCTTTTGTTGTCCGCGAACTTCAGCTGCACGATGAACATTCCTTGAGATCTCCTATCGTCCGGCCCGGCGCTTGCGCGGCGGGGCGCTGTTGTCTCCGCTGCCCTGTCTGGCAGGCTTCACTTCCGCGATGCGGGCGTCCAGCCAGTCCAAGAGCCCCTCCACCTCGCGCCGGATGAAGGCGTCGTCCTGGTAGGCGTTGGCCAGGGTGGCAATGCCCTGGCTGGCGGCGAGGACGTGCAGCGCCAGGGCATCGGCCTCGGCCTCCTGGCCCAGCGCCTCGAACTGGCGGCGCAGCCAGGTCCGGAACAGGGTGAAGAGCGCCTTGGCTTCGCCCTGGGCCTCGTGGTTCAGCTTGGCCAGCTCGCTCGACAGCGTGCCCAGCGGGCAGCCGTAGCGTTTGATGTCCGCCTGGTTGGTGATCAGGATCTTGATGTAGCAGCGGATGCGCTCGGCGGGCGACTCCGCCTCCGCCTCCCAGCGCGCCAGCATCTCCCGCCGGTCGGCCAGGCGTTGCTCGATCACCGCCGCCAGGATCTCGTCCTTGGTCTTGAAGTAGTAGTAGAAGTTCCCCCGCGAGATCTGCACCGCCTCGGCGATGTCGGCGAAGGAGGTGTGGTCGTAGCCCTGCCGGTAGAACAGCGCGTCGGCGGCCTCGACGATCTGCGCGCGGGTGCTCTTGTCGCTCATGGCGTTCATTTCTTCCGACATCTCGTCTTGGACAAGTGTCCAAATCGCAGCCCCAGAATTAGGACAATTGTCCAAATCTGTCAAGGGGGGTGGGGCCGACATTCCCGGGCGCCCGCAGCGGCCGCAACAAAGGCCGCCTTTTCAAGGGTTGGCGGGCTATAAGCCCTCCTTATGGCCGTATCGTTATTTGATGTTTCTTTTCGCTGGTGGCGCTGGGCTACCGTGCTTCTGCTTCGGCCGGCGGCCGGGGCGGAAAGCGAAGCCGGCCAATGGTCCTGTCTGACAGCCCGAAACATTTCATCTGCATCACCAAGAACGGCACGAACCCGGCCTACGAGGGCGCGCGGATCGGCGCGCGCCGTATTGCCGAGCAGGCGGGCTGCCGGCTGACCGCGATGTTTCCGGAGAAGCCGGACGATATCGAACAGCAGCGGGCCCTGCTTCGGGAGAGTCTCGCCGCGCGGCCCGATGCGCTGCTGGTCGCGCCCGTCCATCCCACGGCGCTGGATGATGAACTGGCCGCGTTCAAGGCCGCAGGAACTCCGGTTGTCTCCTTCGTCAGCCGCTCCCAAGGCGTCGAGCCCGACTGCTTCGTGACCTCCGACAACCGGGCGCTTGCCCGCGCCATCGCCCGGCACCTCTTTGCCGCGCTGGGGAACAAGGGGCGCATTGCCATCATCGAGGGAAATCCTGATTCGGAAACCAGCCAGCCGCGCACCGACGGCTTCCACGACGCCCTCGCCGGCGCGCCGGGCATCGAACTGGTGGCGACGGGGATCGGCTACTACCAGCGCGACCCCGCGGCGCGGGCGATGACCGAAATTCTCGACGGCCAGGGCGACCTGGACGGCGTCCTGGTGGCCAACGATTTCATGGCGCTGGGCGTCATCGACGTCCTGCGGGCCGCCGGCAGCCGCGCGGCGGTGGTCAGCGTCAACGCGATGCCGGAGGCCATCGCCGCGCTGAAGTCGGGCGACCTGCTGGCGACCTCGGCCTTCGACGCGATGAAGATCGCCTGCGCCGCGACCCTGGCCGCGCTGCGTCTGGTGAAGGGCGAGGCGGTGCCGGCCTACATCGAGCTGCCGGTCGAAATCGTCACCGCGGAAAACTGCGCCGCCTGGGAAAAGGGCTACGAAGAGCGCCCCCTGCCGTCGTGGGAGGAGGCAGTCGCGGCCTGAGCGGCAAACAGACCACTGGTGAATCCAATAACCAAGAAGAAACTCATGGGAGGAAACTGCTAAATGAAGTTGCACAAGATCATTGCAGCCACGGTGGTGAGCTTTGCGCTCGCGACCGGCGCACAGGCGCAGGAGACACGCGATTACCTGCTGTCGACGGCGGGAACCGGCGGGTCGTTCTATCCGGTCGGCGTCGGCATCGCCACGCTGGTCAAGCTCAAGCTGGGGACGCGTCCGGAGAACAAGATCAACCTCTCCGCGCTGACCTCGCAGGGCTCCTTCGACAACGTCAACATTCTCTCCGACAAGCGCGCCGACCTGGCGATCATCCAGTCGCTGATGGCCGATTTCGGCTACCACGGCACCGGCGACTTCGAAGGGGACCCGCGCAAGAACCTGCGCGCCGTCTCGGCCCTGATGTTCAACACCAACCAGTTCATCACCTTCAACGAGAACGCGCCCACGGGAACCATCGCGGACATTCTCGACATGGGCGGCAAGAAGGTGGTGCTCGGGGCGAAGAACTCCGGCGGCCTGCTCGAGTACAGGCTATTCATCCAGAAGCTCGGGGCGCCGAAGGGCGAGGGCTTCTTCGACGAGAGCTACATGGGCTTCCGTCAGAGGGCCGAGGCGCTGATCAACGGCAACCTGGACGGCATCAACCTCACCTCGGGCGTTCCCAACTCCTCGGCCACGCTGGCCATGGCCAGCCTCGAGGGCAAGGTCAAGCTGCTGAGCTTCACGCCTGAGATCATCGCCAAGGTGACCGACGGAACGGTCTGGGGACCCTATACGATCCCCGCCAACACCTATCCGGGACAGCCGGAGGCCGTGCAGACCGTCGCGCAGCCGAACCTGCTCGTCGCCGGCGATCATGTGCCCGACGACGTGATCTACGACATCGTCAAGACGATGTACGAGAACCAACCCTTCCTGCTCAGCGTGCACGGGTCGCTAAAGGACCTGAAGCCCGAAAACGCGCTGAAGGGCATCACGGTGCCGCTGCACCCCGGCGCCATCAAGTACTATGAGGAGATCGGCATCACCGTGCCCGACCACCTGAAGCCGTCTTAAACGGCCCTGCGGCTCCGGCATGACAATGTCTAATCCGGCCGCAGCATCGGAGCAAAAGGGGGAGGAGCGGGGCGGCCGCTCCTCTCCGCTTTTCCTGATCTGGCTCACCGGAGGGGTCTCCGTGGTGACCGCGGCGATCCACCTCTACTACAACTCCATCGGGCTGATCTCCGAGCTCCGCTTCGCCGCGATGCACTTCGGCCTCTTCGGTCTCATGTGCGCGCTGCTCTATCCGGCGCGCAAGGGCAGGGAGCGCGGCTCCCTTCAGCTCGCTTTCGACATCGTCCTCGGCTTCGCGGCCTTGTCCTGCGGCCTCTACTTTCTCTACGGCGAGGCCGGCTACTGGGAGCGCGGCGGCCATATGTCCGGGCTCGACTGGTTCGTCGCGCTGGCCTCCATCCTGATGGCGCTGGAGTTCCTGCGCCGGACCATGGGTATCGTCATTCCGATGCTCATCGTCGTGGCGCTGAGCTACGCGGCCTTCTGGGGTCAGCATATTTCCGGGGTGTTCCGCTTCCCCGGCATTTCCTTCGACGAGCTGCTGGCCCGGGCCTATTTCGTGGATCTCGGCCTCTTCGGCGACATCGCTCAGATCTCCATGAGCTATGTCTTCATGTTCGTTCTGTTCGGCAGCTTCCTCGTCAAGTCCGGCGCCTCCGACTTCATTATCGACCTGTCGCGCGCCCTGGCACGCCGCGCGATCGGCGGCGCGGGCATCGTTGCGGTCCTGGGTTCGGCCATGATGGGCTCGATCTCCGGGGCGGCCGTGGCGAACATCGTCACGACGGGCGTGGTCACCATCCCCCTGATGAAGCGCTCCGGCTATCGCGCGACCTTTGCCGCAGCAGTGGAAACGGCGGCCTCCACCGGCGGGCCGCTGCTGCCTCCGATCATGGGGGCCGGGGCCTTCGTGATGGCCAGTTACACCCAGATCTCCTATCTCACCATCGCGGCTATGGCGCTGCTGCCGGCCCTTCTCTATTTCATTTCGGTTGTCTACCTGATCCGCATGGAGGCCCTGAAGCAGGGCCTCACCGATTTCGAGGACGAGGACGCGCGCCCGGTGTTGCAGGTGCTGCGTGAAGGCGGTCTGACGCTGGCCCCCGTCGCCGTGCTCATCGCTCTGCTGGTGATCGGCTATACGGCGACCTACGCCGCGGCGGGCTCGATCCTGGCGACCATCGCCTTTTCCTGGCTGACGCCGCGCAAGATGGGGCCCGCGCTGATCCTCGAGGCGGTGATCGACGGGGTCAAGAACGCCACGCCGACCGCGATTCTGCTGGTTTCGATCGGGCTGCTCGTCGGGGTGCTCGGCACCACGGGCTTCGGGCCGACCTTTTCCTTGATGATCATCGAGTGGTCGGGGGGCAACCTGATCTTCATGCTGCTGCTCATCACCCTCGTCTCGCTGGTGCTCGGTATGGGCCTGCCGGTGACGGCCGCCTATATCGTGCTCGCCACGATCTCCGCGCCCTCCCTGGCCGACCTGATCACCACCACCAATATCGTCGAGGTGCTGACCAGCGGCGAGGTGCCCCAGAACGTCACCATGATGCTGAGTCTCGTGGACCCGGACATCGGCACCAAGATCGCCGCCGGACTCGGTGCCGAGGAAGCCCGCAGCCTGCTCGCCGGCCTGCCGATCGAGATCCGCGCGGCCCTCAGGCCCCAGATGCTGAGCCCGGAGGTGATGATGAGCTCGCTTCTGGCAGCTCATATGATCATTTTCTGGGTCTCGCAGGACAGCAACGTCACCCCGCCGGTCTGCCTGCCCGCCTTCGTTGCCGCCGCGATCGCCAAGAGCCCGCCGATGGCAACGGGTTTCACCGCTTTCAGACTCTGCAAAGGGCTCTATATAATACCCCTGCTGTTCGCCTTCACGCCGATCCTGGGCGGCGACCTGACCGAGATGCTTCTGGTCTTCGTCCCGGCGGTCGTCGGTCTGCACGCATTGAGTGCAGCCATGTCGGGCGTTGTCGAGACACCGATCGGGGTGGTGGGACGGCTGGTCGCCGGCGCCCTGGGCGCCGTCCTTCTCTGGCCCCTGGGTCTCGAATTCAAAGTGCCGCTGATGCTGATTTATCTTGGCTACATGATCTTCGACTGGCGTCGCCGGCGCCGCGGCGCCGTCTCGCAAAAGGGTGATACAGGGGTACAACCCGCGCCCCGATGACAGCAGCCCGAGAGACCCCCGCCGCGCCTGGTCTGGCGGCCGAGCGAACCGGCGTTTCGGCGTGGATCTTCGTGGGCGTCACGGTTTTGGCCCTGGTCGGTTCGCTCTTCGGTTTCGAGACGGTCATTTCCGTTGCGGCGGTGCTGCTTGCCGCTTTCGTTCTCCTGGAGTTCCG
>JBNKHC010000034.1:0-38785 GCA_050290145.1 Kiloniellaceae bacterium | reverse complement strand
CTTCGGCTCCACCATCGGCATTCTCGCCGGCTACTTCGGCGGGCGCGCCGACACCCTGCTGATGCGCGGCATCGACATGCTGATGGCCTTTCCCTACATCCTGCTGGCGCTGGCCATCGTCGCCGCGCTGGGGCCGGGCCTGCTGAACGCGCTCTTCGCCATCGCCATCGTCAACATCCCCTTCTTCGCGCGCAACATCCGCGGCGTCACCCTGGGCCTCGCCAAGCGGGAGTTCATCGACGCCGCGCGGCTGTCGGGCAAGTCGGACCTCTCGATCCTGCTCAGCGAGGTGCTGCCCAACGTGCTGCCGGTCATCGTCATCACCGTCTCGACCACTGTCGGCTGGATGATTTTGGAAACCGCGGGCCTCAGCTTCCTCGGCCTCGGCGCGCAGCCGCCCGACGCCGACCTGGGCTCCATGCTGGGCGAGGGGCGCAAGCTGCTGATCACCGCGCCGCACGTCTCGGTCATTCCCGGGGTGATGATCTTCCTGGTGGTGATGAGCATCAACCTGCTGGGCGACGGCATCCGCGACCTGTTGGACCCGCGCCTCAAGTCCGGCGCCCTGGCGCGCCCGGCGCCGATGACGGAAGTCGATCGTCCCTCGGCGCAGACCGCACCGTCGGCCCAGGCCGTGGCGGCGATGAGCGCGAAGCAAGGCAGCGTCTTAGCGGTGCATGACCTGGAGACCCAGTTCCGCATCGGCAGCGACGTCTACAAGGCGGTGAACCGTGTCAGTTTCGATATTCAGCCCAACGAATGCCTGGGGCTGGTCGGCGAGTCCGGCTCCGGCAAGTCGGTGACGGCGCTGTCGCTGCTGGGGCTGGTGGCGACACCGCCGGGGCGCATCGTCGGCGGCCAGGTGCTGCTGCAGGGCAAGGATCTCCTGGGCCTCGACGCCGCCGGGCTGCGCGCCATCCGCGGCCAGGGCGTGGCCTACATCTTCCAGGACCCGCTGACCACCCTGCATCCGCTCTTCACCATCGGCGACCAGATCGCCGAGGCGATCCGCAGCCACAAGCCGGTCTCCTACAAGGAGGCCTGGGCGAGTGCCGTGAAACTGCTGGACGC
Source organism: Kiloniellaceae bacterium (assembly GCA_050290145.1). Lineage (GTDB taxonomy): Bacteria > Pseudomonadota > Alphaproteobacteria > Kiloniellales > Kiloniellaceae > Pelagibius. The sequence goes on along the minus strand of JBNKHC010000034.1, from coordinate 37,714 downwards.
GGTGCGCATCCCCAACGCGGCGGGCCGCGCCGCAGCCTATCCGCACGAACTCTCCGGCGGCATGCGCCAGCGTGTCTCCATCGCCATGTCGCTGGCCAACAACCCGGAGCTGCTGATTGCCGACGAGCCCACCACGGCGCTGGACGTCACGGTGCAGGCGCAGGTGCTGAAGCTGCTGGACCAGCTGCGCGACGAGAGCGACGCCTCGCTGCTGTTCATCACCCATGACTTCGGCGTGGTCTCGGAGGTCTGCCACCGCGTCGCGGTGATGTACGCCGGGCGCATCGTCGAGATCGGCCCCACCGAGCAGGTGCTGGGCGCGCCCGCGCATCCCTACACCGAGCGCCTCATCGCCTGCGTGCCGCGCCTGGGCGAGCCGGGCCGCCGCCTGGAGGCCATCCCCGGCCTGCCGCCGGCGGTCAACAGTCTGCCGCCGGGCTGCGCCTTCGCCGAGCGCTGTCCCCACGCCGAGGAGGCCTGCCGGGAGGGCGAGATCAGCCTGGAAGCGGTGGGGGATGCCGTCAACGACGTCCACCGGGTGCGCTGCCTCAAGCCGCGCAACCGGCAAGCCGGGGTGACGGCATGAGCGCGCTGATGGAAATCCAGGACGTCACCCGCCGTTTCGGCGGCGGGCGCACGCTGCTCGGACGCCCCAAGCCGGCGGTCCACGCGGTGCAGGGCGTCAGCTTCGAGGTGCGCCAGGGCGAGACCCTGGGCATCGTCGGGGAATCGGGCTGCGGCAAGTCGACCCTGGCCAAGCTGCTGGTCGGACTGCAGCGGCCGAGCGAAGGCGAGGTCTCCCTGGACGGGGCCAAGCTGCACGACCCGGCGGTCTTCGACCGGCGCGCCCTGGCCAAGCGGGTGCAGTACGTCTTCCAGGATCCCTTGAGCTCGCTCAACCCGCGCAAGACCATCCGCCAGATCCTCGAAGCGCCGCTCATTCACCTGCTGCAGATGCCGGCGGCCGCCCGCCGCGACAAGCTGATGGAGATCATGGAGGCGGTGCGCCTGCGCCCCGAGTTCCTGGAGCGCTACCCCCACGAGTTCTCCGGCGGCCAGGCCCAGCGCATCGGCATCGCCCGCGCGCTCGCCGCCGAGCCGGAGATCCTGGTGCTCGACGAGCCGGTCTCGGCCCTCGACGTCTCCGTGCAGGCCCAGGTGTTGAACCTGCTGGACCAGCTGAAGGCGGACTTCGACCTGACCTACATCTTCATCAGCCACGACCTGGCGGTGGTGGAGTCGGTCAGCGACCGGGTGCTGGTCATGTACTTCGGCCGCGTGGTGGAGGAGGGCACGGCCGGGGAGCTGTTCCGCCGGCCGCTGCACCCCTATACCCGCCTGCTGCTGTCCTCCGCGCCGGTGCCGGGCAGGAAGGGCATCGGCGCCGAGGCCAGGATCGCCGAGCTGCCGGACCCCCTGGCGCCACCGCCCGGTTGCGCCTTCGCCGCACGCTGTCCTCATGCGAGCGATCTTTGCCGCGATACTCTGCCGGCGCTGGAACGCGAGGGCGAATCCGCCTATGCCTGTCACCACCCCCGCAAGGGAGATCCCTGGCCCCCTGGCAACGCCGAAGCGGCCAGGGACTAGGCCCTAGGCGGAAAACCCGAAGGTATCGAAGAAGAGCATGAGCGAGACCCTGGACAGTCCTATCACACCCCCGGAGGAAGGCGGGCGTCGGCGCGGAAAGAAACGCCCGGTGCGCATCGCCGAGGAGATCAAGGACTGGATCGTCATCCGCGGCCTCAAGCCCGGCGACCGCCTGCCCGGCGAGCGCGAGCTCATCGAGCGCTTCCAGGCCAGCAAGGGCACCATCCGCGAGGCCCTGCGCGTGCTGGAGACGCAGGGACTGGTACGCAGCCGCACCGGGCCCGGCGGCGGCACCTTCGTCGAGGCGCTGTCGGAATCCCGCGCCATGGAGCTGCTCGGCAACTACTTCTTCTTCCAGAACCCGACCATCGGCGACATCTACGCCCTGCGCCGCATCCTGGAGCCGGAACTGGCCGCGGCCATCGTCGGCAAGCTGGGGGAGGCCGACTTCAGGCGCCTGGAGCAGACCATGCAGATCTACGTGGAGCCGCCCCGGGACCTGGAGGAGGAACGCCGCCAGCGCCACGCCGAGCTCGACTTCCACTCCATCCTGGTCGACTACTGCGACAATCCGGTGCTGGCCTTCATGTGCCGCTTCCTGCAGTCGCTGCTGCGCGACCTGACGGTGTGCAAGCGCATCTACGACGTGCCCAACCCCGACCTGCGCGAAAGCGGCCTCAGCTACCAGGTGCGCCTGCTGCGCGCCCTGCGCCGCGAGGACGCCGCGGCGGCGCGCGAGATCATGTTCGAGCACATGTGCACGGCCCAGCGTTACATGGAAGAGCGCGAGGCGGTGCTGCAGTCGAAGTTCCTGCAGGTGCCGGACGCTTAGATCGAGAAAAGCGGGAGGTCAGTGCAGGACGTAGTCGTGACCGGCCAGGGCCGTCAGCCAGGCCTGCTTAGCGGCGCGGCGCTCCTGCGGCCCGGCCAGCGGACCGATGTGGCCCGGCCAGTTCTCCTTCTCGACATAGGCGAAGAGCCGCAGCGCCTGGTAGCACATGACACCCAGGGTCACCGCCTTGCCGCCCAGGCGCACCGCGGCGAGGCGCGGGTCGTCGATGCAGCCGGCAAGCGCGCCCCACTTGTCCTCGGTGATAGGCTCCAGCAGGGCCGCGAGGCCGGGGCGGTCGGAGAAGATGTAGTCCTGGCGGGCGTCCTGCCACTGGAAGCGGCCCTCGAAGCCCAGCAGGTCGTCTTCCAGAGGGCCGGCGGCGGCCGGCCCGGACAGGCCGGCGACGGCGCCCAGAAGCAGCAGCAGGGCGAGCAGCGGTCTACGCAGGATCGTTGGGCGGGGCATCATCGGCGTCACGTCGATTGGTGGTGAGCTGTAATGTCCGTCAGTCGCGCGAAGCGGCGCCGCGGTTCAACGCCGGCGCCGGGGGCGGCCTCAGACGTGGCTGCGCCGCCCGGGAAGGCCGGAGGCCAGGGCCGGCAGCGGGCTGTCCAGCACCCGCTGCGCCGGCAGGGTCACGCTCACCTGGGTGCCGAGGCCAGGCTGGCTGGCGATGGTCAGGGTGCCGCCGTGCAGTTCCGTCAGGCTGCGCGCGATCGGCAGGCCCAGGCCGGTGCCGCGGTCGCGCGTGCGCACATAGGGACTGCGGATCTGGCTGAACAGTCCCATGGCCTCGGGGATCTGCTCCTTGTCCATGCCGCAGCCGGTGTCGGCGACGGTGATCCTGTAGTCGCCGCTCTCCGCCACCTCGCCGCTCAGGGTGACCTCGCCGCCTTCCGGCGTGAACTTGATGGCGTTGGACAGCAGGTTGAGGACGATCTGGTCCAGCTTGACCGGGTCGGCGCGCAGCAGCCGGACCGGGCCGGCAATGTTGTGCTTGAGCAGCAGTCCGTGTTCGCGCGCGGTCGGCTCCTCGGCGTGGATGGCGGTCTGCAGCAGGTCTTGGACGTCGACGGTCTGCTCGTCCAGCTCCTCGCGGCCGGCCTCGATCTTGGAGAGATCGAGCAGGTTGTTGATCAGGGTCAGCAGGTGCCGGCCCGAGTTGCGGATGTTCGCCAGGTAGTCCACGTAGCGCGGATTGTCGATCCTGCCGAAGACGCCGCGCTGCATCATCTCGGTGAAGCCGATGATGGAGTTGAGCGGCGTGCGCAGCTCGTGGCTCATGTTGGCCAGGAACTTCGATTTCATTTCGCTGGCCAGTTCCGCCTGCTGCTTGGCCAGCAGCAGGGCGCGTTCGGTGCGCTTGCGCAGCGAGATGTCGCGCAGGGTGGCCAGGACGGCGGGCTCGCCGTTCCAGGTGGTGCGGGTGATGCGCAGGTCGGCCACCGTGTCGCTGCTGCGGTGGCGGCCGATGACGATCTCCATGGTGTCGCCGTTGTCGATCGGGATCCCCGGGTTGCTGCCCAGCAGACTGGCCGGGTTGCGCTTGAACAGCTCGGCGGCGGCCGGATTGGCGAAACTGATATGGCCGCGCTGGTCGAGCACCAGCATGGCGTCGCCGTTGTCCTGCACCAGGGACTCGAAGCGGGTCTTCTTCTGCTCCGTCTGCTCAAGGCGCCGCTGAATCTGGCGGGCCCGGGAGAAGCGCTCGATGCGGAACTTCAGACGATGGCGGAAGACCGGGTCGTCGAGGTCGGATTTCAGGATGTAGTCGTGGGCACCTTGGCGCACGGCGTTCAGGGCGGCGGGCAGGCGCTCGTTGTCGGCCAGCATGATCAGGGGTGTGTCCGGCGCGGCGCCGGCGAGCAGATTGAGCACGTCGTTGGGGCGGCAGCCGGAGAAGCCGGTCTCCAGCAGTACGACGGCGACCTCGCCCTGGCGCAGGGTCGCGGCCGCAGTGAAGAGATTGCCCGCCCAGATGACCTCCTCCCTGGCCGGGGCAGCCGCCGCCGCGCGCCGCGCAGCGGTTTGGCTGGCGGTGCCTTGGGGCGTCCCCGTCAGGACGGTCTGCAGACGGGCGGCGTCATCGTTGCCGTCTGCCATCAGGAGGTAGCGCGTCGGTCTGTCCATTTACCGGATCCTAACCAAGCTTAACCTCTGGGTTACGCCCAATTGATTAATGCTTGGTAAAGGGTCTAGGCCAGATGACTATGGTGTGCCGTGACTTTTCTGAGGCGCCGCCGCCCGCTCCGAGGGCCGCAGGTGGACAGGGAGCGGTCGCGAATCCCTCCATGAACTGAATATATTTCAGCATGTTGCAGGGGACTCCGGGTGGCTTGCTCGGTGCGGCGACGGCATTGCCCGGCCTGGCAGGATGGCGGAAACGGCTATTATTCCTAGATGTTTGGGCCGGCAATGCCCCTTTTTTCACACGCGATGCCACAGGCGGAATCGTTGAACGGGGAGGGCGCGCTGCGATACTCAACGAAGCCGCGCTCGCCCCGCAAGAAGGCAAGGCCCGAGAAGGGCAGAGGGGGCAGAAAGGCTGAGGGAATGGAAATGCCGCAACGCAGCTCGCCGCAACGGATCTCGCAAAGCGGTCTGCGGGTCGGCCAGCGTTTTCAGGAGATGCGCAAGGCGGCCCGGCAGTGGGAGGTGGAGTCTTTCTTCACCGACTCCCGGGCCGTGCGCCACGTCTGCCTGCGCGACATTCTCGACCCTTCCCGCCGGGTGACGCTGTCCTGCTCCACCTTGATGGACCGCAGCCGCTTCCGCCCCCTCGAGGCGCGGCTGCGCCGATCCTCCTAGGGGCGCCCCCTGCCGCTTGTCGGAGGCCGCCGGGGGGCAACCTGCGCGTAAATTGAATTTGCGCTGACTTTGTACAATCGTTAACGAAAGCTTCAGGACCCTGGGGCATTCTTGAGGTATGTTTTCTTCATTGTTCAGGCGTTTTTCGTCTCCTTGTTCTGATCGCCGCAATGAACCGCGCGGCACCGAGGTCGATGGCCATGTTCTCATCGACGGCAAAGCCTACCCCCTGAAAGACTGGTCGCGCCGCGGCTTTTCCGCCGGCGCCTACAGCGCCGAGCACTACCCCGGCGACAAGATCGCCATGACCGTCGAGCTGGACGTGGAGGACGCGCCCCTGGCGTTCGATTGCCAGGCGGTGGTCGTCTGGGTCGACCGCGACCGCCGCGAGCTGGCCGGCGTCTTCACCGACCTGGACATCCGCGTTCAGGAAAAGATCATGCGCTCCCTCTTCGCGCGCCGCGCCGAAGCCCAGCAGCAGGGTGCCCCGCTGCACGCCTGAGCGCCCCTTTCACCGCGAGCAGGCGCCGGCGGCGCTATTTCCGCTGAGGCAGCTCGGCCAGGATGGCGCGTTTCTGCTCGGCCGTGAGGATCGGCCAGTTGCGGATCTCGTCGACATGGCGCAGGCAGCCGATGCAGCGGCTGCTGCGGGGGTCCACCTGGCACACGGAGATGCAGGGCGAGGGCACCGAGGTGTCGAAGACGCGCTGCGGGCGCCTGCGCCGCCGGGGCCTGGGGTCGTCGCTGTCGGTCACGGGGGCCGGCCTCTCCTTGCGTAAAAGTGATCCGCCGGCCGTGCCGGCTTTGCCCCAAGGCCCGCAGAGCGGGCGCGGCGGCCGCGGGGGCGTTCTCGCCGATAGCAGGGGCCAATAGCAGGGTCAATGGCCCGTTTTCAAGCCCGCAGCACCCGCCTATGATCTGAAACCTACTCCGGTTGCCCTGCCGCTCGCAGCCAATGCAATGACAGCAGAGGATCAAGAATGCTCCGGCGCCTGCGGCTGATCAGCGGTCTTACCCTCTTCTTCTATGTCCTGACGCACCTGTTGAACACGGCGTTGGGGGTGATTTCCTTCGCCGCCCTGGAAGCGGGGCGGGAGGTCTTCGTCGCCTTCTGGCGCGGGCTGCTGCCGACCGTTCTGCTCTACACGGCGCTGCTGGTCCACCTCAGCCTGGCCTACTACGCGATCTTCAGGCGGGAGCGCCTGGCCATGCCGCCGCTCGACGCCCTGCGCTATCTCTTCGGCGTGCTGATCATTCCCCTGGCGGCGCTGCACATCCTGGGCACCCGGCTGGTGCACGAGATCTACGGCGTCGACGACAGCTATCTCTACATCGTCGCGGTCCAGTGGGGCTTCAATCTGCGCGACGCCCTGCAGCAGACGCTGCTGGTGCTGGTGGTCTGGACCCACGGCTGCATCGGTCTGCACCTCTGGCTGCGCCTCAAGCGCTGGTACCCGCGCTTCGCTCCCTACGGCCTCGCCTGCGCGGTCCTGCTGCCGACTCTGGCGCTGGCCGGCTACCTGGCCGCCGGGCGCGAGCTACTGCGCCGCGTCGCCGAGAACCCGGACTACATCGCCCAGATCCTGGTGCTGAGCAACGCTCCCTCGACGGCCGAGCGGGACGACGTGCTGGCGCTGCGCGATGCCGTGGTCATCGGCTTCTTCGCGCTGCTGGCGCTTACCCTCGTCGCCCGCGGGCTGTGGCGCCTGTGGCAGCACCGCCAGGGCATGGTGCGTCTCAGCTATCCCGGCGGCCGCAGCATCGGCGTGCGCAAGGGCGTGACCATCCTGGAGGCGAGCCGCAGCGCGCGGGTGCCCCATGCCTCGGTCTGCGGCGGGCGCGGGCGCTGTTCCACCTGCCGGGTGCGCGTCGGCCGCGGCGGCGCCGCCCTGCCGGCGCCGGGCCCCGAGGAGCGCCGGGTGCTGGCCCGCATCGGCGCGGCGCCCAACGTGCGCCTGGCCTGCCAGACCGAGGTCTTCGCCGATTGCGAGGTCACGCCGCTGTTGCCGGCGGCCGCCAGCCCGGCCCTGGCGCAGCCGCGCGCCGGCTACCTGCAGGGCGACGAGCGCGACATCGCCATCCTCTTCGCCGACCTGCGCGGCTTCACCTCGCTGTCGGAGGATCGCCTGCCCTACGACGTGGTCTTCGTGCTCAACCGCTATTTCACCGCCATGGGCACGGCGGTGGAGGAAGCCGGCGGGCGTATCGACAAGTTCATCGGCGACGGCGTCATGGCGCTGTTCGGGATCGAGCGGGGAGTGGAAGTGGGCAGCCGCAACGCCCTGGAGGCGGCGCGGCGCATGGCCGAGCACCTGGAGGAACTGAACCGCAGCCTGGCCGCCGATCTGCCGGAGCCTTTGCGCATCGGCATCGGCTTGCACAGCGGGCCGGTCATCGTCGGGGAGATGGGCTACGGCCGGGCGACCTCGCTCACCGCCATCGGCGACGCGGTCAACACGGCCAGCCGCCTGGAGGCGCTGACCAAGAACTACGAAGCGCAGCTCATCATCTCGGCCCCGCTGGCCGCCCATGCCGGCATCGATCTTGCGGCCTTCCCGCACCAGGAGATCGACGTGCGCGGCCGCAGCCAGCCGCTGGAAATCCACGTGTTGAAGAGCGCCCTCGACCTGCCGGCCGTCACGCCGGCAAGGCCCCGCGCGGCGGAGTAGGGCGCGCGGGAAATTCAAGAAGTCATCCGCTCTCCGTCGCGGGCTGTTGCATTCGCAGGTCCCATGTCGCGTCCCAAGGCCGTTGCAAACACCCCTGTCGTCCCGGGGCTTGTCCCCGGGACCCATTGGCGTTGGCGGAAAGCGATGCATTCCCAGGTTCACATCGATCGAACAGCCAGGGCATTGGGTCCCGGCAACAAGTGCCGGGACGACAGCCTAGGGGCGGCGGGTGCGAGTTTCCCTGCCCGAGATGAGTGGTTCTTGCAGCCTCTCGCGGGAGAGGGGAAACGTCAGCTGCCGGCCTTGGCCTTGTATTCGGCGATGGCGTTCTTCAGCTCGGTGTACTCGTCGCAGCCGAAGAAGCAGGCGTCGTCCAGCACGTTGAGACGCTCCTCGGCTTTCGGCAGGTCGCCGAGGGTCAGGTAGAGCTCGCCCAGGTACTCGTTGGCACCGCGGTGGCGCGGCTCGATGGCCAGGGCCTTCTGATAGTGGGCCAGGGCGACGTCGTTGTTGCCGAGCTGGCGGTTGCTGTAGCCGAGGTAGTTGAAGGCGTCGGCGTTCTTGTCGTCGCCGGCGACCACCTTCTCCAGCAGCGGGATGGCCTCGGCGTACTTGCCGTCCTCGACCAGCTGTTTGGCGGCGGCATAGTTCGGGTCCACCGGCTTCTTGGAGTCGCTGTCGCTGCCCATGCCGTAGGCGGCGCCGCTGGCCAAAGCAAAGGTGAGGGCGAAGGGGGTGATCAGTTTGAGAATCCGGCTCATCGCTTCCTCTTCCGTTTAGAACGACCAAGATACTTCAAGCTGTTGCTTGGCGCCCGCGCCACTATGCGTTGGAATGCTGCGCCGCACCAAGTGAAATTGGGGTGACCTCCGTAAGGGCCTCTGCCGCGGAGCCTCTCCTGAGTACCTACGCGGCCGCGGGCCCGGCGGTTGCAGGCGGCCGGCAGAATTTCGCGAAGGCCCCTGCTCAGCCGGCCTTCAGCTCGGCCTCCAGGGCGGCCGGGTCCTCGCTGTCGATGACCCGCCGCGCGGTCTCGTAGTCGAAGCCCTGGCGGCCCAGGGCGGCCAGGTCGCGCTCGCGCCGCTCGGCGCGCTCGCCGGGGCGGCTCTCCAGGCGGTAGGGGCCGAGGCGGCGGCGTTTGGCGTAGCGCAGGGCGGCGCGCAGTTCGCGGTCCTGCCCGGCGTTCTCGTCGGCTTCCAGGGCCGCCTCGATCTGTGCCGCGGGCAGGCTCTTGGCGCGCAGCTTGGCGCGGATCATGGCCGCCGAGGTGCCGCGCGCCAGCAGGCTGCGCACCCGCTCGCGGGCGTAGCGGGCGTCGTCCAGCAGGCCCAGCCCGGTCAGCCGTGCGATCAGCCGCTCCACCGCCGCGGCGCCTTCCTCGGGGTCGGTGCCGTGCACCTTGGCGGAGAGCAGGATCTTCCGCCGCAGCAGGCGGCGCAGGTAGCCGCTGGAGCTGTCGTAGCGCTCCAGGTAGTAGAGCGCCGAGCGCTCCAGAGCCTCGGGCGTGGCCTTCAGCGGCTGGCGCCGTTTTCCGCCGTTTTTCCCGGCCTTGCGCTCCGCTCCGGCGTCGCCGTCCCGGCTCATGGGCGCGGCTTCCCGCCTTGCGTCCGGCGGCGCCCGGGACTATGTGAAGCGCTATGAAACATCAGACCCTCTCGCTTGGCGGCACCCGCGTCAGGCAAATGGGGCGCGTGAACTGGCGCGGCCTCTGGACCCTCTACATGAAGGAAGTGCGCCGCTTCCTCAACGTCTTTACGCAGACCCTGCTGGCGCCCATGGTGACGACGCTGCTGTTTCTGGCGATCTTCACCCTGGCCCTGGGCGGCGGCGGGCGGGTCGTCGGCGGCGTGCCCTTTTCGGCCTTCCTGGCCCCGGGCCTCATCATGATGGCCATGGTGCAGAACGCCTTCGCCAATACCTCTTCCTCGCTGGTCATCGCCAAGGTGCAGGGCAACATCGTCGACGTGCTGATGCCGCCCCTCTCGCCGGCCGAGCTGACACTGGGCATGGCCGGCGGTGGCGTCACCCGCGGTGTCATGGTCGGCCTGGCCGTGGGGCTCGGCATGTGGATCTTCGTGCCGGTCACCATCCACAATCCGCTCTTCATCCTGTTTCACGGCGTCATGGCCTCGCTGATGCTGTCGCTGCTCGGCATGATCGGCGGCATCTGGTCGGAGAAGTTCGATCACATCGCTGCCGTGACCAACTTCGTGATCACGCCCTTCTCCTTCCTCTCCGGCACCTTCTATTCCATCGAGCGGCTGCCGGAGGCCTGGCAGGTCGTCGCCCACTTCAATCCCTTCTTCTACATGATCGACGGCTTCCGCTACGGCTTCATCGGCCATGCCGACGGCAACCTGACGCTGGGGATCGTGGTCATGGCCGGGGTCAACCTCTTCCTCTGGATCGTGACCTACCGGATGTTCGCCACCGGCTACCGGCTGAAGCCATGACCGGGGCCGGCGCCGGGGCTGGGGCCCAGAGCAGCCGCCGGGCGGGGGGCGCACCGGCGCTCGCCTTCCGTGCCTGGCGCCCACTGGCCTTCCGGCGCATCAACTGGCGCGGCCTCTGGACGGTCTACTACGGCTATGGCCTGTTCCGCTTTCTGCGCTTCGGGCTGGAGACTCTGGCCGGTCCGCTGGTCTCCAGCATGCTGTTCCTGCTGGTCTTCGTGGTCGGCCAGCGCAGTCTCGGCGAGATGCTGCCGGGTGTGGGCCTGAAGGAATTCATCGCCCCGGGCGTGGCGCTCTACGCCGTGGCCTACACCGCCTTCCAGAACTCCGCGGCGATGATCGTGCTGGACAAGATGGAGGGCACCATCGCCGACGTGCAGATGGCGCCCTTGAGTGCACTGGAGGTCATGGCCGGCTTCGTGCTCTCGGCGGCCACCTGCGGGCTGATGTCCGGCGGGCTGGTCGCACTGGGGACCGTGGTCTTCGTGGATTATTCATACTTCGATGCAACGTTGGTCCTCGGTTTTGCCGTGTTGGCGGCGCTGCTCTTTGCGCTCATGGGCACCATTGCGGGGCTCTGGGCCGAGCGCTGGGACCACTACGGCGCGGTGGAGGGTTTCCTCATCGTTCCGCTGGGGCTCCTCTCGGGGACCTTCTTCTCGGTGGAACGGCTGCCGGCGGCGTTCCGGGACTGGATCTACTTCAATCCCGTGTTCTACGCCGTCGACGGCTTTCGGGCCGGCTTCATCGGCCAGGCGGAAACCTCGCTGGCGCTGGGCGCCGGCCTGCTGGCCGCGCTGAACCTGGCGCTTGCGGTGCTGGCCTGGAGCCTCTTCGCGGTGGGCTACAAGATCCGGCCCTGAGGAGCGCCCCGCTGCGGGAGCCGGCAGAAGGCGACGATTGAGGTCAGTCAGGCGATGCTGAAATCACTCCAGAGCAGACTTTCGATGGCGCCGCTGGCGCTCCTGGCCGCGGCCCTGCTGTGGCTCGCCCCGGCCGCCGCCGCCGAAAACATTCCCTTCGGCCAGGGCCTGCTGTGGCAGCTGCAGAAGGACGGCGCCCCGGCCAGCTACCTGCTCGGCACGATGCACTCGACCGACCCGCGCCTGCGCCGCCTGCCCAAGGAGATCGACCAGGCGCTCGACCAGGCGCAGGTCGCCGCTTTCGAGATCGTCACGGGACAGGAGGGCGAGGCGGAGATGGGCCAGGCCGTCCAGCTGCCGCCGGGGCGGAACCTGGAGGACATCATCGGCGCCGACCTCTTCGGACGCACCGCCGCGGCCGTGGCCGACTTCGGCGTCATGCCCGAGGGCCTGCAGCGCATGAAACCCTGGGCGCTCAGCTTTTTCCTGGCGCGCCCGCGCATCGAGGTGATCCGCCAGGCCCAGGGCGAGCCGGCCTTCGATTTCTGGCTGCAGGGCGAGGCGCAGCGCCGCGGCAAGGCCCTGCACGGCCTGGAGAGCTATGCCGAGCAGATCGAGATCTTCGACGGCCTGAGCGAGGCCGAGCAGGTCACCCTGGTGGCGGACCTGCTGAACGATCACGAACACATCGTCAGCCAGTTCAATGACATGTTCCGCGCCTATCTGAAGGGCGACACCGCCACCCTGATGGCGGTGGCCAACGACTATTCCGGCGTCGACGACGCTGAGGCCGCCAGGCGCCTGGCCGAGCGCATGATCGACGACCGCAACCACACCATGGCCGAGCGCATGCTCCCGCTGCTGGAACAGGGCCGGGCCTTCGTGGCCGTGGGCGCGCTGCACCTGCCCGGCGAGGAAGGCATCCTCAGCCTGTTGCAGCAGCGCGGCTACCGGGTGACCCGGCTCTACTGATGAAATTTCAGATCGACCGGGATCGCCGCTATCCGGTCAGGCGTCCCGGTCCCAAACGATGTCCGGCTTTGACCGATCAAACTTCGGGCCGAATATCGACAAGGCGGCAAAGCTTTGCCCTTCTTCCAGTAGCGGACCGTGGAGCGTGTCGCGGGGGATAAAGACCAGATCTCCGCGTTTCACCTCCGTGATCTCTTCGCCTACTCGGAAGTTCACGCCGCCATCTATGATGACAAGCACCTCGTCATGCTCCTTCTGAGTATGAAGCGCATTGCCGCTGTCTCTGACAATTCCAACGTTCGCGGTCAGGTGTTCGCCATCGATGACAAAAATCCGCTTGATCGGGTGGTCCTTCGTCGAGGGGTCTATATCCAGCCCCTTGGCGATCTGATCCAGGTTTTGAAAGTAGGTCATGGCACGCCCTCCTTGAGTGGCCAGTGCAATACTACAGCACTTCGCAACGTCTTGACCGCACCGCCTGCCCGCGGGTGGCCGAGACGGGCGCCAGGCGGACTTTTGAGACCGGCCGGCGGCCCGCCCGCACTTTGAGGTAAATCCCCGCTTTGCCGGAATCTTAAGGTTTTCCACTCAGGCTCATTCGCAACCGGTGATTGATCCCGCCCGAGACGGGGCCGGCTGCAGTGTCGAACTTGCCAGGTGAGGCCGGCCATGAATGGGTCCCGACGTATGACCGTGCTGCTCCGCCGCTGGAGCCTCCCCCTTGTCGCCCTGCTGGTGGTGGGCTGGGCCGGGCTGGCACAGGCCTCGGACTCCCATCCGATCAAGCACGGCGAAGGCCGCCTGTGGCGCGTCGAGCGCGGCGACGCGCCGCCCAGCCACATTATCGGCACCATGCACGTCAGCGACCGGCGGGTGCGCAATCTGCCGCAGCCGATCCAGGAAGTCTTCCAGCGTTCCGAGCAGGCGGCCTTCGAGCTGCGCTTCACGCCTGAGGAACGCCAGGCCATGCTCGCCGGCACCGGCCAGTCGCGGGCCTGCCGCTGCGAGCTCGCCGGCCAGCTGGACAAGAAAACCTATGCCCGCGTTGTGGCGCGGGCCGCCGAATACGGCCTGCCGGAGAAGGTGGTGGCGCGGCTCCACCCCTTCATGCTGCTCTACATATTCCAGATGCCGCCGGAGGAGTACCGGCGCCAGCTCGACGGCGACCTCTCGCTCGACCTCTACCTCATCCAGTGGGCCTACGACCTGGGCATGCGGGTCGAAGGGCTGGAGACCCTGGAGGAGCACCTGGGCGTGCTCGACCTGATTCCCGAGCGCGATCTCGCCGAAGTCATGCGCGAGCAGCTCGACCGCCTGGACGCCGAGCCGGACCTCCACGAGCTGCTGCTGCAGGACTACCTGGCCGGCGACATGCGCCGGGTCTACCGGGAGTTCCAGGAGGAGGCCGCGCGCGACGCCAGCGCCCGCGAGTTCAAGGAAGCCTTCCTGGACCGGCGCAACCGCGCCATGGTCCAGCGCATGATCCCGCTGCTGGAGCGCGGCCGGGCCTTCGTCGCGGTGGGCGCCCTGCACATGCCCGGCGAGGAGGGCATCCTCAGCCTGCTGGAACGCCGCGGCTACCGGGTGACCCGCCTCTACTAGCCCCTGCAGTCGGCTTTTTGCCTCCGGTTGAATTGTCAGGCTTCACACTGCGCGCTCAGGATGTAATTCTAGCGCCCTGAGATGGCTGACGTGACGGGGTGGGGGTCCATGGGTAGACAGTTTCCGGGGGATCTTCTTGTGTTTTTCCGGCGCCGCGGCGCTGTGGCGGCGGGGCTGCTGCTTTTGCTGCTGGGCGCCTGCGCCCCCTCGCTGCCGACCGTGCTGCCGGGCAAGGCGGTGGAGACGCTGCCTGCGCCGCCGATCATTCCCCACGGCGAAGGCCGCATCTGGCAGGTCGAGCGGCCGGGGCAGGAGCCGAGCTACCTTTTCGGCACCATCCACGTGACCAATCCCGAGGTCTTCGAGCTGTCCAAGACGGTGCAGGCGGCCTTCAACGACGCCAGGTTTGCGGCCTTTGAAACCAGTATCGACGAAGAGCTCGACGAAGAGGAGAAGAAGGTCTACGTCGAGCTGCCGGAGGATACGCGCCTCTACGACGTTCTGGGAGAGGAGACCTACCAGCAGATGAAGGCGCTGGCCTTCTTCCGCTTCTTCCGGGTCGACGGTCTCGACCGCATGCAGCCCTGGGTCGTCTGGACCCTCGTTGCGGGCCGCGAAATCTCCGCCGACATCGACCACGACAGCGAAAATCCGGTGCTGGACGACTGGCTGCAGACCCGGGCCGTCGAGGACGGCAAGCAGGTGGTCCCGTTGGAAACCGAGGCGCAGCAGCTCAACATCTTCGCCGGCATGTCGATGGACGACCAGATCTCCATGCTGCGCTCGGCCATCGACGGCTACGGCGATCCCCACGTCAAGGTGTCGCGCGTCAAACTCTATCTGGAAGGCAAGCTGGCGCAGCGCTATGCGCTGTGGCAGCGCCTGCTGGGTCAGATGGACCCGGCGGTCGCGCAGCGCTTTCATGAACGGATCCTGGACGGGCGCAACCGTACCATGGTCGAGAGCCTGCTGCCGCTCTTCGAGCAGGGCTCGACCTTCGTGGCGGTGGGCGCCCTGCACATGCCCGGCGAGGAGGGCATCCTCAGCCTGCTGGAACGCCGCGGCTACAGCGTCACCAGGCTGGAGTGAGCGGCGCCGCCGCGCCGGGCGCCGCGGCGCCCCTTATATCCCCGCAAGACCGCCGGAATCCGGGCGCTCTGGTTGACAGCGGGGGGCAATCTGCCAATAGTGTCGCCCCTTCAGCCCCGGCCGCGTGCCGTGTAAGCTGGACCCGGCCGGCCCCGGCATGCCCGGCGCCGGCCTGAAATTGACCCGTCCCCGCCCCAGAATATGAGGCATTTCGGCCCTTTCAGGCCCATCTGGGCTTGGCGGGCCCCTTTCGGGCCCGTGGGGGCCTGTTGGGCAAGGTTTAGGAGTTCGGTCCGTGAGTGACGCCTTGATGCATACCTATGCGCGCGCCGACCTCGCTTTCGAGCGCGGCGAAGGCCCCTATCTCTATACGGCGGACGGGCGACGATTCCTGGATTTCGCGGCGGGCATCGCCGTCAATGCCCTGGGGCACAGCCATCCGCACCTGGTGAAGGTCCTGCAGGAGCAGGCCGGCAAGCTGTGGCACGTCTCCAATCTCTACGAGATTCCTGAGGGCCGGCGCCTGGCCGAGCGGCTGGTGGCGAACTCCTTCGCCGACAAGGTGTTCTTCTGCAACTCCGGCGCCGAGGCCATCGAGGGCGCGCTGAAGCTGGCGCGCCGCTATCACTACGCCGCCGGCCAGCCGGAGCGCATGCGGGTGATCTCCTGTTCCGGCGCCTTCCACGGGCGCACGCTGACGACGCTCTCGGCGGCGGGCAATCCGAAGTACCTGGAAGGCACCGGGCCGACGGCCGAGGGCTTCGACAACGTGCCCTTCGGCAACATGAACGAGCTGCGCAACGCCATCCGTCCGGAGACCGGCGCCATCCTGGTGGAGCCGATCCAGGGCGAGGGTGGCATCCGCGCCGCCGACCTGGAGTACCTGCGCGCCCTGCGCAACGTCTGCGACGAGTACGGCCTGCTGCTGGTGCTGGACGAGATCCAGTGCGGCATGGGCCGCACCGGCAAGCTCTTCGCCTATGAATGGACGGGCATCCAGCCCGACGTCATGGCGCTGGCCAAGGGGCTGGGCGGCGGCTTTCCCATCGGCGCCATCCTGGCGACCGAGAAGGCCTGCGGCGGCATGCAGCCGGGCATCCACGGCACCACCTTCGGCGGCAATCCGCTGGCCATGGCGGTGGGCAACGCGGTGCTGGACGTGATGCTGGAGCCCGATTTCCTGCCCCATGTTCAGCGCACCGCCGAGCAGCTGCGCGGCAAGCTGGAAGACCTGGTCGCGCGCTTCCCGGAAGTGCTGGCCGAGGTCCGCGGCGCGGGCCTGATGCTGGGCCTCAAGTGCGTGGTGCCCAATACCGAACTGGTCGCCAAGCTGCGCGAGGAGGGCCTGCTGACCGTAGGTGCGGCGGAGAACGTCGTGCGCCTGCTGCCGCCGCTCATCATCGAGGCGCGCCACGTGGACGAGGCCGTGCAGGCCATCGAGCGTGCCTGCAGCACCTGGGCAAAGGCGGCGTGACATGACGGAACTGAAACGGCCACAGCCCAAGCACTTCCTGGATCTCGACCGGCTGGACACCGCCGAACTGCGCGCCATGCTCGACGACGCCGCGCGCATGAAGCGCGGCGAGAGCGGCAAAGGGGACAAGCCGCTGGCCGGCAAGACCCTGGCGATGATCTTCGAGAAGCCCTCGACCCGCACCCGTGTCTCTTTCGAGGTGGCGGCCACGCAACTCGGCGGACATGCCGTGGTGCTGGAGCCCAGCGGCACCCAGCTGGGCCGCGGCGAGACCGTAGCCGACACCGCACGCGTACTGTCGCGCTACGTCGACGCCATCATGATCCGCACCACCAAGGAGTCGATCCTGCTGGAGCTGGCGGAATACGCCACGGTGCCGGTGATCAACGGCCTGACCGATGTTACCCATCCCTGCCAGCTCATGGCCGACGTCATGACTTTCGAGGAGCACCTGGGCCCCATCGAAGGCAAGGTGGTGGCCTGGTCGGGCGACGGCAACAACATGGCGACCTCCTGGATCCACGCGGCCGTGCGCTTCAATTTCGAGCTGCGCCTGGCCTGCCCGGAGATGCTGCGCCCGCCCCAGGCGGTGCTCGACTGGGCGGCGGCCGAGGGCGGCAGGATCGTCGTCTCCGCCGACGTCGACGCCATGGTGAAGGACGCCGACGCGGTGGTGACCGACACCTGGGTCTCCATGGGTGACGACGACGGCGAGAGCCGTCACAACATGCTGCGTGCCTACCAGGTCGACGACCGGCTCATGGCGCTGGCCAAGCCCGAGGCGATCTTCATGCACTGCCTGCCGGCCCACCGCGGCGACGAGGTTACCGCCTCGGTCATCGACGGTCCGCAGTCGGTGGTGTGGGACGAAGCAGAAAACCGCCTGCATGCCCAAAAGGGCATTCTCGCGTGGTGCCTCTCCTGAACGATAAAGGTGGCTGATGCCTGAAGGCGCGACGGGTCCGGGCGGTCTCAAGGCCGACCTGGTCCAACCCTTTCTACTTGAGTCCTCCGGAATCCGCGGCCGCCTCCTGCGGCTGGAGAACGTCTGCGACCGCATTCTCGCGCGCCACGACTATCCGGAGCCGGTGGCCCGGCTGCTGGCGGAGATGCTGGCGCTCTGCGGCGGCCTGGCCAGCCTCATCAAGTACGAAGGCGTCTTCACGCTGCAGGCCAGCGGCGACGGCCCCCTGCGCATGCTGGTGGTCGACGTCACCTCGGAAGGGGAGATGCGCGGCTACGCCGGCTTCGACCAGGAGCGTATCGATCAGCTGATGGCCGGGCTGGACGGCCCGCCGACGGTGCCGCAGCTCTTCGGCAAGGGCTACCTCGCCTTCACCGTGGATCAGCAGGGCAGCCACAGCGACCGCTACCAGGGAATCGTCGCACTGACCGGCGATACCCTGGCCGACTGCCTGCAGCACTACTTCATGCAGTCCGAGCAGCTGCAGAGCGGCATCGTGCTGGCGGCGGGGCGGCGCGGATCGCACTGGCTCTCCGCCGCGCTGGTGCTGCAGCGCCTGCCCGAGGAGGCGATCCACGCCATCGAGGACGAGGACGACTGGCGCCGCGCCATGGTGCTGCAGGCCAGCGTGCGCGAGGACGAGCTGCTGGACGACTCCCTGGGCTTCAACGACCTGCTGTTCCGCCTGTTCCACGAGGAAGGCGTGCGCGTCTTCGAGCCGCGCGCACTGATCGACCGCTGCCGCTGCTCGCGCGAAAAGCTGGAAAACGTCCTGCAGTCCATGCCGCGCGCCGAGATCGAGGATCTGAAGACCGACGGCGCGGTGGAGGTCACCTGCCAGTTCTGCACCCAGGTCTACCGTTTCGACGACGACGATCTGGCGCGCATCTACGGAGACTAGCCGCCCCGGGAAGGCCCGCCCGCAGGCCGTCTGCGCCATGGCGGGTCACGCAGATGACCCTCGGCCGCCTTGATCCTGCCCGATTCCCAACTTATTCATACTTTCCGCCTAATAAGGCATCCGACTCTTCGCCCGATTCCCGAACTCCGTTCGACAGGAAGCCTGCCATGCGTGTTCTCCCCCGCCTTGCCCTCGTCATCCCGCTGCTCGGCCTCCTTGCGGCCGGCTGCGCCGCGGACGATCCGGGTAACAGGTTCGCCGGACTGACCTACGAACATCTGCCCGACATCAACCTGGATGTCGGTGAGATCCAGGTCGAACAGGCCTACAAGGCGACGACCGAAGCGCCGAACGTCGGCCACGTCTTTCCGGTGCCGCCCAAGGACGCGGCGGTGCGCTGGGGTCAGGACCGCCTGGTCGCCAAGGGCGACCGCCTGACCTTCCGCTACATCGTACGCCAGGCCTCGGCCATCGAGACCGAGCTGCCGAAGACCCAGGGCGTCACCGGCCTGCTGACCACCGACCAGTCGGAGCGCTACGAGGTCCACATCGTCATCGACATGCAGGTCCTCGACGGCCGCCAGGTGCAGGGCAATGCCACGGCCGAGGCGCGCCGCTCGGTCACGGTGCCCGAGGACATCACCCTGAACGAGCGCGAGCAGATCTGGTACAAGCTGACCCAGGACACCATGAACGATCTCAACGATCAGCTTGAAGAGACCATCAAGACCGCCTTCTTCCCCTACATCGTTCTCTGAAGGTCTGCGGGGGCCGTCTCGGCAAAATGATCGGCGTCTTCGATTCCGGCCACGGCGGCCTGACGGTGCTGCACGCGCTGACCGAGCGCCTGCCGCGCGAGGCCTTCACCTATCTTGGCGATCACGGCAACGCGCCCTACGGCCGGCGCTCGGAAGCGGAGATCTACGACCTCACCCTGTCGGCGGTGGAGCGCCTCTTCGCCGAGGGCTGCCTGCTGGTGCTGCTGGCCTGCAACACCGCCTCGGCCATCGCCTTGCGGCGGCTGCAGCAGAACTGGCTGCCGGACGTGGCGCCGGAACGGCGCGTGCTGGGCGTCTTCGTGCCCATGGTCGAGGTGCTGGCCGGCGTTTCCTGGCGCGACGGCACCAAGGTGCCGGGCAAGGTCTCGCCCGACGGCCTGGTGGCGGTCTTCGCCACCCAGCGCACCATCCACTCCGGCGCCTACCCCTTCGAGGTGGGCCTGCGCGCGCCGCACATGCGGGTGGTCAGCCAAGCCTGTCCCCAGCTCGTCGCCGCCATCGAGGCGGACGAGCCGGAGGAAGTACTGCGCGAGCTGGTGGCGGGCTATGTCGCGGAGATGCTGCGCCAGACCGAAGGCCGTGCGCCCGAGGCGGCGGTGCTGGGCTGCACCCACTATCCGCTGGTGGCGCAGCTCTTCGCCGAGGCCCTGCCGGCCGGGGTGCAGCTGCTCGATCAGCCGAGCATCGTCGCCGACAGCCTGGCCGAGTACCTCTCGCGCCATGACCGCTTCACCGCGGTGCCGAATGAGGTCGGCGCCCGCCGCTTCCTCACCACCGGCGACCCGGAGAAGGTCTCCGCCTTCGCCAGCCGCTTCTTCGGCGCGCCGATTACTTTCGAGGCGGCCTGAAGCGCCGCCCTTCAGCGGATCACTTCGCGGCGCTCTCGATGAAGTCCTCGTAGTCCGCCCGGGTGATGACGCCCTTGCCATCGCGGTCGAGGATCCGGAAGGCTTCGACAAACTCGATCGGCGAGATCTTTCCGTCGCCGTCCTGGTCAAAGAGGCTGAAGCGGTCCGGCGGCAGCAGGGTCTCCTCAGGGGTGACGAAACCGTCGTCGTTGGTGTCCATCATGCCGAGCAGCCTGACGCTGTTCAGCCTGAACTCGAACTCGTCGATCTCGCCGTCGCCGTTCTTGTCGAGCAACTTGAAGCTTCGCTCGATCCGGCTTTCCCGGTCCATCGCCTGCGGCTCGGGCGGGCTGAGCTCCGTCTCGAGCTTGGCTATTGAATCGGCGGGGGGCGCGGGTGCGGCGGCAGAAGCCGCGGGCATCTCGGCCGGCGACGCCTTCCGCAGCTGTTCGACCGTCTGTGTCAGTTCGCTCGACTCGGCGCGCAGCCGCTCCACCTCGCGCTGCGCGAGCGCGGCGTCCTGCCTGGCCGTCTCAAGGGACGTCGTCTTCTCCAGGAGCTGACGCTCCACTTTGCTGAGCTCCAGCTTCTGGGACTCGATCTCCTTTGTCACCTCCGCCAGTTCGGACCTCTTGCTCTGCAGCTGCTGCTCCAGGACATCGGCATTGGCCTCGGCAGCCCCCAGCTTTTTCTCGATCTCCGCCAGACTGCCGGCCGCCCCGGCCTGCTCCTTGAGATCGCCTTGTAGGGCGCTCAGTTGCTGTTCAGCCTTGGCGCGCGCGGCTTCGGCGCTCGCCAGTCTTTGGGTGAGGTCC
Organism: Kiloniellaceae bacterium; assembly: GCA_050290145.1. Lineage (GTDB taxonomy): Bacteria > Pseudomonadota > Alphaproteobacteria > Kiloniellales > Kiloniellaceae > Pelagibius. The sequence continues at coordinate 17,058 of JBNKHC010000034.1, read as the reverse complement.
CCCGACTCGCCGTAGAAAACATAGGCCGCCGCCCAGCCGGCCACGGCCACGATTGCCAGGACACCCAGGATAATCTTTTGCATCGCCTGCTTCCCTGCTCAGTCTGCACTCGATCGGAGACGCGTTGATCCGAGCCTACGCCAAATCGTTCCCGGAGTCGCAGGCGAAGATGCGCCTCGGTCCTTCGGGCAGGGTCAGGCCGCCGCTCAGTCGCGCGGTTTCAGCCGGCGACCGCCCAGTCGCGAAGCTTCAAGAGAAATTCCTCGCAGGCGGCGACCTGGTCCAGGTCGATGAACTCGTTGGGCTTGTGCGCCTGGTCGATGGAGCCGGGGCCGAAGACCACGGCGGCCAGGCCTGCCGCCTGGAACAGGCCACCCTCGGTGCCGAAGGAGACCACGCCGGGTGCGGCGTTGCTGCCGGAGAGGCGGCGCACCAGGACCTCGGCGGGATTGTCCTCGACCGGCATGAGCGGCAGCACGGTGGAGAGATGCCGGGTCTCGATGCTCGCCTCCGGCGCGAACTCGCTGAGCGCCGGCAGCACCTCGTCGCGGGCGTAGGCCTCGAAGCCCTGGATGATGGCCTCGGTGTCCTCGCTGGGAATGGGGCGGAACTCCCAGCCGAAACTGCAGTCCTGCGCCACGATGTTGAGCGCCTTGCCGCCTTCGACCAGGCCCAGGTTGACGGTGGTGTAGGGCGGATCGAAAGGGCTGTCCGCCGGCGCCTCGGCGCGCTTGGCGGCGGCCAGGTCGGCCAGGTAGGCGATCAGCTTGCCGGCGGCGAAGATGGCGTTGCCGCCGTGGTGCGGCTGGCTGGAATGCGCCGCCAGGCCCTTGAGATGGGTCTCGAAGACGTAGCAGCCCTTGTGGCCGTTGACAATCTGCATGTCCGTCGGCTCGCCGACGATCACCATCTCCGGGCGCGGCAGGTTGGTGACGATGTCGTCGATCATGCTGCCGACGCCGGTGCAGCCGACTTCCTCGTCATAGGAAAGGGCGAGGTGCAGCGGATGGCGCAGCGGCTGGGCCTGGAATTCCGGCACCAGGGCCATGGCCACGGCGATGAAGGACTTCATGTCGGCGGTGCCGCGGCCGTAGAGCCGGCCGTCGCGCTCCACCACCGTGAAGGGGTCGCTGTCCCAGGCCTGGCCGCCGACCGGCACCACGTCGCTGTGCCCGGACAGTACCACGCCGCCCGGCGCCTCCGGTCCCAGGCTGGCGAAGAGGTTGGCCTTGGTGCCCTCGGGGTTGGTGATGCGCCGGCAGCGCGCGCCGTGGCCTTCCAGGTAGTCCTGGGCGAAGTCGATGAGCTCCAGGTTGGACTTGGCGGAGGTGGTGTCGAAGCCGATCAGGCGCTCGATGAGCTCGCGGCTCTGGGGTCGGATGGAAGCCATAGTTACTTTCTCAGCCGCGCCAGAAGGAGGGAGCGAGCAGGATCAGGACGGTAAAGAGCTCGAGGCGCCCGAGCAGCATGCCCAGGCAGAGCAGCAGCTTGGCGCTGTCCGGCAGGGTGGCGTAGGTGCCGGCCGGCCCGATGACCTCTCCCAGGCCGGGGCCGACGTTGGCGATGGCCGAGGCGGCGCCGGAGATGGCGGTGACGAAGTCCAGCCCGGTGAGGCCCAGGCCCACGGCCAGCAGGGCGAAGCTGGCGGCGAAGAGGAAGAAGAAGCTCATCACCGAGGTGGCCACGGGGTCGGGGATCGGCTTCTTGTTGTAGTAGGGAAAGAACACGCCGTTGGGATGCATCAGGCGGTGAATCTGGGCATGTGCCGTGGCGTAGAGCACCTGCAGGCGGAAGATCTTGATGCCGCAGGTGGTCGAGCCGGCGCAGCCGCCGATGAACATCAGCACGAACATGACGGCGACCACGAAGCTGCCCCAGCGCCCGTAGTCGGCGGTGGCGAAACCGCTGCCGGTCATGACCGAGATCACGTTGAAGGTGCTGTAGCGCAGCGCCTGCAGCGGCTCCATGAGATCGCCGCGGTACAGCCAGCCCGCGGTGAAGAGGATGGCGACGGCGAGGATGGTCAGGAACCAGCGCACCTGGGTGTCTGCGAAGACGGGGCGCAGATCGCCGCGGATGACGCGCAGGTACAGCACGAAGGGGATCGAGCCCAGCACCATGATGGCGCTCATCGCCCAGTCGATGGCGGCGTTGTCGAAGTGGCCGACCGAGGCGTCGTAGGTGGAGAAGCCGCCGGTGGCGATGGAGGTCATGGCGTGGGCCACGGCATCGAAGCCCGACATGCCCAGCGACCACAGCAGCATCGCCGCCACGGCGGTCAGGAAGACGTAGATGATGGCGATGCCGCCGGCGATCTGCGCGGCGCGCGGCAGCACCTTGTCGGTGTCGAAGGCTTCGACGCGGAACATCTGCATGCCGCCGACCTGCAGCATCGGCAGGATGGCCACGGCCATGACGATGATACCGACGCCGCCCAGCCACTGCAGGATGGCGCGCCACAGCAGGATGCCCGGCGGCGCGAAGTCCAGGCCGACGATGACGGTGGCGCCGGTGGTGGTGACGCCGGACATGGATTCGAAGAAGGCGTCGGCCGGATCCAGCTCCAGCTCCGAGAACTGGAAGGGCAGGGCGCCGAAGGCGGCGATGACGAACCAGGCGAGGTTGGTCATGACGAAGGCCTGGCGCACCGAAAAGCTGCCCAGGCTGGCGCGCGTGGTCAGCATCATGGAAACGCCGACGAAGAGCGTGACGAAGGAGGCGACGGAGAAGACCTGCCAGTCGGGATGGCCGACGGAGATGTCGACGATGGCCGGAATGATCATGGCCACGGCCAGCACCGAAAGCAGGATACCGATGACGAAGATGACGGGGCGCAGCTCGATCATCGCCCGGTCTCTCTGCGGTTCGCCTCAACCAGTTTTGCCTGCTGCACAGTCCCCCGAAGCATGATCCCCCAATCCACGGCGCGCAGCCGGTTGGTCAGCTGCCGTCGTAGTGCAGGCCCGCCGGCGAGCCGACCAGCGAGAGGAATTCGCGCCGCGTGGAAGCGTTGGTGCGGAACATGCCGAGCATGCGGCTGGTCACCATGGAGGTGCCCGGCTTGTGAACGCCGCGCGTCGTCATGCAGTGATGGGTGGCCTCGATGACCACGGCGACGCCCTTGGGGTTCAGCACCTCGTCGATGATGTTGGCGATCTGCGCCGTCATCTTCTCCTGGATCTGCAGGCGCTTGGCATAGGCCTCCACGATCCGCGCCAGCTTGGAGATGCCGACGACGCGGTTGTTGGGCATATAGGCGACGTGCGCCTTGCCGATGATCGGCGCCATGTGGTGTTCGCAGTGGGATTCGAAGCGGATGTCGCGCAGCAGCACCATCTCGTCGTAGCCCTCGACCTCCTCGAAGGTGCGCTCCAGCAGATCCAGCGGATCGACGCCGTAGCCCTCGAAGAATTCCTCGTAGGCCTTGACCACGCGGTCCGGGGTGCCGCGCAGGCCCTCGCGCAAGGGATCGTCGCCGGCCCAGCGAATCAGGGTTTCCACGGCCTGCAGCGCGTCCTCGCGCGTCGGCCGCTCAGCCTGCTGCAGGCTCTGGATTTTCTGTTTGGTGGTCACGCCGCAACAGCCCCCTTCCTGATGGTCCGCAAATCAGGCCACCGATTTCCGCTGTGCACCGGAACCGGCCGCCTGAAAGTCGGCTAGTTGAGTTGCACGGGCTGATGCGGGCTGTCCAGCGAAAAGGCCGGGATTTCGACGTCGAAGCGCCGGCCGTCGGTGCTTTCCATCTCGTAGCTACCGACCATGATGCCGGAGGGCGTGGTCAGTGGCGTGCCGCTGGTGTACTCGAAGGTTTCGCCCGGCTCCAGCGTCGGCTGTTCGCCGACCACGCCGGCGCCGTGGACCTCCTGCACCCGCCCCATGGAATCGGTGATGCGCCAGTGCCGGTTCAGCAGTTGGACCGTCTCCGAACCGGTATTCTCGATGCGCACCTGATAGGCCCAGACGTAATGGCTTTCCGTGGGGGAGGACTGCTCCTCCAGATAGATCGGTTTGACCGTCACGCTGATTGACTGGGTCGTCGCGCTGTACATGGCCTCTTGATCCCCTTGGCAGCCGGCGGCAAGGCCGGTGGTACGCGGTGTTGCGGGTCAGTCTACGCCCTGCAGGGCGCACAGGAAAGGCCCAGAGGGGGCAGCCAGCGGGCGCCGGGTTTGCCGGGATAATTGTGTGAAACAGCGGCTAAAGCCCGATTATTCGTGGAATAATGGGCCGCCCGGCAGACCGCTCAGGGAAGATTGCCGGGGCGGTGGCCACGCCCTGCCGGGCGGGCGCCGAGGATGCGTCCTTCGGCGTCGATCTGCAGGCGCGGGCCGCCCGCATCGGCGGCGTCCTGCGGGTCGTGGGTGACCAGCAGCGTCGGCAGTCCCTGGGCGCGGGCATGGTCGAAGACGAAGCTGCGGAAGCGGGCGCGCAGGGCGACGTCCAGCTTGGCGAAGGGCTCGTCCAGCAGCAGGGCGCGCGGTTCCGACAGCAGGGTGCGCAGCAGGGCAACGCGGGCGCGCTGGCCGCCGGAAAGCGTCGTCGGGTCGCGGTCGTAGAAGGCCAGCATGTCGGCCTCGGCCAGCGCTGCCTCGATGCGTTTGCGCCGGGCGCGGCGCCCGCGCAGTTCGGGCGGCAGGCCGAAGGCCAGGTTGCCGGCCACCGAAAGGTGCGGGAACAGCAGATCGTCCTGGAACAGGATGCCGATGTGGCGCGCCTCGGGCGGCGCCGAGGTCACCTCTGCGCCGTTCAGCAGCACCCGCCCGCTGCCGGTGAGCGCAGGCGCCAGGGTGCCGCAGATATAGGCCAGCAGGCTCGACTTGCCGCAGCCGCTGGGCCCCATGACCGTGACCACCTCGCCGGGCGGCACGGTCAGGCTGACCGGCCCGATGATGTGCTTGTCACCCTGCGTGATCTCCACCTGGCTCAAGGTCAGGGCGTGTTCCTGGGTCAGGCTGATGACGCTCATGCAGGAAGTGCCTCCAGCCTGCGGGTGAGCGCCAGGGGGCGCGGCAGCGCCAGGGCGGCGGCGAAGGCCAGCAGCGGCAGCAGCGCCTGCAGGAAGGCGTAGACGCCCATCACCCGGCGGTCGCCGCCGGCGGCCAGGCCCACCGCCTCGGTCGTCAGGGTGACGAAGCGGCCGCCGCCGGCGAAGAGGGTCGGCAGGTACTGCGCCACGCTGACGGCGAAGCCGACGGCCAGCGCGAAAAGCACCGGCCTGAGCAGCATCGGCAGCTTGACCTGCCAGAACACCCGGTTGGGTTTCGCGCCGAGGCAGAGCGCGGTGCGGGCGTAACGTTCGTCCAGGGCGCGGTAGGGGTCGGCCAGGGTGAGGAAGACATAGGGCAGCACGAAGAGCAGGTGGCTCCACACCAGGGCGATCCAGGTGGCGTCGATGCCGGCCTTGATGGCCAGCACCTGGGTTCCGAAAAGAAAGGCGACCTGCGGGACGAGCAGCGGCGCATAGAGCAGCCAGAGCGCGCGGTTGGAGAGGGTGAGACCGCGGCGCTGCTCGTTCTCCAGGCAGCCGAGCACCAGCAGCAGGGCGATGCCGGCGGCGACCAGGCCGGTGACCAGGGTGGTGCCGGTGATGGTCGTTACCTCGGGCGCGTGGCGCGCCCAGGTATCCAGCGAGAAGCTGGCAGGCAGGGCATCCGGATAGCGCCAGCGCCCGGTGACCGACCACAGGGCCACGGCGGCGAGGCCGGCCGCCGCCAGGACCATCAGGCCCTGCACCAGCCCCGCGCTGACGGCGCGGACGATCTTTCCGTCGCCGCCGCGCTGTCCGCCGGCAATCCAGATGCGGCCCAGCAGCGCCACCACGGCTTCGCCCAGGCGCCACAGGGCGATGGCCGCGACGACGATGAGCAGTTGCAGGGAGGCGCCGGCCGCCGCGACGAAACGCATGGAGAGGTCCGGGTCGTTGAACCAGCGCAGCACCTGCACCGCCAGCGGCGGCGGCGACAGCGGCGCCAGGATAAGCGCCATGTCGACGACGGAGAGCGAGAAGGCGAGCACCGCGTAGACCGGCAGGCGGATCTGGCGGTAGACCGCCGGCAGCACCGCCTTCAGCCAGGCGACCACCGGCCCGTAGCCGAGCGAGCGGGCGACGGCCAGGCGCTCCTCGGCGCGCACCTGGTCCAGGGCGGCCAGGGTCATGAGCAGCAGGAAGGGCACCTCCTTCACCACCAGCGCCAGGGTCAGCGCCAAGGCGTTGGGGTCCTGCACCGTGGCCACGTCGGGCGGCAGGTCCCAGCCGGTGGCCCAGGGGGAGACGAGACGCACCAGCCAGCCGCTGGGCGCGATGAGGAAGGCCAGGCCCAGGGCCACGGCGGCGTGGGGCACGGCGATGAGCGGCGCCATGAGGCCGCGCAGCGCGAGGATCATGCGCCCGCCGTGACAGGCGGCGAGAAGGAAGACGGTGAGGAGAAAAGCGGCGAGGGTCGCCAGGAGGCCGGAGATCAGCGTCAGGCGCAGGGACTCCGCCAGCCCCGGCTGGGCGAAGAGCGCGTGCCAGGGTGCCAGGGTGAAGCGCACGCCGCCCAGGGTGGGAAAGAAACCGAAAGCGGGCAGCCAGGTGCCGACCAGCCCGGCGACGACCGGCGCCAGGAAGGCGGCCAGGGTGATCGCGGGAAGGCTGCTCAGCAGGCCACGGCGGCGCATCTTCGCTTCAGCCCGGATTCTTCAAACTATGGCGGCGCGTCATCGCCACAGGAAGCCCGCTGGGCAGGAGAAGGTCGAAAAGCGTAGCAGGGACTACGGTTGAGGGCTTCGACGCCCCCAGCGGGCTTCCTGTGGCGACCCGCAGGGCGGTGCGACTTTGCCGACCCGCGGCGTCGAGCCGCTTGATCGTATTCCCGATACGCTCTGCGCGGCTCTCCTGGCCTGTCGGCAAATTCGCCTCCGTGACGTCCACCATAGTTTGAAAAATCCGGGCTAACGCGCGTAGCGCTTCTGCCACTCGGCCTCGATGCGCGTCATCCACGAGGGGTGCGGCTCCAGCAGCGTCGGGCCGAGCTCTTCCGGCGGCAGGGTGGCGACGCCCAGCGGCAGGGTCTCGAAGAGGTGGCGCTGGCCGGCGGTGAGCTTCGACATGGCCAGGACCGTCGGGTCGCCCCAGGCCTCCGGGTTCTGCTTCACCGCCTGGGCCTTGGGACTCATCAGGAAGTTGGCGACCACCATGGCGCCCTCGGCGGCGTTGGCGTTGAAGGGAATGGTGACGAAGTGGGTGTTGCCGATGGTGCCCTTGTCCAGCACGAAGGTGCGCACCGTCTCCGGCAGCAGCTTGTTGGCGATGGCCGAGGAGGCCTCGGAGGGATTGAAGGAGAGGGTGATATCGATCTCGCCGTCGTCGAGCAGCTGGCGCTGTGCCGGGCCGCCGGCGGGGAAGGTCTCGCCGCGCCGCCAGAGGTTGGGGTGCAGCTTGTCCAGGAACTCCCACAGGGGCCGGGTGAGCTGCTCGACCTGGGCGTCGCTCTCGACCGGCTTCTGCAGGAAGGCCGGGTCGGGCGCCAGCTCGATCAGCGCCTGCTTCAGGAAGGTGGACCCCAGGAAGGCGGGCGGCGCCGGATAGGTGAAGCGGCCGGGGTGGGCCTCGGTCCAGTCCAGGAACTCCGGGATCGATCGCGGCGGGTCGCTCACGCGGGCCGAGTCATAGGGGAAGTTCAGCTTGGCCATGCCCCAGGGCGCCTCCAGCCCCTCGGTCGGCACGGTGAAGTCGACCAGGGTGGAGGGCTTGTTCTCGAAGTCGACGAGGCGGAAGTTGGGCAGCACCTGGGTGAAGGGGCCGTAGAGCAGGTGCTGTTCCTTCATGGCGGCGAAGTTCTCGCCGTTGATCCAGATGAGGTCGATGGAGCCGCCTTCCTTCTTGCCCGCCGCCCGTTCGGCCAGTACGCGCGAGACCGCGTCGGCGGTGTCGGCCAGCTTCACGTGCTTCAGGGTGACTTCGTACTCCTCGCGCATATAGTCGCCGACCCAGGAGATGTAGGTGTTGATGCGCTCGTCGCCGCCCCAGGCGTTCCAGTAGACGGTCTGGCCCTTGGCGGCGGCGACGATCTCCTGCCAGGTCCGGGTCTCGGTGCCGCCTTCGGCCGGGCCACTCAGCCCTATAGCCGTGGCCAGGGCGGCGAGCAGCATGGAAAACAACGGTAAGCGGCGGCGGATCATCTGCGGCAATCTCCCATATCTCCCGGCACCAAACCGGGACAGGCAAGAGCCTACAAGGCGCCCGCCGGGCTGTCACCCGCAGGCGGCGCCGAATCACGCGGTGTTTATTGGCCGCGAACCGAGGTAGTTGCGGTTTATGGACATCGAGATCGACGTGCGGGAAATCCATGCAACAGCTGGTTACAGCAAACCTATTAAGGGTTAGATTGAAACAATATTACCCGCATTGGTGGATTTCTCTGCCGGATGGATTTAGCATCTAATTCCGGGAGAACAGGCGCGGGGTGCACGGGCCGCACAACAAGCGCCGACAGTGGGGGCTGGTCACATGAAACGATGGGATTTCTACGGGCGTATTCTGTCTGCGATCACGGTCGTCGCGATGCTCGGCGGCTGCGCGGGGTTGGAGCAGTTTCCGGACAGGTCTGACGGTAAGGATGCCGATGTACTGAAAGACCTCGACGCGGATTACAGCGACGCGATCAATGAGATCTACGGCAAAGGCCAACTGACAGAAGGTGACACAGCACAGGCTGACGGAAGCTCGGATGGGGGTTCGACGGAATCGGATGCGGATTCAACGAAGAATGCCACCAAGGTGAAGAGAGATCCGCCCACGCCGGACGTTCAAAAGCAGATCCGCAACGAGTTCATTGAGACCCGCCTCGCCGTTATCGACGTCCACTTTCAGGCCTTCGTGCGCAAACTAGCGCGTGACAATGCACATGCCGACCTATTGGTCGCTCTCGCCGAGGTCGGCGTAGGCGGCGCCGGGGCCGTGGTCTCCGGCGGTACCAGCCAGATTCTCTCCGCCATTTCAGGTGGTCTTGCCGGCGGCAAGGAGGCCTTTGACAAGGCCACGCTCTACGACAAGACATTAACTGCGTTGATTGCCCAGATGGTCGCTACGCGCCAGCAGGTCGCTGCAAGAATCCACAGCAAATGGCAGAAGGGAGTGGACGACTATCCGCTCTGGCTCGCTCGCCAGGATATTGTTGACTATGAGTTCGCAGGATCTCTACCTGGTGCGATCGTTGCTACCGCCAAGGATGCCCAAGTCAAATCCGAGAATGCGGAACAGATTATTCTCGGAACTATCGGAGCGGATGCTGTTACGCAGGAAGCATTTGCTGAGCGGAAGACTTTGATCCAGCGTATCGACGGCTTGCAGCCACAGCAGGCGAAAGACCTCGTAGCCAGCATCCAGGCGGAATTCCCGAACACAACGCCCTTCATCACGGCTCAATATCCCAAGGATGTTGCGGACTCTGACAAAGACGGCAGCACTGCGAAGCTCCTTTTGAAGCGTCTCGTCTCGCTAACCGCCCTTGGGCCGGAAGAGCGCAAGAAATGGGACGCCGCTATCGACGCTATCTAGTGGCCTAAGCTGTTGCCTGCTTCAAAAGAGGAGGAGAAATCCGGTGCCATCGAAAGCAGTAGTTACAAAGCAAGAACTGGACGCCTCGATCACAGCCGAACAGGTGCAGAAGCTGATCGAAGAGCGGAAGCCTCTGGGCGGGAAGTGCAAAGAGAAGAAAGAGGGAAACAAGCGGTTCCTCGTGTGCGAGTGGCCGCCGCTTGTCGTGGAGTAACTGAGCGACATTGTTGCGCCCCGCAATTCGCCTATGCCTCGCTGGTGGAGCGATTGCTGGCGGCAATTTGTTCAAACTCCACACCGTTTCCAAGAGGTTCAGTCATTGGCTCTAAGTTAGAGGAGGTCCGCCATGCACACGTTACGTGAAGGCAGCCGCGGCCAGATGGTCAAGGCTTGGCAGAACTTCCTCATCGGCCAGGGTTTCGCTCCAGGGGTCTCGGACGGCATCTTCGGGGCGAAGACCAGGGATGCGACCATCTCTTTCCAAGAAAGCCAGGGGCTGGTCGGTGACGGCATTGCCGGTAACCGCACCATCGGGGCGGCCATGCTTATGGGCTTCCAAGGCATCGAGGAGCCTGAAGAGGATCCGGATAACCCGGATCCACGGGGGATCAACTGGCCGCCGCCGCCGGACTTCGGCCCCATTGTCGGGACCAACGGCCGCCAGAAGGCCTTCGGCAAGTTCAAGTTCGAGGCCGATCCGACCCCGGACAATCCGGAGAGGATCAAGGTGACCGACAATTGGGCCAATCAGAACATCGGGCGTGTAGTGATCCCGCAGCTCATAGGCGTCCCCGGAGCGCCCTCCTCCGGAGGCGTATGGTTCTTCAATGCCGCCCACGACCAGCTCCGCTCCCTCTGGCAGGCCTGGGAGGACGAAGGGTTGCTCGATCACGTCGTCAATTGGGCAGGCTCCTACGTGCCGCGCTTCGTCCGCGGCAAGCGGCCTGCTCTCAGCAATCACGCCTTTGGGACCGCCTTCGACATCAACACGCGGCAGAATGCCCTGGGCGCGATCCCGGCGGTGGCCGGCAAGCATGGCAGCGTGCGCGAACTGGTCCCGCTCGCCAACGAGCATGGGTTCTATTGGGGCGGTCACTTCCGCAGGCGGCCGGACGGCATGCATTTTGAGATTGCCGAGCTGCGCTGAGCCTTCGGGTCAGACCGCAGGAAAGCCCAACGTCACTTTGAGGCCGGGCGCGTTGTCTTCCAGCCTGAGTTCTATGCCGTGCAGCTTGGCAACGGCGGCGACCAGGCTCAATCCCAGTCCGCTGCCCGGGGTGCCGCGGCTGACGTCCAGGCGCACGAAGCGCTGCAGCACGCGCTCGCGGTCTTCCGCCGGGATGCCGGGGCCGCTGTCGGCGACACTGAGCTCGGCGCCGCCGTCTGCCGTTGCCGCCAGGTCGAAACTGATACGCCCGCCCGCCGGGCTGTACTTGATGGCGTTGTCCAGCAGGTTCGACAAGGCCTGGCCGAGCAGCTGGCGGTGGCCCTTCACGGTGATGTCCGGGGCGATCGCGCCGGCCAGCTCGAGCCCTGCGTCCTCGGCGATGGGCTGGTAGACCTCCAGCAGGTCGCCGGCCAGCGCCGAGAGGTCGAGCTCCTCGAGGGTGAGGCGGTTGAGGCCGGCCTCGGCCTGGGCGATGTTGATCAGCGAATCGAAGGTGTGCTGGATGGTCTCCAGCTCTGCGGCAGTCTGCTCCAGGGCCACGCGGTAGGTCTCGGCGTCCTCGCCGCGCTTGCGCAGCGCCGTCTCGATGGCGCTCTTGGCGCGCGTCAGCGGGCTGCGCAGGTCGTGCGCCAGGCTGTCGGTGACCAGGCGCATGCCGCCCATCAGGGTCTCGATGCGCTCCAGCATCTCGTTGATGGTGGCGGCCAGGCGGTCGAACTCGTCGCCGCTGCCGGTCAGCGGCACGCGCTGCGAGAGGTCGCCGCTGACGATGTTCTGCCCCGTGGCCCGCACCGCATCGACGCGCTTCAGACTGTAGCGGCCGATGAGGGCGCCGCCGATGAGCCCCAGCACCACCGCCGGCAGCAGCGCCCAGGTCAGCGCGCCCAGCACGATGTCGCGGAAGTCGGCGCGCTCCACCGTATCGCGGCCGACGAAGAGTTGATAGCCACCGGCCAGGGTGAAGGCGCGCCCGCGCACGATGTGCTCGGCGCCGCTGGGATCATCCCGGCGGCCCAGCGCCACCTCCACCCAGCCGTCCTCGTCGGTGATACGCGCGGGCCAGGAGGAGAGGTTGCCGGCCAGCGGCTGCCGGCGCGGTCCGCTCAGCAGGTAGACGTTCTCGGGGCTGCCCTGCGGGCCGCTGCGCTCGCCGATCACCTCCATCAGGCCCACCAGGCCCTCGTCGCGGTACTGCTCGGCCAGGCCGCGGATCTCCGCTTCGACGGTCTCGTCGGTCTGGCGTTCGATGAGGTTGGCGGTCGACCAGTAGACGAAGCCCATGAGCGCCACCAGGGTGACGCCAAGCAGCAGCAGGTACAGCAGCGCGATCCGGAAGATCGATGTATGGAAAAGTCTGTCCATGCCCGGAGGATTGGACCTCAGGGCTCGGGGCTGATGCAATAGCCGCCGCCGCGGTGGGTATGGATCAGCGGCTTGTCGAAGCCCTTATCAACCTTCTGGCGCAGGCGGCTGATGTGCACGTCGACCACGTTGGTCTGGGGATCGAAGTGGAAGTCCCAGACGCCCTCGAACAGCATGGTGCGGGTCACCACCTTGCCGGCGTGGCGCATCAGGTATTCCAGCAGCTTGAATTCCTGGGGGCGCAGGTCGATGGGCCGGCCGGCGCGGCTCACCTTGCGGGTCAGCAGGTCCATCTTCAGGTCGTCGACCTGCAGCTCGGTCTGCTGGGCGATGTTATGCGGGCGGCGCAGCAGCGCCTCGAGGCGGGCGTGCAGTTCGGAGAAGGCGAAGGGCTTGGAGAGATAGTCGTCGCCGCCGGCGCGCAGGCCCGTGACCCGCTCGTCGACGTGGGCCAGGGCGCTGAGGATCAGCACCGGCACCGGAAGCTCTGCGGCGCGCAGCGCCTTGACGATGGCCAGGCCGTCCAGCCCCGGCAGCATGCGGTCGACGATGATGGCGTCGTACCTGCCGCTGGTCGCCTGGTGCAGGCCGTCGCGGCCGTCGTCCACCCAGTCGGTGGTATAGCCGCACTCGGCCAGGCCCTTCAGGATGTAGTCGGCGGTCTTCTTGTCGTCTTCGATGACCAGGATGCGCATCGCTTCGCTGCTCGCTGGGCGGTTCCAGGCGGCTTGCCGCTGCCGTTGCGCCCTATATGGGAATTCTTGCTCTATCGGCAACACGTCTCTGCCTCAGGCGCTTTCCGCCGCCCCGCCCTTGAAGACAAGCGCAGGGCCGTCCGGCCTTGCGCCGAACGGCCCTGCTCCCGGCTTTCAGGCCCGGCTCCGCTTGCCCCACGGGGAGCGAGGGAGCCGCTTTGCGGGGGCCGAGCCGGCAGGAGTCCTCCCAGATGAACTGCCGGCCCCTGGTGGCCCCCGCCAAGGGGCCCGGCACAGGGCGGGAGGGGGGCGCCGGGGGGCGGGCAGCACGTCCCGGCGATGGTGGTCCGCCCTATGCGACGCCGAGCTTCAGGCCCAGGTAGAGATCCTGGCCGTTGCGGTTGACGAGCATCAGCACCGCCTTCTTGTCGGCGGCCTTGGCCGCCTCGACCTTGCGCTCGACCTGCTGCGGTTCGGTCACCGCGGTGCCGTCGACCTGCTCGATGACATCGCCGCTGCGCAGGCTCTGCTCGAAGATCGAGCCTTCCTTGATGTCCAGCACCAGGACGCCCTGGATGCTGTCGTCGAGGCCGTACCTGGCACGGCGCGCCGGCGTCAGGGCGGCCAGCCGCGCGTCGAGGGCCGGCGCGTGGTAGCTGCCGTCCGGGGCCTCTTCGCCGCCGGCCGCGGCCATCTGCTCCTGGGCGGGCTGCAGGCCGGTCACCACGGCCAGCGTCTCGGCCTGGCCGTTGCGCCAGATCTTCATCTGGGCCTCGGTCTTGGCCGGGTGCTGGGCGACGACGCGGGCCAGCTCGCGGGTGTCGTCGATCGGCTCGCCGGCGAAGTTGAGGATCACGTCGCCCGATTTCAGGCCCGACTTCTCGGCGGGGCTGCCGGGGGTCACGTTGGCGACGATGGCGCCGGCGGCGGAGTCGAGCCCCAGCGCCTCGGCGAGATCCGGCGTCACGTTCTGGATCTGCACGCCGAGCCAGCCGCGTTCAACCGAGCCGTGCTCGCGCAGCTGGGCGACCACGGTCTTGACCATGTTGGAGGGAATGGCGAAGCCGATGCCGACGCTGCCGCCGTTGGGCGAGTAGATCGCGGTGTTCACGCCGATGACGTTGCCGTCCAGATCGAACAGCGGGCCGCCGGAGTTGCCGCGGTTGATGGAGGCGTCGACCTGCAGGAAGTCATCGTAGGGGCCGGCCTGGATGTTGCGGCCGCGCGCCGAGATGATGCCCGCGGTCACGGTGCCGCCCAGGCCGAAGGGGTTACCGACGGCGACGACCCAGTCGCCGACGTCGGCGGTGTCGGAATCGCCAAGCTTTAACGACGGCAAGGGCTTGCCGGCGTCGATCTTCAGCAGCGCCAGGTCGGTCTGCGGGTCGACGCCGACGACCTTGGCGGTGTAGACGCTCTCGTCGGTCAGGCGGATGGTCACCTCGCTGGCGTGGTCGACCACGTGGTTGTTGGTCACCACGTAGCCCGCCGGGTCGATGATGAAGCCGGAGCCGAGGGCGGTGGCGTGGTGCGGGGCCGCCTGCGGGCGGCCGTGCTCGCCGAACTGCTGCCCGAATTGCTGGCGGAACTGCTTGAAGAAGTCCTCGAAGGGCGAGCCCTCGGGAAAGTCGAAAGGCATGCCGGGCCCCTTGCCCCCCGGACCGTTCATCTGGGCGCTTTCGATCTCCTGGGTCGAGGCGATGTTGACCACGGCCGGGCTGACCTTCTTGGCCAGGTCGGCGAAGCTCTCCGGCGCCTGGGCGGCGGCGGCGACGCCGCTCCACACCAGGCCGGAAGCCACGACCGAGGCCGCGATCAGTCCGGCGCCCCGGCATCGAAGGGGGCGCCCAGGGCATTCGGGCCCGCCTGCGACTGCAATCTGCGACATGTTGGTTTCTCCCTTGGCATTGCAAATCCGCTGGGCGCGGAATGCTGCCCGCGCCTTTGCATGCAAGATGGGGAGAAGCCGCTGACCGCGCGACTACAGGTGGATTAACTTGCTGTCATCTTCCGGAAAATCAGGGCTGGGCAGGCGGCAGCCCGGCGCGCAGGTAGGAGATGACCTGCCAGGTCTGGTCCTCGCTGAGGCGGTCCTTGAAGGCCGGCATGGCGGTGTCGAACTGCTTGCCGCCCTCGGAGACGGTCCACAGCAGGTACTCGTCGGCGGCGCCCTGGTTCTTGGTCAGCTCGGTGAGCAGCGCCGGCGAGGGGATGAGGTCCAGTCCGGCGTCGCCGTCGCCGCGCCCGCGCGGGCCGTGACAGGCGATGCAGTTTGCCTCGTAAACCTCGCGCCCGGCGTCGATGGCCTTGGTCACGGCGGGGTAGGGGTTGCGCTGGCTGCGGTATTCGACGGGCACGCCGGCCTGGATGAACTCGACGTGGCGCTTGCCGCGCGCCTTCAACTGCGGCGGGGCGTTGCGCGGATCCCACTCCGGACGGCCGCGGATTTCCACGTTCCAGGGGTCGAGCCCGGGGATGCGCTGTTCCACATCGTCCTGCGCCTGGGCCACTTCCTGCGCTGGGGCCGCGCCCGCCAGCCACAGTAGCGCCGCCAGCACGAGGCCGACGGCCAGGGCGAGGCGCCGCAGGTTTTCGGCAAGGCAGGGCCCGGTTTTCTGGTGGGTCGTCGCTTTCATGGCCAGGCTTCCTCCCGAGATCGCTCACGCCCGGCGCCGCCGGGACTTCAGGCTTAGGGCTGCAGGGTCGCAGGGACCATGATGCAAATCAAGGTGCCGAGACGTGAAAATGGGTGGGCTCTAGCCCAGGATCTGCGCGGCCAGCGCCATGGTCAGCGGCAGGGTGACGAAGGCCAGGCCGGTCTGGACGGTGACGATGGCGGCCATCAGCGGCGCGTCGCCGCCCAGCTGGCGGGCCAGGGTATAGGCGGAAGAGGCCGTGGGCACCGCGCCGAACAGCAGGGCCACCAGGGTTTCGGTCTGGCTCAGGTCCATGATCTGGGCCAGGGCGACGATGGCCAGGGGGAAGACCACCAGCTTGCCGAGGCTGGAGAGCAGCAGCGGCAGGGCCGAGGCGGCCATGGCGCGGATGTGGATATTGGCGCCGACGCAGAGCAGCACCACAGGCAGGGCGGCGTCGCCCAGCAGGCGCGCGACCTCGTGCACCACCGGGATCTCGCCATTACCGAAGACATTCCAGGCGACCCCGGCGCCGACCGAGAGGATCAGCGGGTTGCGCGCCAGGTCGCGCAGGATGGAGCGCAGGATGCGCTTTTCGTCCGCCCCGCGCACCAGGCTGACCATGAGGGTCACCATGGTGACGTTGGTGGTGGGGATCAGCAGCGAGGTGGCGACGGCGGCGATGGCCAGGCCGTCGGTGCCGTAGAGCCGCTCCGCTACCGCCAGGGCGATGAAGGTGTTGTGCCGCGCCGAGCCCTGCAGGATCGAGGAGGCGACCGGCCCCGGCAGCCCGGCGGCCCTGGCGGCCAGCAGGCCGAAGAGCGCCGCCGCCGCGAAGGCGCCCAGGATCACCACCGCGTAGGCGCCGACGACGGAGGGCGCCAGCACGATGGTCGAGGTCTTGTTGAACAGCAGCGCCGGCATCAGCACCCAGTAGACCAGCCGGTCGTTCAGGTTCCAGAACTCCAGGCTGGGAATGCCGCCGCGCCGCAGCACGTGCCCCAGGACGATCAGCACGAAGATCGGGGCGATGGACAGCAGGATGTGCAGCACGGGGGAAGGCTTTCGCGGAAGGGCGGCGGCGGAGCGTCATCTTGGGACGCGCCGGGCACCTTGAAAACCCCCTTGCATCGGGCGGGGCCGCTGACTAATCCTTAGGCCAGCGGCGGCCCCCTCTTGGCGGGGCGCCTTACCCTCGGGCGGGTATGATGTAATGGTAGCCTGTCAGCTTCCCAAGCTGAACGCGCGGGTTCGATTCCCGCTACCCGCTCCAACTCCTTCTCCTCTACAGCACTGTTTGCGACAGCACTGATTACGGGCGCGTCCGTCGGGCCTAAGCCTTTGAAGTGGCGTGGTTTTCAGACCGGGCTGGTGCCTTTGTGGGACCAAAGTCGCGTATGGTCGCCGGTCCCGCCTTGGTTTATACTGCGCTGCAATAACCAAGACGCTTCACGCAAATTCTGGGGGAAGAACGACTTGAGTCCGACTCAAAGCGGCCCAAGGGCTTCGAGTGCCGCGCCGCCCTTCCGCAAGCTGCTGGTCGCCAACCGCAGCGAGATCGCCATCCGCGTGCTGCGCGCCGCCAGCGAGCTGGGCATCCGCACCGTGGCGATCTTCTCCCACGAGGACCGCTTCGCCCTGCACCGCTTCAAGGCG
>JBNKHC010000033.1:0-11138 GCA_050290145.1 Kiloniellaceae bacterium | reverse complement strand
TGCCTGGGGAAGGCGAAGAGGCCGCTGCGGCCCAGCAGGGTCGCCTGGAAGCCCTTGCGGAAGAGTCCGGAGATCGCCGGGTCGAGCACGTTGAGGCCGCCGGTGAAGGCGCCGAAGGCGGGCAGGATGAGGCGCCGGCCGTCGGTGACGAAGCAGGGGGCGGAGACCCGCTTGCCGCGCACCCGGACCGCCGCCTTGGGATGGTAGTGGCCGGAGACCTCGCCGCCACGCGCGGCTGGTTCCGCCTCGTGGCGGAAGGTGAGGGCGCCTTCGGTGATTTCTGCGGCGATGCCGCCGCCCAGGTCCGCCGGCGGCGCCGGGTCGTGGTTGCCGGCAATCCAGGTCCACTCCAGGCGGGCGGTCAGGCCCTTGAGGCGTTCGCCCTGGACCGGGTCGAGACGTCCGGCGGCTTCGCCGTCGTGGAAGGAGTCGCCCAGGCAGATGAGGCGCTCGACGGCGTGGCGGGCGATGACCGCTTCCAGCTTGTCCAGGGTTGCCGCCGTGTCGTAGGGCGGCAGGAACTGGCCGCGCGCGGCGAAGGCAGTGCTTTTCTCGAAGTGCAGGTCGGCGACCACGGCGAGACGCCGGGCGGGCCAGATCAGCGCGCCGGAGAGGTCGGCCTGCAGCTCGACGCCGTTGACCAGCAAGCGGCCGGCCTTGCCCAGAGTCTCGCTCATAACGGAAGCTCCGCCTGGCCGATACCGATCTCCATGCCGCCGGTGGCCTCGTCGATCAGCGCCTGGGCACCCTCGTCCAGCAACTCGTCCAGCCCGGCGCCGTAGACCTGCTCCTTGCCGATCTCCAGCAGTACCGGCACGGCCAGGGGCGAGATCTTGTCCAGGCGGCGGGTCCGGATACGGCCCTTCACCCGCTTCAGCATGGCGGCCAGGCGGCCGATGTCGGTGAGGCCGCCGGCGGCGTCGGCGCGGGTCGCCTGCAGCAGGATGTGGTCGGGCTCATGCTTCCGCAGCACGTCGTAGATCAGGTCGGCGTTGAAGGTCACCTGGCGGCCCGACTTCTCCTGGCCGGGGGAGCGCGCCTCGATCAGGCCCGCGATGACCGCCACGTTGCGGAAGGTCCGCCGCAGCATGGAGGACTCGGCCATCCATTCCTCCAGGTCGTCGCCCAGCATGTCCTCGTCGAAGAGGGCGTCCATGTCTTCCGCCGGCTTCAGGCTCCACACGGCGATGACGTAGTCGGTGGCGACGAAGCCCAGGGGGGAGAGCCCGGCCCGCTCCATGCGCCGGGTCAGCAGCATGCCGAGCGTCTGATGGGCGTTGCGGCCCTCGAAGCAGTAGGCGACCAGGAACTCCTTGTCGGCGCGCGGGAAGCACTCCACCAGCAGGCCGTCGGCGGGCGGCAGCTGGGAGCGCCAGCGCTGGAGCTTGAGCCACTCGGAGACGGCGGGGGGCAGGTCATGGCCGGCCTCCGGGTCCTCCAGGATGCCGCGCACCCGCTCGGCCAGGTGGGTGGAAAGCGGCAGGCGGCCGCCGGCGTAGGCGGGCACCTTGGGGTCGCCGCCGGCGGCGCGGCTCACCACCACGGTGTTCTCCCGCATCCCTTCGAAAGCCAGCAGCTGCCCGGCGAAGATGAAGCTGTCGCCCGGCAGCAGGCCGTTGACGAAATACTCCTCCACCTCGCCCAGAACGCGGCCGTTCCTCAGACGCACCTTTAAGACGGGGGCCTCGACGATAGTGCCGACGTTCATGCGGTAGCGGCGCACGTGGTCGTTGTTGGTAACCCGGTAAAAGCCTTCCTTATCAAGGCCTAAGCGGCGGTAGCGCTGATAGCTTTTCAGCGCGTAGCCGCCCGTCGCGACGAACTCGAGCGTGCGATCAAAAATCTTTCGGTCCAATAGCTTATAGGGGAAAGCTGAGGTGATTTCCCGGTAGAGCTGGTCGGCATCGAAGGGCCCGGCGCAGGCGGTGCCGAGGATGTGTTGAGACAGCACATCAAGTCCGCCCGGGCGCGGCGGGTCGCCGTCCAGGGAGCGGGCGCGCACGGCCTCCAAGGCGGCGCGGCACTCCAGCACCTCGAAGCGGTTGGCCGGCACCAGCAGGGCGCGGCTCGGCTGGTCGAGCCGGTGGTTGGCGCGGCCGATGCGCTGCAGCAGCCGGGCCGAGCCCTTGGGCGCGCCGACCTGCACCACCAGGTCGACGGCGGCCCAGTCGATGCCGAGGTCGAGGGAGGAGGTTGCGACCACCGCGCGCAGCTTGCCCGCCGCCATGGCGGCCTCCACCTTGCGGCGCTGCTCGACCGCCAGGCTGCCGTGGTGCAGGGCGATGGGCAGGCCGTCGTCGTTCAGGTGCCAGAGCTCCTGGAACACGATCTCCGCCTGGGCGCGGGTGTTGACGAAGACCAGGGTGGTGCCGGCCCGGCGGATGCGCTGGTAGACCTCTTCCAGGGCGTGGACCGCCATGTGGCCGGACCAGGGCAGGTACTCCTTGGTGGTCAGGATCTCCACCTCCGCCTCGGCGCCGTCGCGGCCGATGACCCGGCGCACGCCCTGGGGCGAGGCGTCGGGGGCCAGCCAGGCGGTCAGCCAGTCCGGGTCGTGCACCGTGGCCGAGAGGCCGACCCGGCGCAGGCCGGGGGAGAGGCTCTGAAGGCGGGCGAGGCCGAGCGCCAGCAGGTCGCCGCGCTTGGTCCCGGCGAAGGCGTGCAGCTCGTCGATCACCGCGCACTTCAGGCCGGCGAAGAACTGGGGCGCGTCGTAGTAGCTGAGCAGCAGGGCCAGGGACTCCGGCGTGGTCATGAGGATGCCCGGCGGGCGGCGGCGCTGGCGCTGGCGCTTGGACTGCGGGGTGTCGCCGGTGCGGGTCTCGCAGGCGATCTCCAGGCCCATCTCCTCGATCGGCTGGGTGAGGTTGCGGTGAATGTCCACCGCCAGGGCCTTCAGCGGCGAGATGTAGAGGGTGTGCAGCCCGTCGTGCGGCTCAGCGGCGAGATCGACGAGAGAGGGCAGGAACCCGGCCAGGGTCTTGCCGCCGCCGGTCGGCGCGATGAGAAGCGCCGACTGCCCGGCCTCCGCCGCGCGCAGCATCTCCAGCTGGTGCGGATGCGGCGCCCAGCCGCGCGCCCGGAACCATTCCGAAAATACCGGCGGCAGAGCATCCAGGTTGGTGTCGGGCAGAAGGGCGGGCTGGCTCACAGCGCCCAAGATAAACCGGCAGCCGGGGCGGGTGAAGGGCGATGATGCCGTTTTGTTCTCTTTTCCCGTTCCCTCGGTCATCATGCTCGGGCTTGACCCGAGCATCCATGGTTCCGCCACCTCGCTGAGGATCAATGGACCGTCGGACCAAGTCCGAGGGTGACGGGAGGAGGGGCTGCGAGGTCGGCGCCAAGTCTGATAGGAATAGGACTGAGCTTTGGTGCGAGGGGGTCTCCGATGACCAACCACAAACTGCGCGCCGCTGACCTGGTGGCGCGGCGGTTGTACGAGGCGGGCTGCCGCTATGCCTGTGGGATTCCGGGCGGCGGGGTGCTGACCCTGGTGGACGCGCTGGAGGCGGCGGGGATCAAGTTCATCCTGGCCAAGCACGAGAACGCCGCCGGCTTCATGGCCGAGGGCGTGTGGCAGCGCACCGGCGCGCCGGGCATCCTGGTGGCGACCGTGGGGCCGGGGGTGGTCAACGGCGTGAATGTGGTCGCCAACGCCGAGCAGGACCGGGTGCCGCTCATCGTGCTGACCGGCTGCGTCGACGAGACCGCGGCGCTGACCTACACCCACCAGGTCCTCGACCACCAGCAGGTGCTGCGCCCGGTCACCAAGGCCTCCTTCCGCCTGACCGCCGAGGGGGCCGACGTCATCGCCGACAAGGCGCTCGCCATCGCCACGGACCCCCGCGCCGGGCCGGTGCATATCGACGTGCCCATCGCGGTGGCCGAGCAGACCGTGGTGCCGGAACTCCTGCGCCGCCGCCCGCCCGCGGCGCCCGCGGCCCCTGCGCCGGGGCACGATCTGGATCGCGCCCGGCTGTGGCTCGAGGACGCCAAGCGTCCGGTGATGATCGTCGGCCTCGACGCGCTGGCCGACGACGCGGGCGAGGCGATCCTCGCCTTCTGCGAAATCTTCTCCGTGCCCTTCGTCACCACCTACAAGGCCAAGGGCATCGTCTCGGAGGAGCATCCGCTCTGCCTCGGCGCGGCGGGGCTGTCGCCCAAGGCCGACGCCCTGTTGCTGCCTTTCGTGCAGCAGGCCGACCTCGTTCTCTGCGCCGGCTACGACCCCATCGAGATGCGCGCCGGCTGGTGCGAGCCCTGGGACCCGGGAGAAGTCCATGTCATCGACATCGCCGCCGAGCCCAACCGTCACTACGTCCACCAGGCGGGGATCAATTTCGTCGCCCACTGCGGCAAGGCCCTGGAGGCGCTGGGCCACGGCGCGGCGCCGCAGGCGACCTGGGATCTGGGCGAGGTCGAGGTGCTGAAGGGCGCGCTGGCCGAGGCCTTCCCGCGCGACGAGGCCTGGGGACCGGCGGCCGTCATCGACACCTGCCGCCGGGTGCTGCCCAAGGAGACGGTGGCGACCTGCGACACCGGCGCTCACCGCATCCTGCTGGCGCAGATGTGGCAGACCTACGAGCCGCGCACGCTGCTGCAGTCGACGGGGCTCTGCACCATGGGCTGCGCCCTGCCGCTGGCGATCGGCGCGCAACTCGCCGAGCCCGAGCGCCCGGTGGTCGCCTTCACCGGCGATGCCGGACTGCTGATGGTGGCGGGAGAACTGTCGACGGCGGCGGAGTTGAGCTCGCGCGTCGTCGTCGTGGTCTTCGTCGATTCCAGCCTGGCGCTCATCGAGCTGAAGCAGCGCCAACGGCAGATGCAGAACGCCGGCGTCGACTTCGGCAGCCACGACTTCGCCGCCATCGGCCGCGCCTTCGGCGGCCTGGGCCACACCGTCACCAGCCGCGCCGAGCTGGAGGAGGCCCTCGACGACGCGCTCAATGCCGAAACCTTCACCGTGATCGCCGCGGTGATCGACCGCCAGGGCTACGATGGGAGGTTTTGAGGAAGACTTCGCGCGATGAGGGTGGGGTGAGCCGCAGGCTTTTAATTCTGCGCCCGTCAGCGGTGAAATTGGCGGTTCTTCCGATTAGCGACTGTTCGTGCTAGCGTTTTCATCTGCCGGGTGGGGCACCCGGCAGGTGCGGGGGTGAAGTCAGGTAAGCGACTTGCGGGGAAATTCGCCATGACAACGATAAAGCAGATACTCGATAGCAAGGGGCACGATGTCTTGACCGTCCGGCCGGACGACACCGTGCTGCAGGCCCTCGAACTGATGGCGAGCAAGAATGTCGGCGCCGTGATCGTGACGGAGAACGACGCGCCGGTCGGCATCTTCACCGAGCGGGACTATGCGCGGAACGTCATCCTGAAGGGCAGGTCTTCCTCCAACACCCCGATCCGCGACATCATGGTTCCCGACGTCATCTTCGTGAAACCGGAGCAGACGGTGGACGAGTGCATGGCCATCATGTCCGAGAAGCGCTTCCGCCACCTGCCGGTCATGCAGGACGGCAAGCTCGCCGGCATCGTCTCCATCGGCGATCTGGTGAAGACCATCATCGACGAGCAGGCCTTCACCATCCAGCAGCTCCAGGGCTACATCGGCGGCAACGCCTGAGGCAATCACCCGGCGGTCTGGCCGGCTAGCCGGGAGAGGCGGGCGCGGCAGTCGCCGTCGCGGCTTCGCAGTCGCGCCACAGCGCCGCGATGTCGGCGCGGCGGGCGCAGGTGATGTTGTCGGTCATCATGTTGAAGTGCCTGCCGGAGATCCGGTCCATCCAGTTGCCCGAAAGTCCCGAGAAGCCGAGGGGCGGGGAGACCTCCGGCAGTTCCAGCAGGTAGGCGATCTGCCAGTCGCTGCTGCCGCCCTCGTAGACGCCGATGGCGTCGACGCCGTCGTGGATCCAGCCGAGGGAGGCATGGTCCTTGCCGCGCAACCGGGGCGCGGCCTCCAGCGGCGCCAGGGGCGACTCGCCGAGCAACAGCAGGCTGTGGCGTATCGCCTTGGGCGAGAGGGGATCCCGGGGATGGATCGGCTCCCAGTGGGAAGCGCCCAAGAGGTTGCCGGCGACGATCGGCGAGAGCTCCCGCATCGGGCGCACGTCGGCCAGGGTGGTGACGCCCGCGCCGCGGATGGCGAAGCTGGGGATCCAGCCGTTCAGCCCCGAAGGTTTGGTGTCGACGCGCCAGCCCAGCCGCTGGAAGAAGCAGGCCCAGGTCGCTTCCAGGCGATAGTGATAAGGGCGGGCGTCCATGCCGGGCCCGGGGGCGCTGTCCATTGCGGCGGATCTCTCGGGAAAATGCCGCCCGAGACTAGCCGCCAGCGGTGAAGGCTTTCTTTATTTGCTTTAGGACTCCGTGCCTTACGTGGTCTTCGGCAGCAGTTCCTGGACCGCCTCGAAGCCCTCGAACTCAGGGTGGGAGAGGTAGAGCCCGCTGTTGTCGCCGGCGTTGCGGTGGGCGAGGCGGAAGGCCTGCGACTTCGTCCAGGCCTCGAAGGCCGCCTGCGAGGCCCAGACCGTGTGGGAGGAATAGAGCGTATGGTCGTCGCGCTTCGGCCCCTTCAGCAGGCTGAAGGCGCGGAACCCCGGCACCTCGTCCAGGTGCGTGTCGCGGCTCTTCCAGACCTCCTCGAAGGCGGCCTCCTGGCCGTGCTTCACCTTGAAGCGGTTCATGGCGATGAACATGGGACCTCCCTCGGACGCAGCGGCTCACTGCTCTTTGGCTCAACGACTTGCCGGGCCGCATGATGGCGGGGAGGTGTTGCGACTGCAAGTCATTGGCGAGATAGGTCGCCGGAAACCGCCGCGGCCGGGACGCAGGGGGACGGCGGTCTACTTGGTGCCGCGCAGGGTCAGCTGCCGGACGGCGTAGTCGCCGCCGCGGTTGGCGATCAGGATGGCGGTGAAGGCGTCGTTGAAGCTGCGGTCGCTGGCCGAGAACAGCTCCTGCTCGCCGATGGCCGCGGTCATCTGGCCGCCGGGGCGGCGGGCGAGGGTGATTTCCAGCGGCGCGTCGTCGGCGATGGCCGTGGTGTAGTCGGCGCTCTCGACGACCCGTTCGGTGCCGCGCTGGGAGACCGCGTAGAGTGTGACCACGGCGGTCCTGTCCGCCTTGGGCGTCAGCACCAGCCGGTAGCCGGCATTGCCGGTCTGCAGGACGCCCATCTCCAGCGCGCCCTGGGTATCGCCGGCCATGGCGCGGGTGGTGATCTCGGCCTTCATCTGGAAGGCGTTGCTGACCGGCAGCTCGGCGATCGCCAGCGCCGGGGTCGACGGGTCCACCGTCTGGCTTCTTTGCGAGTCCTTGCCGCTCAGGGCCTTGCCCAGAATGCCGCCGACGATCTCGCCGACGATCTCCTTGTCGCTCATCGTCTTGGACTGGCCGGCCTTGGCCTCGACGCGCGAGCGCAGGCCGCGCGACCAGTCCATCTTCATCTCGCCCTTGCGAACCTCCCAGGGCGCCTTCGGCAGCGTACCCTTGGAATCGAAGCGGTGGTCCATCAGCACCACGGGCCAGGTCTGTCCGTAGCGGTCGGAGAGCGCGCGCAGGTCCTGCAGGAACCAGGGATCGGCCAGGTTCTGGCTCTCGCCCTTGTCGATCAGGGTGTCGAGCTCCTCGAGCAGGCTCTTGAGCTTTTCCTCGTCAGTCTGGGCCGCCAGCGGTGTGGTGAGCAGCAGAAGCAGTGCTGCGCCGCCGGCCGCTGCCTTCAGAGTCCCTCGCATTTGTCTTCCTCC
Source organism: Kiloniellaceae bacterium (assembly GCA_050290145.1). Lineage (GTDB taxonomy): Bacteria > Pseudomonadota > Alphaproteobacteria > Kiloniellales > Kiloniellaceae > Pelagibius. The sequence goes on along the minus strand of JBNKHC010000033.1, from coordinate 3,393 downwards.
CTGTGACGAACCCTGTCTGCTTTCACATCCTTGTTTTGGGCATTGTTCCACAGACGGCGGGCCGAAGGAAGACGAGGGGGTATCAGGTTGTCGGCAAGGCCGCCTTCAGGGCGTCAAGCCGCGCCCGCAGGGCTTCTTCTTCGTAGGGCAGCGGCGGCTGGGCGCCCCAGACCGGGCCGGGCCAGGCCGGGTCGTCCCGGAAGCGGGCGATGACGTGGATGTGCAGCTGCGGGACCATGTTGCCCAGGGCGCCGAGGTTGATCTTGTCGGGCCGGAAGGCGGCCTCCAGCGCCCGCGAGGCGTCGCAGATCTCGTCCACCAGCTGCGGCATGTCGCCGGAATCGACCTGGTGGAACTCGGTAAGGCCGGGGCGGCGCGGCACCAGGATCAGCCAGGGATAGCTGGCGTCGTTCATCAGCAGCACCCGGCAGAGCGGCCAGTCCGCCAGGGTGACGCAGTCCGCCGCCAGGCGCTCGTGCAGGGAAAAAGTCTCACTCATCGATCGGCTACCCCGGATTAGGAATGTCGCCAAGGTAGCCGAGCGCCGCGGCCCTGGCGAGCGCCGCCCGGCCGGCCCGGAAAAGAGACCAGCCTGCGGCATTTTTCCGCACCGCACCATCTTCCTCTTGCCCTGGAGAAGGCAACCATTATATAGGTTTGCGAGCCGCGCTGGCGGCGAAGCTGAGCGCCTGCGGAACCCCGGGAAACCTGGCCCCTGCAGGGGCTTTTTTGCTACTTGCCTCAGGAGAAGGCAAAGAGTGGAAGGAGCACGGTTTATGGCCCCAGATAGCGACGTTCTCGATCTGCCGAAAACGGTCACTGCGGAGACGGTGCTTGACGTGCGTCACTGGACGGACGAGCTGTTTTCTTTCCGCCTGAGCCGCCCGGCCAGTTTCCGCTTCCGCTCCGGCGAGTTCGTCATGCTGGGCCTCATGGGCGAGGGCAAGCCCCTGCTGCGTGCCTACTCCATCGCCAGCCCCTCCTGGGACGACGGGCTCGACTTCTTCTCCATCAAGGTGCCCGACGGCCCGCTGACCTCGCGGCTGCAGCACATCAAGGAAGGCGACACCATCCTGCTCGGCAGGAAGCCCACGGGCACCCTGGTGCTCGATGCGTTGAAGCCCGGCAAGCGCCTCTACATGCTCTCGACCGGCACCGGCATTGCGCCCTTCGCCAGCCTGATCCGCGAGCCGGAGGCCTACGAGAAGTTCGACCAGATCATCCTCACCCACACCTGCCGCCACGTCGCCGACCTTGGCTACGGCAGACGGCTCGTGGAGTCGGTCGAGCAGGACCCGCTGGTTGGCGAACTGGTCGGTGGCAAGCTGACCTACTACGCGACGACCACCCGCGAGGACTTCCCGACCAAGGGCCGCATCACTGACCTGATCGAGAACGGCCGCATCTTCGCCGATCTTGGCATCGCGCCGCTGAATCCCGAGGAAGACCGCGTCATGATCTGCGGTTCCATGGCGATGCTGCGCGACACCAAGTCGATCGTCGAAGACCTCGGCTTTGCCGAGGGCTCCAACGCCAAGCCTGGCGACTTCGTGGTCGAGAAGGCCTTCGCCGACTAAGCCCGAAGGCTTCGCTCAGTTCCCCAGCAGCAGTTCGCGCATGGCCTTGGCCAGGGTCGCCTCGGCGGCCCGGTGGTCGCCGGCGGCGTGCTGGGCCATGCCTTCCTCCTTCAGGGCCTCGATCTCGGCCTTCTTGGCGTCGCTGAGGCTCGACTTGGCGAGCCCGGCCTCGATGGCCTTGGCGTCGGCCGGGCAGTGGGCGGCCAGGGCCGGAGCGGCGGTGAAGGCCAGCAGAACGGCGGCCAGAGCGGTTTTCTTGAGCATTGAAAGCACTCCCTTTTTCGGATGTCGATACCCTGACATACGCGAGAGGGCGCCGATTATTCCGCCGGCCGCCTGAAGCGCTTGTGCGGGATGAGGGCGACCGGCGTGATCTCCACCAGCAGCTCCGGGATCACCAGGCCGACGACCTGGACGGCGGTGCTGGCCGGGGCGCCCGGCGTCTTGATGTAGTGGCGGCGCACCTCCTGGATCGCCGGCAGGTGGTCGCGGTCCAGGAAGTAGATGGTCATGGCGACCAGGTTCTCCAGGGTGCCGCCGGCGGCCTCGACGATGGTCTGGATGTTCTGGAAGGTCTGGTGGGTCTGCGCCTCGATGTCGCCGTCGCCGACCACCTTGCCGTCGGCATCCCAGGCGACCTGCCCGGTGATGTAGAGCGTCACGCCCTCGCCGGCGATGACCCCCTGCGAGAAGGCGCGCTCGCCGGGCGACCAGACCTTCGCGGGATTGAAGCCGTAGGCCATGTGGAGCTCCTCAAAGTCTAATAAGCTCGCCCTCGGGCTTGACCCGAGGGTCCATTTCTCCGCAGCACTGTCCCAGCCAAGGATTTCCATTGATGCCCGGGTCAAGCCCGAGCATGACAGCCTGAGTTTGCAGTGCGAACTCGTCCTGTCGTCCTACCGCTGCTGGGTGTCCCAGTGCGGGGCGATCCACACCGGGGCGTCGGAGGCGGGCAGGGGTTCGCGGCCGCGGATCGTGTCGGCCAGTTTTTCCGCCAGCATGATGGTCGGGGCGTTCAGGTTGCCGCTGACGATCGAGGGCATGACGGAGGCGTCGACGACGCGCAGGCTGTCCAGCCCGTGCACCTTGCCCGCGCCGTCGACCACCGCCATGGCGTCGTTGCCCATCTTGCAGGAGCACGACGGGTGATAGGCGCTCTCCACGTGCGCGCGCACGAAGGCATCGATCTCTTCGTCGCTCTGGACGTCGGGCCCCGGCGCCAGTTCGGGCCCGCGGAAGGGGTCGAAAGCCTGCTGGGCGAAGACCTCGCGGGTCAGGCGCACCGAGGCGCGGAACTCCTGGCGGTCGGCTTCCTGGCTCATGTAGTTGAACAGGATGCGCGGCGCTTGCTTCGGGTCCGCCGACTTCAAGGTGATCTCGCCGCGGCTCTGCGAGCGCATGGGGCCGACGTGGGCCTGGAAGCCGTGCGTGCCGGCCGGGTTGGTGCCGTCGTAGTTCATGGCGATGGGCAGGAAGTGGTACTGCAGGTCCGGGTGCTCGACGCCCGCTCTCGAACGAATGAAGCCGCCGGCCTCGAACTGGCTGGAGGCGCCGATGCCTTTCCTGAAGAACAGCCAGTCGAAGCCGATCTTCGCCTGGTTCCAGGGCTTCAAGGCCGAATAGAGTGTAATCGGCTGGGTGCAGGCGTGCTGCACGTAGATCTCCAGGTGGTCCTGCAGGTTCTTGCCGACGCCCGGCAGGTCGTGATGCACGTCGACGCCCAGCGCCTTCAGCTCGTCGGCCGGGCCGACGCCCGACAGCAGCAGCACCTGCGGTGAGTTGATGGCGCCGCCGGAGAGGATCACCTCGCGCCCGG
>JBNKHC010000032.1:0-5518 GCA_050290145.1 Kiloniellaceae bacterium | reverse complement strand
GGATTCGCCCATGGGTTCTCAGTTTTGCGGGAAAACACGATCGTTGTTTATAAGGTTACGAACTACTATTCACCTCAACATGAACGCGGAATTTGTTGGAATGATCCGGAATTGAATATTGACTGGAGCCTCACAACAGATGAAGCTATTCTCTCAAAACGTGATGAAAAACATGCAGTTTTTGCGAACGCGGTTAACGAAGAAGCGTTCAAACAGACTGCGTAAAAGGGGTGGGGCTCAGCTTTCGTACGCTTCTTTAGAGTGGCAAGGAACGACACTTTTTTTACGAGAAAGTCTTCCAAGAAGGCGCGGTTAACGTGAGATAATGTTCTTTCACGTTCATAAGGCGGAGATGTTAGATCATTAAAGTAGTGCTGTCCGGAAACTGACTGATTCTTACTTTGTTGTCCGGGCAGAATGCCGCCAATCGTGCCATAACGGCCATGACAGAAGCGCGCAAAGTGTCGGCGCCACCATTGCGAACAGGGCGCAAGGTGGGGAACTTTGTAGATGCGCACATACATGGTTACCGGAGGGGCTGGCTTCATCGGCGGCTGGGTTGTGCGCCGCCTTTTGGAAGACGAAGGCATCTTCGTCGTCAACGTTGACAAGCTGACCTACGCGGCCGATCCGGAGAGCGTCCAGGAGGCGTTGCGGCGGCCCAACTACGATCTCGAGATGGCGGACATCTGCGAGGGCGAACGTCTGTTGGCGATCATGAACCGGGTTCAGCCGGACGTGATCATGAATCTGGCGGCCGAGTCCCACGTCGACCGCTCGATCGATTCACCCTCGGCCTTCATCGAGACGAACATTGTCGGCACCTTTCGCCTTCTTGAGGCCGCGCGGAAATATTGGAACGGGCTCCAGGGTGAAAGGAAGGACGCCTTTCGCTTCCTCCATATCTCGACCGACGAGGTTTTCGGCAGCCTGGGCCCGGACGGCAAGTTCTCGGAGACCACGGCCTACCATCCCAACTCGCCTTATTCGGCGAGCAAGGCATCGGCTGACCACCTGGTACGCGCCTGGCACGAGACCTACGGCCTGCCGACGCTGGTCACCAACTGCTCGAACAACTACGGCCCCTACCAGTTTCCCGAAAAGCTGATCCCCTTGATCACCATCAAGGCGCTGAAGGGCGAGCCGCTGCCGGTCTACGGCGACGGGCTGAACGTCCGCGATTGGCTTTACGTGGAAGATCATGTTGATGCGCTGCTTGCCGTCTGCGCGCACGGGAAGGTAGGGGAGACCTACAACATCGGCGGCAATTGCGAGCTCACGAACCGCGAGGTGGTGGAGACGATCTGCGACCTGGTCGACGAGCTGGTTGACGGCGGCGGCCCGCCGCGGCGCAACCTTATCGAGTTCGTCCGCGACCGGCCGGGTCATGACCTCCGCTATGCCATCGACGCGGAGAAGATCCGCCGGGACCTCGGCTGGCAGCCCTCGGAGACCTTCGCGTCCGGCCTGCGGAAGACTGTGCATTGGTACGTCGCCCACGACGACTGGTGGCGGCGAATTCAGGACAAGCGGTACGGCGGAGAACGGCTCGGCTCGACGGTGCAGAAAGCGCCGGAAAGCCTGGCCGGCGCCATGAATCCTTGAAGGATCGGGAGGTGGCTTGATGCGTGGAATCATACTTGCCGGCGGCAGCGGGACGCGCCTGCACCCGCTGACCCAGGCGGTCAGCAAGCAGATGTTGCCGGTTTACGACAAGCCGATGATCTACTACCCCCTGTCGACCCTGCTGACCGCAGGAATAAGGGACGTCCTTATCATCACCACGCCGCAGGATGCGCCGGTCTATCGGGCGGCCCTGGGCGACGGTGGGAAGTGGGGCGTCAACCTCTCCTACGCTGTGCAGCCGCATCCGAACGGGCTGGCTGAGGCCTTCATCATCGGCCGCGAGTTCGTCGGCAACGATGCCTGCGCGCTGATCCTGGGCGACAACCTCTTTTACGGCCATGGCCTGGAACAGAAGCTGAAGAACGCAGTCGACCGCACATCGGGCGCGACGGTCTTCGCCTACCAGGTGACCGATCCGGAACGCTACGGCGTGGTAGAGGTCGACGACGATGGGCGGGTCCTCTCGATCGAGGAGAAGCCGAGCCGGCCGCGATCCAACTTTGCCGTGACGGGGCTCTATTTCTACGACAACGACGTGGTCGAAATCGCCAGCGCGGTGCAGCCGTCGGCGCGCGGTGAACTGGAAATCACCGACGTGAACAGGACCTACATGCTGCAGAACCGGCTTTTCGTCGAGCGCCTGGGGCGCGGCTATGCCTGGTTCGACGCGGGAACGGTCGACAGCCTGCTGGAGGCCTCCGAGTTCGTGCGGACGCTGGAGCGCCGGCAGGGGCTGAAGATCGCCTGTCTGGAGGAGGTGGCCTACCGTCAGGGCTTCATCAGCGCCGAGCAGTTCCGGGGGCTCTCTGAGTCGCTGGGCAAGAGCGTCTACGCCGAATACCTGCGTGGGGTAATCAAGGAAAACCAGGCGCCGGGACCGGCCCTGGCCGCATCCTGACGCGGCGGCGCAGGAACAAGTCGAGGCGCGATGACGGACGATGTGATCCTTCTCTTCGGGGCGAATGGCCAGGTCGGCCGCGAGGCCCTGCGTCTCGCCGAGCGGGATGGACGGCGGGTGATCGCCCTTTATCGCGGCGATGTCGATATCACCAATGCCGAGAGCGTGGAGCGGGCGGTGGCGCGCCACTGCCCGACCGCGATCGTCAACGCCGCCGCCTATACGGCAGTCGATGCCGCGGAGAGCGAGCGCGACCAGGCGTTCGCGGTGAACCACCTGGGGGCGGCCCATATCGCCGCCGCGGCGGCGCGGCAGGGCGCCGCCATGATCCACATCTCCACCGACTATGTCTTCGACGGCACGAAAGCGGGCGCCTACACGGAGACAGATCCGACCCAGCCCCTGGGTGTCTATGGCCGCTCCAAGATGGCCGGGGAGACGGCGGTCGCGGTGCACTGTGGCCGGCATGTCATCCTGCGCACCGCCTGGGTCTTCAGCGCCCACGGCAGCAACTTCGTCAAGACCATGTTCCGGCTGATGCAGCAGGAGCGGCGGTCGAAGGTGCGGGTGGTTGCCGACCAGAAAGGCTGTCCGACACCGGCGCGGGACATCGCCGACGCCTGTCTGACGCTGGCGGCGCGGGCCGGGGAGCCGATGGCGGACCTTGCCTGGGGCACCTACCACTTCGCGGGCAGCGAAGCTGTTTCCTGGCACGGCTTCGCGTCCGCCATTGCGGAGGGTTTGAAGAAGCGCTGCGGCACGGCGGCCACCGTCGAAGCGATTACGACGGCCGACTATCCCACGGCGGCGGCGCGCCCGGCGAACTCGGTGCTGGATTGCAGCCGCATTACCGAGCGCCTGGGCATCGCGGCGCCGGACTGGCGGGCCGGCCTGGACGATGTACTGGACGAACTGGTGGCGCAGCAGCAGGTCGCCGAAACGGCGGCGGTTTAGCCCGGTGGTGAGGGGCACCGTGCGGAGGAGATTGGCGGATCGAATGAGTAAGTACGGCTATGAGAGCCCCGATAACACTGGCGGAACGTCTGGACGATGAAAAGACAACCTAACAAGCGGGATCTCCCGCCCTTCGTTTTCACGCATTGGGAATATCTGAGCCCGATGCGGCGGCACCTGTCGTTCATCGTCGTCTTCATTCTTTCGGCCATGGCCTGCGCCTTGGCGCTGACCTATATCTATTCCGAGAAGTACGAAGCGACGGTGACCCTGGTATTTACGCCGGGTGAGGTGACGCGCCTGCAGTACCGGGGCAACGACTCCCAGGCCCTGGGCGCGCCGACGCCGATCACCGAATTCAAGGTCGTCGGCAAGACGCTGGAGCAGCTCGCCCAGAGCGAGGGGCTGCTGCGCGAGGTTGTGGCGAAGCTGGACCTGGATGCCGAGGAGGACAAGGTCTACGAGGGGCCGTGGTACATCCGCTACTACGAGATGTTCAAGGACTACGGCAAGGAGTACGCCACGAAGGCCTGGTCGTTCCTGAAATACGGGCGGATCCCGGACGAAGATCCCACGGTCGAGGCCGTGAAGACCCTGGCCGGCGATGTCGACGTGATGAGCGAGGACTCCTATGTCTTCAGAGTTACGGTCCGCGACAAGCATCCGCAGCGGGTCGCCGCCATCGCCGACACCTTGACGGTGGAACTGGTGAAGCGGGCGAACGAGACGAACCGGGCAGCGGCCCGCAGCCGCATGCACGAGCTTGAGTCTCTCTCCGTACAGAAGCTGCAGCAGATCGCTTCCTACCAGGACCGCATCAACGGCCTGCTCAAGGAGTACCGGGTCTCATCGGCGGCGCAGGAAATGTCGGAAGGGCTGCAGAAGCTCTACGATCTCAAAGCGGAGCAGGTGCGCCTTGTCGCTTCGATCCAGGCGGAAGAACGCCGCTTGAAGGCCTTGGAGGCGCGCGTCGCCCGCGCGGAGAAGGCCTCTGCCCAAGGGCGCCGCCAGGGCGACGAGCGCCTGCAAGCCGAGGATATGAAGCGGATTATCTCCGACCGGATTTTCAGTGAGATCGAGCTGGACGGACTGCGTGCCCAGAATGCCTCGCTGACCAAGGCAATCACCGAGATCGACGCGAGAATGAAGCAACTGCCTCACGTGAAGCTGGAGATCGACCAGCTGCAGGCGGATCTCGACAGGGCGAACCGTGAGTACGAGCTGATCGGCATTGCGCTGAGCGAACTGGAGGTCGGCAGCAGCGAGGCGATCAGCGAACTGCTGATCCAGCATCCGGCCACCGTACCGACGGCGCCTGTGACGCCGATCAAGGTCTACCATGTGGGCCTGGCGGGAGGCCTGGGCGCCTGCATTGCCATCGGCCTGGTCTATCTCTTCACGTTCTTCAATGTTCGGCTCTTCGTGCCCTCCAAGGGCGTCAAGGGGCGGCGGGGTCAGCAGCCGGGCCGGCCACAGGAGGAAAGCGTGACGCCGGTTCCCGGAGAGATGAACGGCCAGGATCGCAGCGCACCGCTTTACGCCGGAGACGGGCGACCCAACGGCGGTGCGGAAAGCGGGCTTCTGGCATGACGACTTTGCGAAGGGAACGTCCGGAGAGTCGACGTGACGGTAAAGCAGACAGAGGTACGAGATGAGCGACCAGACTTCAGGCGGTGACGGCGGGCCGCGCATTCCGCCCATGCCCAGCAGTTTGACTCCTGTGTTTCCGATCAACGGCCGCTCGAAACGCCGCCGACTGCCGTTCCTGATTCGCCACTCGGTAGTGATCATCCTGGGGGCGGCTGTCGGCCTCCTGGCGTCTTATGCTTTACGCAAGGCGGGGTTCTAGACTGACGCGAACTGTGCTTTCACGCTGGCCGCGAGGGAGAGTGTCTCCTAGATGAGCGAAGGTAGCGTACAACAGGCTGAAGGTTGGCTGGCGCCGATACTGCGCCACCTGTTGGCGGTGGTGCTCGGTGGCTTGCTGGCGATTGCGCTCTACAAGCTTTGGGACCTGGAAGGGCGCTGGTTCTACGTCGT
>JBNKHC010000031.1:0-2054 GCA_050290145.1 Kiloniellaceae bacterium | reverse complement strand
CAGGATGGCGAGCCAGAAGGGCGGCACCGAGATGCCGGCGAAGGCCAGCAGGTTGATGGCGTGGTCGACCGGGCTCTGCGGCCGCGTGGCGGCGTAGATGCCCGCCGGCAGGGCGATGGCCAGGGCCAGCAGGAAGCTGAGTCCCATGAGGATCACGGTATTGCCCAGGCGCGGCAGCAGGATGTCCAGGGCCGGCTGGTTGTAGAGCCGTGAATAGCCGAAGTCGCCGGAGAGAGCGTTGCCCAGCCAGGCCAGGTAGCGGTCGATGATCGGCTGGTCCAGCCCGTAGAGCGCGCGCAGCCGTTCGGCCTCCGCCGGGGTCATCTCCGGGTCGGAGAAGATCATGATGTCGATGGGATCGCCCGGCATGAGGCCGATCAGCCAATAGATCACCAGCGACATGACGGCGAGCACGAAGAAGGATTCGATCAGCCGCCGGACGAGGTAGGAGAGCATGTTCTGCTCAGCGCCCCTCGACGGTCCAGTCCTCGACCCACAGCGTCGAGGAGGCCTGCTGGCCGGTCGGGCGCACGCCCTTCAGCCACTTGGGCAGGATGTAGGGATTGGCGCGCCAGTAGAGCGGGATCACCGGCACCTCCTCGGCATAGATCTCCTGCAGGCGGTGCCACATCTGCTCGCGCTTGGCGCGGTCGAGCTCCAGGTTGATGGCCTCGATGAGCTCGTCCATCTCGGCGTTCCTGAAGCCGGTGTAGTTCTGGCCCGACCAGCCGTTCTCAGCCGTCGGGATTTCCTCGGAATGCAGCGTCGAGCGCGGCGCGTTTTCCGGCGAGGAGCCCCAGGCGAACATGGCAAGGCCGGTGAAGCGGCGTTCGTGCACGGTCTGGCCGAAGAAGACGCGCGGCGGCTCGTTGCGCACGCGCACGTCGATGCCGATCTGTTTCCACTGGCTCTGCAGCACCTGCTGCACCAGCTCGCGCACGCGGCTGCCGGCGGTGGTCATGAACTCCAGCTGCAGCGCCTCGCCCGCCGCGTTGTGGCGCACGCCGCCGCGTAGCTCGCCCCAGCCGGCGGCCTCCAGCAGCTCGGCGGCCTTGGCCGGGTCGTAGGGGTACTTCTTCACGTCCTTGTAGTAGACCCAGTCCAGCGGCGAGACGCTGGTGTGCGCGACCGGCTGGCGGCCCTCGAAGAGGCGCTCGTTGATGGCCTCGCGGTCGATGCCATAGACCAGCGCCTGGCGCAGCCGCTTGTCGGCCAGGATCGGGTTGTCGAGCATCAGGTCGATGTGTTCGTAAAGCAGCCCCGGCTTGTAGATGACGTCGTAGCGGTCGCCGTGGCGTTTCTCGAAGGCCAGCGCCTGGTCGAGGGTGAGGCCCAGCTCGCCGGAGATCATGTCGATGTTGCCCGACAGCAGGTTCGCTTCCAGCGCCGTGGTCTTCTCGATGATCAGCACGGTGATGCGGTCGAAGACGGGGGGCTTGCCCCACCAGGTCTCGTTGCGCTCCAGCACCACGCGCGAGCCCGGGACGACTTCGGTGATGCGGTAGGGGCCGTAGTAGAGCGCCTTGTTGGTCGGATCGGTGTCAAAGACGGTGCGGTTGCGGTAGTCCTCCGGCGCCGCATCGAAGATCGCTTCCTCGATGTGCGCGGGCAGGATGCGGAAGTCGTTGATCGCCGCGTACTCGAAGGAGATGCGGTCGGCGTGCATGACGAAGGTCTTGTCGTCGACCACGTCGATGGCGTGGATGCGCTTGTAGAGCTCCAGGTTGCCGATGCCGGCCGTGGGGTGCCGCCCGGCCTTCCAGGTGAAAAGCACGTCCTTGGTGGTCACCGGCGTGCCGTCGCCCCAGGTGGCGTCGGGGCGGATCGTGTAGGTGAGGGCGATGCCGCGCCCGTCGCCGGCGCCTTCGACCCCCGGCGGCAGGTCCTCGGGCACCGCAGAACCCGCTTCGATGGACGGCAGCTCGGTGCAGAGCATGCAGATCAGCTCCCACTGCTGGTCGTAGACCGTCATCGGCCGGCGGGTCATCGAGGCAATGTAGGACTTGGCGACCGAGGGCTCGCGGCTGGGGTGCAGGGTGGTGGGATACTGCGAG